>JAEZHP010000062.1 GCA_023416515.1 Pseudomonadota bacterium | reverse complement strand
CACCCCCCCCCCCCCCCGCCCCCCCGGCCCCCGCCGGGGGGCCCACGACGACGAGCAGGCCGTACGATAGTCGGCCATAGTGGAGGGGGAGTGGGTGGTGGCGCTGGCTTCCCCACAGGAAGAAGAGAGTGAGTAGGCTGTAAGCGAGAAGCGTGGCGATCGCAGAACCTGTCGCGCCGTAGCGCGGGATAAGCAGGATGTTGAGGGCGACGTTGGCGGCGGCCGCGAGCCAGGCGCCGACCGCGATCGAAAAGGTGCGCTTCTCGAGCGTCAGGCCCAGGCTGGTGATCTGGGTCGTGCCCGAAATGGCGATCGCGGCGGCCCCAATCGCCATGATTGGCGCCGCAGGCCAATAAGGCTGCGGAGTGAGCACCATCATCACCTCGTTGGCGAAGAGCGCCAGTGCGAGGGCCATGAGCGCGAGCAGGAAGAACCAGGTGTCGAAAATAGCCGCAAAGCGCTGCCGGTAATCGGGGTCGTCGCGCGCCATGCGCATGGCGATCGGGATCCAGGCCTGATGGAAGGCGGTGACGACGAGCGTAAGGACCGATGCGAATTTGAAGGCGATGCTGAAGAGGCCGACTTCGACCGCGTTGCCCAGTTCCGCGAGCAGCCATCGATCCATGGACGCGAACACCCAATAGGCAGCGGCGGTGAAGACGAATGGGCCGCCGAAGCGCAGCATCATGACCACGTAGGACGTGTCGATTCGCAAGGTCAGGTCCTGACGAATCAGCCACAGGCCCAGCGGCGCAGCGACGATCGCCGCCGCCAGATTGCCCACGAGCAGGCCATAGACGCCCATGTCGTACTGCAAGAGCAGCCACAGGCCGAGGAGGAGGCCGACGGCGTTTTTGACCAGGGCGATCATGCAGAAACGCAGCGGCGAGAATTGGACGCGCGATGTGTCGAGGCAATATTGAGCCACCTGGTCGGGCAGGACGGTAAGCAGGGCGACCAGGACGAAACTCCACGGCAGGAGATATTCACTCGCCAGCCGCTCCTGGCCCTGATGGAGCAACACTCCCAGGACGGACAGGATGAGTGTGCCGGAGACGAGAAGCTGGACGAGCCCGGTAGAGATCAAAACCGGTCGCCGCGCCTCGGGAATGTCGGTGTCGAAATAGAAGCGGTGGATCGAGTAGCTCACGCCGAAATTGATCACGATCCCGGCAAGCAGCCCCGACACCTGGAGAAGCGCGAGGACACCGAACTCCGCGACGCTCAGCCGCTGCGAGTAGAGCGGAATGACGGCGAATTGCAGGAGCTTGAAGACGAGGTCGGCGAGCCCGTAGGTCGCAATGTCCCTACCGAGCCGGTTCAGCACCGTCAGGCCTCCAATCGGGGGGCAGCTGATTCTCCACCAGCGGGTGGCTCACTCGGGGCGTCCTGCGATTGTAGTCGGACTTCAGCGGATGGAAGAGATTGATGAGATCGACGTCCTTGCCGTGCAGGATCTTGTCGTAGATCGACCCGAACAGGTACCGGGCCATTTCATAGGAGTGATATTTCTCCGCGAACTGGCGTCCGGCCTCACCCAAGGTCCGGCGCAGCTGCGGATTGGTGACGAGAGTGCGAAGGTTCGCCAGGACCGTTTCCGGAGTCGTGGAGAAGATGGGACATTCATCGAGAAAGCCGAAGCGGCGGAACACCCGCGTGTATGCCGGGTGCTCGAGGTTCGCCATCACCGGTAGCCCCGACGCCATCCCTTCGATCCCGCTGATCGCGTAACCGGTCGCGATGAACTGCTCGGCGAGGACGTCGACCTCCGCCATGGCCTGCTTCACCTGCGAATTGGGCACGCCTTCCAGGAGCACCAGCTCGAGCTGGAGCCCTTCCTGCTTCAACCGTTCCGCGGCATCGACGAGGAACTCGGTGCCCTTGAACCCGCGGTGGTTCGGGGTGTGAAGGATCCTGACCGGCCCGTTCTTGCCGTCATGGTCGGAATAATGGGTCTTTCCCACCCACGCATCAGTGTCGATGCAGAAGAACTGGTTCAGAGTGACGTCCCAGCGTCCGATGCCGTCCACCATCATTCCGGAGACGAGCGCGTCCGCCCGCCGGCTCCAATAGCGAACGCCGCGCTCGACACGCCCCTCTTCCAGAGCCTTTCCCGGATAGGAGGCGAGCAGGCCGTGCTGAAGCGACGTGTCGAGGAGCCGCGAGTACATGTAGAAGTCGCTGCCGAAGGGCAGGATGACGATCTTCGCTCCGGCGAGGCGGAACAGCGCGCCTTCGAGCCGCCAGAACATCGTGCTGCCGAGCGTGAAGCCGTTGAACGACATGTGCATCACCGCTGCACGTCGGAGCGCGAACATAAACGCAATGCATCCACCCAGCGCCACGCGCAGCGCCTGGGGCAGAAATCGGGGCGCGAAATCCTCGAAATATCTGTCGAAGTCGGACCGCGCATTGATGGCGTAGTGGCCGGCCATGAGCGTCATGCTCCGATGGCCCGCCTGCCGAATCGCCTCGGAGAAGTATTTGTTGTTGATGAGGGGGACGCTTCCCCAGATGAAATAGGTGCGCTGGCGCCTGCCCGGGATCAGCGCGCACAGCAGGAAGGCGGGCAGGAAGCACGCCACGAAGACATTCCAGAGAAGCCTTTTCCAGAGAGGCAGTTGGAGCTGCATGGCCGCGCGGTAAAGCGGTTACCTGCTCTGAGTGCCTGAACGTCCGGCGCTCCCGACCTCGCCCGACGCGGGCGAAGCAGCCGCCGCCTCCGGCTTCACGAAGCGCAGGAACACCTGGTCGCGATTGTCATACTGCATGCCGGCATGAACGAAGCCCGCTCCGCACATCAGCTTCTTCACCTTGGCCGGAGTCTCCGCGAACGAGTGGAACGCGTCGACGGCGCCCTTCGGTGCGTAAAGAACGGTGAGGTTGGGATAGACGTAGAATTTGTCAGTGCGGTAGCCGCGCATGACGTTGAGGGCGAGCCGCCGGGCAACGCCCTTCGCCCGCTGGACCAGAGTCTGGCTTCGATCGCTCATCCAGATCAGCAGGTTGCCGCCCGGTTTTAGGACCCGAAGCGCTTCGCTCGCGGTCTTTTCCATCGAGCAGACATGGTCGAGGCTCGTCGCGAAGATGACCGCGTCGAAGGATTCGTCGGCAAGCGGGAGATATTCGCTGCAGCCGATGATGCGCACGCCCTGGAACTGGGTCTCCTCGATCGGGTCGAGGCCGAAAAGCTCGTAACCGCCCTTGTTGGCAAAATCCAAATAGCCTGGAAGAGGCAGGATCCCGCAGCCGATGTCGAGGATGCGGCCAGCCGGAACCGCGGACTCGATGAATGCCCGGAAAGCCGCCACGTCGGATCGGCCGGGAAGCGAAACCGAACCTTCGTGGAGATACTGGTAGCTTATGTAGCCGTTATTGTTGAGAACTTTGTAGAGAAGGAACTTCTTCTTATAATTCTCGAACAGGAGCGGGTCGGCATTGTACTTGATGCCGTTGGGGACCGCGGAATAGGGGAAGCTGCATCCCGCGCAGGCGAAATCGCCCTCTTGCGCGGACAGCGGCGCCGCGCAGCGGATGCACTGGAACTGCGCCTGCGCCGAGGTCGGCCGATCCAGGGTTTCGGTCGCCTGCATCAAGATGCTCCTGCGCCCGCTGCGGCGAAGGTACGCGAAGGCTCCGCTTCGGTGGTCGACGGGGCGCTGCCGGTATCCAATTCGCTCATCTGCTGAAGCCACTCCTCCACGTTGAGCAGAGACCAGATGAGCAGCCGCCTGTTCTGCTCCCCGGCGAGATGCTGATTGACCAGCTTCTGGACCGAGTCGCGATCGAGAAGCTGGTAGATGCGCGCGTCCGGCGCAAACAGGGTACGCCGAACGAAGTCGATGCTGTCGCCCTTGAACCAGCTCTCGTCCGGCGCGGAGAAGCCCTGCTTCTCCGCCTTGGTCACCTCCTCGGGAATGATGTTCGCCATCACGTCGCGAAGGATCTGCTTGCCGTCCCGAGTCTTGCGGAAGAAGGTCTGATTGCGGCCCGCCTCATTCTCATCGATCCGAACGACCTCCTTGAGGTTGTTCAGCTTGAGATGCACCGGGCAGCTCATTGCGAAATCGACCAGGTCGTTGTCGAGGAAGGGAACCCGGCTCTCAAGGCTGTGGGCCATCGACAGCTTATCCTCGACGACGAGCAGGCCGTGCATGAAGGTCTTGCACTCAAAATAGAGCGAGTGGTTGATATAGTCTTCCGGCCGGTTGAGCTTGTCGTCGTGCTGGCGGAACACGTCGCGGAAGATGTCGCGGGTCCACACGTCGTCGACGTCGGCCCAGATCGGCGAGAAGAGCTGCTTCAGCTCGGAATTGCTGACCAGGCGCTGCCAGAAGACGTAATATTTGTCGACATAGTCCTCGAAGCTCGCGTTGTTCACGGCGCGATAGTAGCGCCAGGGATAGCCTCCGAAGAGCTCGTCGCCGCCGGCGCCGCTGAGCACCACCTTGACGAACTTGCTGGCAAGCTGGGCGGCGTAGAAATTGGGGTAGCTCTGCCCGACCCGTGGTTCCTCCAGATGAGCTGCAAGGCGCGGCATGACCCGCTCCATGTCGCCCGCCTTCAGAACCATCTCATAATGTTCGGTCTTGAAGTGGTAGGACATCGCCTCCGCCTTCGACCGCTCGTCGAAGGCGAGCTCGATGCCGGACGCGGAGCTGAGATCGAAGCCGCAGGTGAAGGTCTTGAGGTACGGAAAGGACTGCGCCGCGATCGCGCTGATAGAGCCGGAATCCATTCCGCCGCTGAGATAGCTGCCGAGCTCGACGTCGGTGATCAGCTGGCGATTGACCGCCTGGCGGAACAGCCGGTCGAGCTCCTCGCGATATTCCCCGTCAGAAGCCGGCCGCTCCGGCTCGACGAAATGAAAATCCCAATATTGCGTCCGCGTCAGCTGGGGGCGTTCGCGGCCGAGGTCGATCGTCGCATAGTGACCGGCCGGCAGGAGATGGACGTCCTCGATGAAGGTGCGGTCGGTGAAGATGTTCTGGAAGGTGAAATATTCCAGCATCGCCCGGCGATCGAGGCGGCCGCTGAAATTCGGCATGGCGGTGATCGCCTTCTGCTCCGATCCGAAGGCAAGCTGGCCGTTGCCCTGCCAGATGTAGAGCGGCTTGATGCCGTAGCGGTCGCGCGCGAGCAGGAGCTTACGCTCCTTGCGGTCGTAGAGCGCGAAGGCGAACATTCCGTTGAAGCGAAGGAGCGCCTTCGTCCCCCAGGCCGCTACCGCATTGAGCACGACCTCGCTGTCGCATTGCGAGCGAAACCAATAGCCCTCCGCCTCGAGCTCGGCCCGCAATTCGCGGAAGTTGTAGATCTCGCCATTGTAGCTGAGGACGTAACGGTGGTCGGCGCTGACCATCGGCTGATGGCCCGCCGGCGACAGGTCGATGATCGCCAGCCGGCGGTGGCCGATCCCGACATTGCCCTCGATCCAGTGCCCCTGGCCGTCAGGACCTCGATGCGCGATCGCATCCGTCATCCTGGTCAGCACCGCCGGCGAGACCGGCGCGCCATCCAGGTTTAGCAGCCCTGCGATTCCACACATGCACTTTCACCCGCTGCTGCGGCGCGACCTCCCTCAGGCGGCCATGCCGGCCTTGACCCGGCGCGCGGCGACCTCGCCCTTATGCGCCGCCCGCCACGCGATAAGGCGGTCCAGCCCCTCACGCAAATCAATCTCCGCCGTGAAACCAATCTCCTCGGCGGCCTTTTTCGGACAACCGATGCGGTTGCGAACGAGGGTCGCCGCGCTGCGCGGGGCATATTGGACCTCCCGCTCAGAGCCGGTCAGGTCGATCAGCATCTCGGCGAGCTCCCGAAGCGACGTGCGCTTGCCGGTGCCGACATTGTAGAAGCTGTCGGTCGCGCTCGCCTGCATCGCCCGGACGTTGGCGAGGCCACAATCCTCGACGGCGACGAAGTCGAATGCCTCGGACCCGTCGCCCATGACCGTGGGGCTTTCGCCGCGGTCGATCGCATCGAGCATCTTCATGATCACCGCGATGTAGGCGCCCTTATAGTCCTGCCGAGGGCCATATACGTTCATGTAGCGGAGCCCGACATAATCGAGGCCGTAGCGATGATGGTAAGCGCGCATCATCGCCTCGCCGCAGATCTTCGTAGCGCCGTAGAAATTCTGGTTGTTGAAGGGGTGATCCTCCGTCATCGGCTCCATGACGGCGTCGCCATAGACCGAGGCGGACGAGGAATAGACCAGCCGCTTCACGCCCTTGCGGACACAAGCGTCCATCACGTTGAACGTGCCGCGCACGTTGACGTCGAAGGCGCTCTGCGGGAATTCGTGGCACTGGAGCAACCACAGAGCGGCGAAATGGAAAACGCCGTCCGCGCCGTCGAACGCGGCCTCCATGATGTCCGTCTGGAGGATGTCTCCGCCGATGTCGAACACCCGCACTCGAGGATCGCTCAGCGCGTCGGCCAGATTCTCCATCCGGCCGCGAACGAAATTGTCGTAGATGACGATTTCGCGCACATCCTCCTTGAGGAGTCGGTCCGCGGTATGAGAGCCAATCAGCCCGGCGCCGCCGACCAGCACGAGCTTGCTTCCCTTAAGGTCCATTCCGTCCACCCGATTGTATGAGATTGTGGCCGAAGCCGCCTGGGATCGGATTCCCATTGAACTGGCGGGCTTTAAGCACAGGGCGCAACTCCGGTCCAGAGCGGGCGGCCGCCGCCGGACCAGGGCTTGCGATGCGATCCGTTCAGGGCAAGTCAAACTGCCCGAGCAGAGTGAGAAAAGATGAGAAGACGCGAATTGTTGGCCGGCATCCTCTCCGGCGCGGCGCTGGCGCCGCTGGCTGGCCTCGGCGGCGGCGCGAAAGCCCAATCGCGCCGCACCGGCGAGACAATCGACGTGGTGGAGCGGTTCGGCTTCGTTGGTGATGGCCGAACCGACAATTACGAGGCGTTCCATCGCCTCGCCGACCATGCGACCCAGAACCGGGGCGGCCACTACGTCTTCCCAAGGGGAGTCTATTTCGTCGAGCGCTACCGAACCGCCCCTCACGGAACGGTCGACCGGCGGCAGGTCATCAACGCCGAATATCTCGACTGCGACGGGCTCACCCTCATGGGCCATGGCGCGACGATCCGGCTCAACGGCCGCTTTCATCGTCCGGCGACGCCGGGACCGGACGGGCTCACCGTCGGAGTCCACATGGCCACGTTCATGCCGTTCGAGATCCGCCGGTGCCGCAATGTCACCATCGCCGGGTTCGAAATCGACGGCGGCAACGCCCAGATGACGCGCGATGCCGGAGTCAACGAAGGCTATGCCCACCTGATCGCTCTGAACGCGTGCACCGAAGTCCTTCTCGAGGACCTTCATCTCCATCACGGCCAGGTCGACGGCATCCTGCTTTCGGACGAAGGCATGATGAGCAATGCGCGGCCCACCCGCGCATGCCGGAACGTCCACCTGCGCCGAGTCCGCTGCCTCAACAATGCGCGCGGGGGCCTGGCGCCGCTCCAGGTGTTCGGATTGCTTGCCGAAGATTGCGAGTTCAGCGGCAACGGCTTCCCCGGCGGCCGCTACGACTATCACATGCCGGGCTTCGGCGTGGATATCGAGCCGGACCGGGGCAATGAGGGCGTCGACGTCGACACCAAGACCGGCAACCTCGAATTCCGGCGCTGCAACATGTTCGACAACAGGAGCGCGGTGCTCGCCGCCTACGTCCACAATTTTAAGGGCTATTGCCGCTTCATCGACTGCAACACCCGCAACCGCGAGGACGCCAACCACATTATCGCGACCTGGCCGGGAGAAGGCATCTTGTTCCAGGGCGGGGAGCATGACTGCGGGCCCGGCTGCTTCTGGCTGTCATGGCAGGGACAGACGGGCGGAACCACGATCCTGCGCGACCTCACCATTCGCTCGTCCCACTATTTCGGAATGCTCCATGCATTTCCGGAAAATCTCGTGCGGGTCGAGAATTGCAGGCTAATCGGCACTCACACCGACGCGAGTTCGGGCCACTTCCCGTTCTTCGCCGCCGATCCCGGAGGCGGACGGCGCAACCTGTTCGCCAACACCGAGGTGTTCATTCCGGCGGCGCACAAGGACCGAAGCCAGCCGTTCGACATGGAGCCGAACTTCCATCACACCGATCTCGTCGGCAACGAGTATCGGACCGACCTCGCCATCGAAGGGGAGGCGTTCGTCAGGGTCTACAATCCGGAGACCTGCAGCGCTCGTAACGAACGGTTCAGGGGCGCCTTCCCCGGCACTCGGGACACCTTCCGGCCGTTCAGCTCGGAGGCCCACGATACCCGCCTGCCCTATTCGGGTGCCTAGCTGGCCGCCTTCTCGATGAAGGCGTCGCAGACGTGCCGAGCCAGCGGGAAGGCGCTGGTGAAGGCGGGTGAGATGGCGTTGATCACATGGGTCGAGGAGGGGCCCTGCTCGACAACGAAGTCGTTGACCAGACGGCCGGTGCTTCGGTCCAGCATCTGCGCGCGGATACCGACCTTGTCGGAAGCGAGGAGGTGCTCCGGGCGGAGGCGCGGAAGCAGCGCCCGGCCGGCCTCGGCGAACCAGCGCCGGAAATAGCGCCGGCCCTCCTGCCAGGCGAGGCGCCTGAAGCCATCGCGGCCCGACACATATTGGCCTGCGATCAGCCCCAGGATTCGGGTCAGCTCACGCGGCGCGACGCCCTGCAGGCCGCGGTAATTCTCGCGCCCGAAGGCGGGGACCGCGGTCGGGCCGATATAGACCGTTCCGTCGATCGAGGTGGTGGTGTGGACCCCGAGGAACGGCACGCGCAGGTCCGGGACCGGGTAAATGAGGTGGTTGATCGCCAGGCCCGCCGCCGGATCGAGCTTCCAGTAAATCCCCTTGAAGGGAAGCAGCGTGTAATTGTCGCCAACGCCGAAACGCTGGGCGACGCTGTCGGCGTGGAGACCCGCGGTGTTGACCGCGTGGCCGTAAGCGATGCGCTCACCCGCAAAGGTGAGGCTTCGCGCGTCGGCGTCGACCGCGCCAAGGTCGCCGCCGCAGATAATCTCGATTCCTGCAGCGCGAACGTCGGCAAGCACTGAGGCGAAGACGGCAGCCGAGCTCACCACCGACGTGACCGGCACGAACAGCGCTTGGCCGGTCGCCGAACGCGCTTCCGGCTCCATTTCCTTCAGCTCGGCGGGCCCGAGCCGCTTCACCGCGACTCCGTTGAGCGCGCCCCGCTCCTCGAGCAGATCGAGTTGCGGCCCGTCCTCCTCGCGCACCGGCACCAGCACCTTGCCGATGCGGTCGAGCGGGAGCCCGCGCTCGTCGCAATAAGCGATCATCTCCAGGCAGCCGGACCGGCACACCTGCGCCTTCAGGGAGGCCGGCGGATAATAGATGCCGCTGTGGAGAACGCCGCTGTTGCGGCCGCTTGAATGACGGCCCGGCTCTGGCTCCTTTTCGAGCACGAGAACCGACGCGCCCGGATGGCGGCGCTTGAGCTCCAGGGCGATCGTCAGGCCGACGATTCCGGCGCCGATGATCAGGAAGTCGGCGGTCCGAGCCATGCTTGCCTCAGTCGAGGCAGGCGAGCTGGCCGTCCTGGAGACGGTAGCGGTTGCCCGTGGCGGCGCAGGTCGCCTCGCCGTCGCCGGCAAGGGGGAGATCGATCCGCTCGCCGTGGCGGCTCATCCAGCCGATATGCCGCGCCGGAACGCCGGCCATCAGCGCATAAGGCTTCACGTCGCGGTTCACGACCGCCCCGGCGGCGACGAAGGCATATTCGCCGATCGTGGTGCCGCAGACGACGGTGCAATTGGCCCCCAGAGTGGCGCCCCTCTTCACCAGCGTGTCGCGATACTCGTCCTTCCGCTCGACCAGAGAACGCGGATTGTAGACGTTGGTGAACACCATCGACGGGCCGCAGAACACCCCCTCCTCGAGGGTCACTCCGTCATAGACCGACACGTTGTTCTGAACCTTGCAGCGATCGCCGATCGTCACCCGATTGCCCACGAACACGTTCTGGCCGAGCGAGACTCCGCTGCCGATGCGCGCTCCGGAGCAGACATGGACAAAATGCCAGACGCGCGAGCCCTCGCCGATCACCGCGCCCTCGTCCACGATCGCGGACTCGTGCTGATAATGGCTCATGAGCGGTGCTTCAGGATCTGGGGATGGAAATCGCCGACCAGCGCCGCCTGATCTGCGGAGCGGATGTCCGCCACGGTCTTGATCGCGCAGCGATTTGCCTCGAGTCCGAAACCCTCGCCCGCGATGATCTTCTCGTAGCTCACCGTATGGAGATCACCGAACCCGTCGGAAAACTCGATCTCCTCGCCGTCGACGGTGATCGACCGGAAGGTGCGCTGATCTGCGTCCTTCTGCGCTTGGGGCAGATCGTCAGCGTCGACCGAGAGGAACCAGCGGACCCGGGCATGCTCATATTCGAGATAGCCGCCGGCGCGGACGTCTTCCCTCAGATGGACGACATTGTGCTGCAGGTCGCCGAAGATGAAGTGAAGCATGTCGAAGAAGTGGACGCCGATATTGGTCGCGATCCCGCCCGACTTCTTCTCGTCTCCCTTCCAGCTGTGAAGGTACCAGCGGCCGCGCGACGTGATGTAGGTGAGGTCCACCTCGTGCTTTCGGTCGACGTTGCCCCCGCGCACCCGCTCTCTCAGCGCGACGATCGCAGGATGGACGCGAAGCTGCAGGATGGTGTTCACCTTGCGCCCGGTCGTCTCCTCGATCTGGAGCAGCCCGTCGATGTTCCAGGGATTGAGGACCAGCGGCTTCTCGCAAATCGCGTCGGCATCGGAGCGAAGCGCGAAGCGCATGTGCGCATCGTGCAGATAATTGGGCGAGCAGATCGAGACATAGTGGACGCGGTCGTCGGCGGGCCCGCGCTGGAGCTTGTCGATATGGCGGTCGAAGCGCTCGAACTCGGTGAAGAAGCTGCTCTCGGGCGAATAGCTGTCGATCACTCCGACCGAATCGCTCGGGTCGAGAGCGACGATCAGCTGGTTACCGGTCGCCTTGATCGCGCGCATGTGGCGGGGCGCGATGTAGCCGGCGGCGCCGATCAGCGCGAAATTGGCCATTTTAGCGATCTTTCTTTCGCGTTTCCGGGCGCTTGCGCATCAGGCAGCAGGCTCCCGCGGGCAGACGCAATTCCATATGGAGCCGAGGGCGCCGTGTCGAGGTCACCGGGTCAGGCGCTCAGGTGCCGAAGCGGCTGTTCCTCGCCGCCTTGCTCGTCGCGGCGCCGGCGCGCCCAAGGCCGAGGCTGAGCCATCAGCGCTAGGCACATCGCGAACAGGGCGGAGATGGCTGCGGTTCGAAGGGGGTAATCGACGAAGCTGTGAGCCATGATCGCCGCCGAGGCGATCACCGCGGCGCGGGCGTAATGGTCCGGCTGCTCGTCGGCGATCCAGATCCGGTAGGCGCGCCGGCCCCACCACAACAGGAAGACCAGGAGCAGCAGATAACCGGGCAGCCCCGTTTCGAGGCCGATCTCGACCAGGTCGCTGTGGGCGTGGTTGACCCAGGTGGTGGTCACCTCCGAAGGCGCCTCATAGGTGCGATAGACCATTGGGAAGACGCCGACCCCGGCGCCAGCGGGGAAATAGTCTCCGAGCGCCTCCACGGTGGTGGAGACCATGGTCTGGCGCGATGTCGTGCTCCGCTCGATGTCGCTGAGCAGGGCGCCGCCGCTGATCGGGCCGGCGAACACCAGGGCCGCGGCTCCGAACAGCACCAGGCCGGCGGCGGTGAGGGTCCACCACGGCGCGGGTCCGCCGCGATAGCGGAACAGCAGATAGCTCGCCGCGGCCGAAGCGATGCCAAGGCCGAAGCCGGCCAGCGAGCCACCGATCGCCAGGCCGACCGCCAGGATCATCGCCACTCCCGACAGCGCCAGGAGCAGGCCCGAAGAGGTCTTGAGCGATTTCGCGCGGCCGCGTGCCGCGTAAAGTGCAGCGACGAAGGGAATCGTGCTCAACAGCAGCGTCGCCTGGTGGTTGCTGTTGGCGAAGAAGCCGACCCCCAAGCCGAAATTGGTGACCCGGTAAAAATAGAAGGGGCTGTCGCGGCCGCCGGTCAGCTGGAGCGAGGCGACCATGACCGAGACGACGATGACTCCGATCAGCGCCCAGACGATGTAGCTCGGACGATAGGCGCCCAGCCTCAGGATCCCGAGCAGGACCGCGAAGGCGGGCAGAAGCCAGAGCAGCGCCGCCAGCGTGGCGTCCGGGGACAGCGAAATCGGCAGCCAGGGCAGCGGCTGCCCAAGCAACTGGTAGCCCGCGGCGACCGCGTCACGGCCCGGCAGACTCGTCCAGATGCTTGGAGGAAGGGGGACGAGCTGAAGCAGCACGAGGGCGATCAGGCCGAGCGCGAGCCAGACGAGGGCCCGCCCGGCGCTCGGCATCGCTTGCCGAGAGCTCGCCAGGGCGGTCACCAGGATCGGCAGCGCAAGGAGCTGGAGAAGGAGGTTCTGAAGGAAGCCCGCGGCACTCGCCCCGCCGAGCAGGATGCAGAGCACGAGATAAACGGGAATCAGGAAGTGGCGGATCGTCATCCTTATTCCCCCGCCCGGCGAAGGCTAAGCTCGCTGATTCGAGCCGATTGGGTGGCGGGGAACTCCGCAGCTACGCCTTGAAGCCTCAGCCATTGGCCTTGGCAGCCGCTCGCGGGAACCGTGAACTCGAGACTGAGGTCTCGCGGGTTATAGCTGACATCCCGAAGCACGGTCGTGCCCAGCGGCGGGCCGCTCGGTGCGCAGGCGACCTGCCATTCGATCCGGCTCCCGTCGCCCTTGGCATCGCCCTCGACACGCATCGCAAGCCGGTAGCGTCCTGGCGCCAGGGCGAGGAGTTGCGATGCGAGCGGGGCGCTCTCGCGACCGAAATATTCGACGTCCAGCGCCCCGCCGGGCGCCGATTCGGCGACTCCCGGGCCGGAGCTGCTGAGCGTCCAATTGAACGGCATCGGGCCGGGACGCCCCTCGAAGCGGGGATCGTAGAGCAGGGCTGCGGCGCCGCTTACGCCGACCAGCCGCTGCCAGAGCTGCTGCGCCCGGCGCACCTGGCCCTGACGGACCAGACCGTCCAACATGATCCCTTGCCAGCCGGTATCGTCCGATCCGCGCGGTTGGCGCCTTGCCAGACGAAGCAGGTGATCGGGATCGGCGTTCTGGCGGGCAAGCTGTGCAAGCACGTGGGCCATGAGCGGGTCGCTGCCCACGGCGGCCACGACCGCGTCGGCCGTTTCTCGCTGCGCGGCAAGGCGGGCGAGCTCTGGCACCAGAAGCTGGCTTGTCCGGGGCACCAATCGGACGAGCACGGCGATCTCGTTGCTCGCTTCAGGAATTCTGTTCGTCTGAAGGTAGGTGCCGAGAAGAGCGAGGCGAACCAGGCGCTGGCGCGGATTGCGGCGGCGCGCTTCGGTCAGCAGGCGCTCGGCACGCGCGAGATCGCGCTGCTCCAGCGCTCGCATTGCCAGGAACAGATAGGGCTCGGAAGCGAGCGGCTCGCGGCGCGCCGCTTCTAGGAGCTGGGGGTCGAACTGGGCCGGCAGCTGGCCGCGATTACGAAGCAATTGCTCGGAGGCGAGGCGGAACACAGTGTCGGGATTGCCCGGGTCGACGAGCAGGACCCGTGCCGGCTGGTTGCGGAAAGCCCGGACGAGGCTTGCCTCAAGCGCAAGCCAGCCAACCGCCAGAGCGGCGACAGTCAGGACCAGCAGCTTGACCCACCATAGCGCGCCGCGGGCGCGCCAACCCGATTCAGCCATTCTTCGCCACGATCAGCCGGATCTCGCGCTCGCGGCCCTCCACCGGACTGTATTTGTAGGCGTCGTAGGAATAGCCGTAGCCAACCGCGTCATGCTTATACCGCGTGAGTAGGGCACCCACGACATTGGCTCCCGCCTGGCGCAGTCGGTCGAGCGCTTCGGACGCGGCGCGAGTGCGGGTCTTGCCGGCCTCGATCACCAGCAAGGTGCCGCTCGCGATCGACGACAGCAACGGCGTGTCGGCGAGGCCGAGGATCGGCGGGCTGTCGACGATGACCAGATCATATTGCGATGACGCTTCGGCAAGGATGGCCTTGAGCCGCGGCGACGACAGCAGCTCCGCCGGGTTGGGCGGAAGCGGCCCGCACGGCAGCAGCCACACGCCTTCCACGTCCGGCTTGACGACGTGCGCCGACAGCGGATCGCGGTTGGTGAGCAGATTGGCCAGGCCGTCGGACTTCTCGCCGCCCGTCACGAAGGCCGGCTTGCGCATGTCGGCGTCGATCAGGAGCACCCGGCGCCCGAGCCGCCCGAAAGATGAGGCGATTGCCCACGAACTGGTCGACTTGCCTTCCGCGGGCCGGGTGCTGGTGACCAGAAGCACCTTCGGCGCGCCGCTCTCCGTGGTGAACTGGAGCGACGTGATCGCCGAGAAATAGGCCTCGCTGATCGGCGTGCTTGCTTCCTGCAGCTCCTCGATCGCCTTGGCTTTCGACGCCGGGATGCCGCCGAGGAACGCGAGCCGGAGCTTGTCGCGGACGTCGTCCGGGCTCTTGATCGTGTCGTTGATGAACTCGAGGAGCAAGGCCAGGCCGAGGCCGGACACCAGGCCGAGCATCAGACCGATGAGGATGTTCATCATCAGGTTCGGCTGCGACGGACCGCTCGGAACTTCTGCACGGTCGACGATCGACGCCTGGCTGGTGCCGATCCCGCCGGCGACCCCGATCTCCTTGTAGCGCTGGAGCAGGGCATCATAGAGCGCGCGGTTCTGGTCCACGTTGCGCTGGATGATGTTGTACTGGATCGAACGCCCGCGCAGGTTAAGCACGGCGCCCTGGAGCTGGTTGACCTGCGCCTGGAGCTGGCGCTCCTCGTTCGCAGCGGCCTGATAGTCGGCCCGAAGGGTGCCGAGACGGCCGGCGCGGACGTTCCCCGCCTCCCCCTGGATAGCCCGCTCGAGCGCGGTCATCCGCGAGCGCAGCTGGACCATGGCCGGGTAGTCGGGCTGGAAGACTTCCAGCTTTTCCTGATACTCGGCGCGAAGAGTCGCGAGCTGGTTGCGCAGATCGCTCGTGCGCTCCGACACTTCAGCGGTTGGGCCAGTCGCCTGAGCCTGGCGATAGCGCTGCTCGGCGGCGATCCGCCGGGCGGTGGCCTGTGAAAGCTCGTTGTTCAAAGCGACCAAAGTCGCCGCGGTCGGCGATCCGGCGTCGGCGCCGGGGGCGCTTCCCTCGCCGCCACCGCCGGCAACGTTGATAATGCCCTGCTGCTGGGCATAGGCGACGAGCTGCCGCTCGGAATTTTCGAGCTCCTGGCGAACGATCCCGATCTGCCTCTGAAGGAAGTCGCGGGCATAAGACGAGGCCTGATAGCGGCGCTCGAGGCTTGAGCTGATGAAGCTCTCGGCGAAACCATTCGCGACGCGAGCGGAAAGCTGAGGATCTTCGGATTCAAAGGTGATCCTCACCAGCCGGCTCTGCGGATTCGGCTCCACGGTGAGGTTGGAGGTGAGCATGCCGACGGCCGCGCGCTGGCGCGCCTCACGGCTCATCTCTTCCGAAACCACTCCGGCGTTGGACGCGAGATTGAGTTGCTGGGCGACCCGCTCCGCGAGCGCGCGGCTCTGCAGGAGCCCGTACTGGGTTTCGAGATACTGGCGATCGTTCTGGACCGACTGCAGCCGTTGCTGGTCCTGCATGACCTCAACCACCGGCGGGTTGAGCTCCAGGGTCGCCGTTGCGCGATAGCGCGGAGTCATCAGCAAGGTGGCGATGATGCCGCCGGCCAATCCCGCGGCGATCGCGGCAAGGATCAGCCAGCGCCACGACCAGATGACGTTCCACACCATGTGGAGGCTGAGCTCGGATCCGCGCGCGGCGCCATAATCCGGGCGCTCCTGCATGTGCAGCGGAGTACCGACCCGCCCCTCCTCGGCAACCGGCCACACGCCGCCGATGCCCCTGGGTTCAATCTCGTTCTTGCCCATTGCGAACTATTTACCTGTCAAAAGCGCGCTGGGCGCATCAGAACGGACGGAAGAGAGCGACCAGCGGCAGCGCCTGCAGGACATCCTGGAACAGGCCGCGGCGCGAGTTGGTCTGCACGACCACGATATCGCCGGGGTAGATTTCCGGGTCCAAAGTCGCGCCCCCTCTTATGCTCTCCAGATCAAAAGCGGCCGCCATGCGCTGACCCCCGACATGTCGGAAAATCGCGATCCTGCGAGGATTGCCGTTCTGGGGATCGATCCCGCTTGCCATAGCCACGGCCTGAAGCAGCGAGGTCCGGCCGGTCAGTGGGAACAGTCCCGGATTGCGAACGCCACCTTCCACGGTGACCCGGTTGTTCGTCGACTCCGTGACGGACACGGTGACGTCGGGGTCGCGCAGGTAGCGCTCGCCCAGCCGGCGGGCAATCTCGTCACGAACCTCGCCGGTGGTGCGGCCCATGGCCTGGACATTGCCGATCAGAGGCATCGACAGGTTTCCAGCCAGATCGACGCGATAATCGCGCGAAAGGTCCTCGACGCGAAAGACGGTGACCTGAAGCTTGTCGCCGGTCGTGATCCGGTAGTCGTCGCCGATCGCCGCTGCCGTCGGACGATCGGGCGGCGCCAGCTCCTGCGTGGCATAAGGAATGGTACCGCCGCGGGTCGACTGACACGCCGTGACAAGCACCATCGCGAACAGACACAGCGACAGCTTCGCCATCGCGCCGGCGAACAGCCGAAATGCTTCATTCATCTTTTTCGGCCCTGACATACTTCTCAGCGCTGCTCCCCATTGGCTTTTCTCATTAGGAGCTAGCTCCCAACCCTGGCAACCCCGCGCGGGAGCGGATCGGAGCTTTGCGCCTCGTCGGCGGCCGCCGACAGGAAGCGGCGCTCCGCGCCGTCGATCACCAGCGCCGTGAGGACTCCGCTCCGATATGCGCCGGTGTCGATCCCGATGCGGTTGGGAAGCTCTTCCACGGTTTCGACGATGGTGTGGCCGTGGACGACGACGAAGCCGTGGTCACCGGCATCCTGGAGGAACGGTTCGCGGATCCAGCGCAAATCCGCACGACTCTGCTGCTCGAGCGGAAGGCCGGGGCGGATGCCTGCGTGGACGAACAGATAGTCCCCGAAGCGAAAGGTGTCCCCGAAGCTCTTGAGGAAGCGGCGATGCCCGTCGGGGACCTGCCGCCGAAGCAGCGCGAGCGCCTGGTCCTCGGGCAACGCGACCAGCTGATCTGACGAGATCCCATAGCTCTCGGCACACTGCTTGCCGCCATAGTCGAGCCAATTGTCGAGCACTCCGCGCTCGCCCGCCAGCACACGCAGGAAATATTCCTCATGATTTCCGGTGAGGAAGATCGGCTTGAGACCGGGCCGCGAATAGGTGCGCAGCCGCTCGATCACCCCCGCCGAATCGGGCCCGCGGTCGATGAGATCGCCGACGAAGACCAGGAATGCTTCCTTGACCGGCCGAGCGTCGAGGTCGGCCTCGATCCGTCCGATCAGCCGGTCGAGCTGGGCGAGGCAGCCATGGACATCGCCGATCGCATAGGCGCGCGCGCCCGGCTTGCCGTGAGGCGCCTTGGAGCCGGAGCCGCCGCCGAGGCTGCTGAAGAGCTTGCGAAAAACCATAATCTTTCCGCGACGAGCCGACCGCGCCAGCTTCGCCACCTGTCCTGCCTTCTGTCTGGATCGACCCTGCTCCCACAAGCCGCGGTCGATCAGCCGGCCCCCCGGCCGCCGCCTCCATCGCACCGGCAACTAAATGTCAAGCACTTAGCATGACAATGGGCGGCGAGAGGTTGGCGACGCGCCGTGCGTCGTTGCTCCTAAAAAGGCGTGCCGGCATGAGGCGCATGCTCTCGCCGCTGAGGTGGGAAGATCGGCCGGATCTGGCAACGCGGCTCTCGCCGCGCGCGGTCGCGCGTCCTTGGGGCCGGGCCGTGCTCCCACACGTCTTCGCCGACTTCGCTCACGCCGGCGAGAGGATCGGCGAGGTCTGGCACGAGGAGCAAGACGCCTCGGCCTGCCGATTGCTGGTCAAGCACCTGTTCACGGCCGATCTCCTGTCGATCCAAGTCCACCCGGACTCGCGCCAGGCGGCGGTCCGCGGGCTGCCCTGCGGCAAGGACGAGGCATGGTTTGTCCTCGACGCCGAGCCTGGCGCGGTCATCGGGCTCGGGCTTCGGCAGGGTATCGAAGCCGGCAAATTGCGCGACGCGGCTCTCGACGGGTCGATCGAGCAGTTGATAGACTGGCGCCCGGTCGCGGCCGGCGACGTCCTCGCCTGCCCGGGCGGCACCATTCACGCCATCGGCGGCGGCATCAGCCTCATCGAGGTCCAGCAGAATCTCGACCTCACCTACCGGCTCTACGATTATGGACGGCCGCGGGAGCTCCATCTCGACGACGCCATCGATGTCGCGATCCCCGGGCCCGCGCCCATCACGCCAGAGCCGCGCTGCGTCGGCGACGGGCGGGAGCTGCTGCTCGAAGGCGGCAGTTTCGTCCTGGAGCGCTGGCGGCTCTCGGCGCCGGCCCGGATCGATGGCTCCGCCACCGAGCTGCTGCTGATCCCACTCGCGCAAGGCGCGCGCCTCGACGGAGCGCCGCTGCGCCCTGGGGAGGTCTGGCGAGTCCCCGCGGTGTCGTCGCTTGAGCCTGGCGAAGGTGCCGACCTTCTGGTCGCCTACACCGGCTCTGACCTTAGGCCCGACCTGCTGCGCTAGAGCTTGGTCCTAAGCGTCCACAGTTCGGGGAAGGCGCGTTTGCCGATCGTGGACTGAAGGTAGGATACCCCGGCGGTGCCGCCGGTGCCCCGCTTGAAACCGATCACCCGCTCAACCGTGATCGCGTGCTTGTGGCGCCATGTCGCGGTTGCATCGTCGATGTCGACCAGCTTCTCGGCGAGCTGATAGAAGACCCACCATCGCTCGGGATCGCGGTAGATGGTCGCCCAAGCCTCCTCGACCCCTTCGTTCGGCTCGTAGGGCCGGGTCCAGTCGCGCTCGATCGCCTCAGGCGGCAGCGGGAACCCGGCGCGCGCAAGGGCGCGATTGGCCTCGTCCCACAGACTCGGCGCGTTGTAGGCCTCCTCGAGCGCCGCGCGGGCCGCCGTTCCTTCGCGCTGGAAGCGCAGGTGGCCGGCATCCTTGAACCCGAACAGGAACTCGATCTGTCGGAACTGCGCGGATTGGAAGCCGCTCGACGTGCCGAGCCCGCCCCGGAACTTGAGGTAATCGGCCGGGGTCATGGTCGACAATATGTCCCAGCTCAGGGTCAGCACCGCTTGAATCCGGGATACGCGCGACAGGATCTTGTGGACCTCGATCAGCCGGTCGCCGCGAATCATCTCCGCCGCCGCCTTCAGCTCAGCCACCATCTGCTTGAGCCACAGTTCCTTGGTCTGGTGGATGATGATGAACAGCAGCTCGTCATGGTGCTCGGACTGCGGGTGCTGGGCGGCGAGCAGCTGGTCGAGCCCCAGATAGTCGCCATAGGTCATCTCGTCGGGGGATTTCATGGCGTCCGGTGTATCGGCGGTCCCGCAGCACGCAAGGGCTGTGCGTGCAGCTGGACGGGCGCTACCACGCGCTGCGAAAGGAACCGCAGTGGACTGGGCGGCGATCAAGACAGTGATCACGGAAGATACCGGCCTCAGCAGGGACGCGCTTCACCTGCTGACGGGTCTCGGCCTTTATCTTCTCCTGACCGCTGTGCTCCCGCGGCGGTCATGCCCCATCCTGCCCTGGTTCCTGATCCTGGTCGCGGGTCTCGCCAACGAATGGGCGGATTACCTTCACGAGACATGGCCCGGGCAGTGGCGGGAAAGCCTCAAGGACATGATCACCACCCTGTCCCTGCCGACCCTGCTCATCCTTCTGGGACGCTTCGCCCCCTCCCTATTGGTCGGGCGAAGGCAGGCCGCGGATGAAGCGACGATCGTTCAAGAGCCCGCCGGCGACCGAGCCGCCTGACCGGCCGAGGCGGAATTTGCCCTAGCGCCCGTGGTTTTGCAGCCGCGCCCGTTCCTCCCGCGCGACCGCCTCGAGCGGATGGCCCGGATGACGGGCGATGAACAGGTCATAGGCCGCGATCGTGCACGCCCTGCGCGCCGCGTCGAGCTCCTCCTGGATGGCGACGTTGCCGTCCCGGGCGGGGGCGATCTGCTTTCCGGAAGGCTGGGTGTCGGGCGTCGTAGCCTCCATGCTCATCGCTGCCGCGGTCGCCGCGGCCAGTCCAATCACTAGCTTCATCATGGTCTCTCCGGACCGCGCGGATTACTAGAAGATGAAGTCCGCGGTCCCGATGCTGGTTCCATTCACGATGATGTGCAGGTCGGCGATGCCGTTGCCGTCGACGTCGCCATAAATGTTCACCCCATTGGCATCGACGTCGAAGCGAAGCTGCCCGGCGACCCCGGTGAAGGCGTTGGAGCCGATGAACGTGAAGGCGTCGTCCGCTGGCGAGCCGATGATCGCGTCGATTCCCGAAAGATCGATCTTGTCCGCGCCCCGCACGAAATCGAGGATCCGGTCGGGGTTCGACATCTGCGCATCCCCGATCGATCGCCATGCGAAGGTATCGGAGCCGGCGCCGCCGGTCAGCCTGTTGGAAGCCTGATTGGCAATGATCGTGTCGTTGCCGCTGCCGCCGACCGCATTCTCGATCAGAGAACGGGTGTCGCCGTTGAACAGCAACGCGTTGGCCACGTTGCCCCGCGCATAGAGCGGACTGGCGTTACCGCCCAAATTGGCGAGCTGGACCGATGAAGTGGTCGTCCATTCTCCCGGCCGAAGGTCGATCGTCACCGGGCTGGAGTAGCCGGAGAGGTTGTAAGTGTCGGTGCCGCCGCCGTCCCAGACGGTCTGGAACACGCGGTTGCCGCCCGGCGTCCACTGAACCACGCCGTTGATCGAGAAGGCGCCAGTGGTCGGATTCCAGCTGTAGGTGCTGTCGCCGGCCTGGGTCGCGTAATTGGCGCCATAGATCTTCTGCAGAGCCGCGATGTCGTACATCATGAAGCTCTGAGCGAACCCCCAGGTCTCGTTCTTGTAGCCGGTGCCTTCGTAGTCGGCGCCGATATAGCCTCGATAGGTCATGATGGAGAATTCCATCGAATCCCGATCGGGGCTCAGCGCCGGCGATTCGTGACCGTGCTTGAGGCCCATGGCGTGGCCGAGCTCGTGAAGGAACGTCAGGTAGCCGTAATTGCCTGCGACGGGATTGTCGTAGCGAGGCGGCGACTGCGGCGAATTCACCGGAGCGCTGTTGCGGAACCACGCATCGCCGCCATCACCAACACCCGGATAATAGGCATAGGCGGTGTCCGGCTCGTCGCTCTGCGCCATTCGGATCTGCGCCAGGCCGGGCGATGCCACGTTCTCAGTGAAGGCGAGCCCGGTATATTGGGTAATCAGAGCGAAGGCGGTGACCGAGGCGGCGCGCTGAACCGGGTTCAAGGTCTCGAAATTGTTGGTCTTCTCTGGCGACCCCTCGCTTCCCGCATATTGAGTCGGGTCGGTGGTGAATCCGTAGGTGATGGTCGACGTGTTCCAGCGCGAGCCGGAGATCAGCGCGTCGATATTCTCCTGGTCGATGACTGCCTGGCTCGCCTGCGGCCCGATGCTGAGGTTGATCGTATAGGCGCCGCTCGACGTCGCCGTCCCCGCGTCCTCGTAGGAGCGGATCTGGAAGGTGTAGGTGCCGCTGGTCGGCGCCCGGAAGCGAACCAGCGAATCCATATTGTGGCTGACGCCGGAATGAGCCGTCGACCCGGCGTCGAACGAGACGGCGTCATCATTCTGCGCAATTAGCGTGCCATCGGGCCCGAACACCTTGAGGAACGAGTCCAGCGAGACCGTGCCATCGACGTCGAGGATAAGAAGCTCGCCGGCCTGGAGCGTGATGCTGAAATAGTCGCTGTCGCCGAGCGGCGAGATGGTGCCGTTAATCTGCACCGACGGCAGCGTCTGGTCGCCGAGGTTCGGGTTGGACGCGACGGCAAGCTGCGAGCGCAGAATGACCTGCGCCTGCGCGATGCTGTCGTTGGCCGCGCTCGTCTCGTTGATGATCGGAGTGGAGCCGACGCTTTCGTTGACGTCCGTGACGGTAACGGTGACGCCGCGGGTCGCGGCGAGGCTGCCGTCGCTTGCATTGACCGAGAAGGAATAGCTGCTGCGCGTCTCGTAATCGGGCGACTGGATGAAGCGGACCGCCCCGTTCGCGTCGATCGTGAAGAAGGCGGCGTCGGTCCCGCTCAGCGAATAGCTCAGCGGATTGCCGTCGGGATCGCTTGCCACGACCTGGTATACAACGGTCGAGGTCGGGCTGTTTTCCGGGATCGTGGCGGCGGTGCCGGAGCTGATCACCGGCGCCTCGTTGACGTTCTGGATGCTGAGCGTCACCGGCTGGGAGGCAGCTCCACCTCGGCCGTCCTCGGCCACGACGGTGAAGGCGTAGCTGCTACGTGCCTCATAATCGGCAGGCGACAGCAACCGCACCGCTCCCGACGAGTCGATGCTGAACAGGCCTGCATCGGGACCGCTGAGACGGTAAGTGACCGGGTCGCCGTCCGGATCGCTTGCCACGGTCTGATAGACGATGGTTGAGGCCGCGCTGTTCTCGGCGACGCTGGCGGCCGTGCCGGAGCTGATCGCCGGAGGCCGGTTGGCCGGCGGGGCCGCGACTGCGCCATTGATGTCGCCGACGACTAGGCCGTTGCCGACAACCCGGATGTGCAGGTCGGCAACGCTGTCGCCGTTCAAGTCGCCATAAAGATCGAAGGTGCTGCCGCTCTGGACGTAGCGCAGCTCGCCCGCCCGGCCGGTGAACCCCTGGGCCCCGATGAACAGGAAGCTGTCACGATTGATGGTCTGGCTGTTGGCGTCGATCAGGCTGAGATCGATGCGGTCGATGCCGGTTTGAAAGTCGGCGATCGTGTCGGCGAAACCGACCGCTGAATCCGACGCAGCGCTGAATCGGAAGATGTCCGCACCGGCCCCTCCGACCAGCACGTCCTGATCGGCTCCGCCATCGAGCGTGTCGTTGCCGCCATTGCCCTCGAGCCGGTCCGCACCCGCACCACCCACGAGGAGATTTGCGCCGTTATTGCCGACGATCGTGTTCGCGAACTCGTTGCCGTACAGGTTCAGGGCAGTCGTCGAGAACAGATCGGAAGCCTGCAGAACCTCGATCGTCGCACCGTTGGCGAGCCCGTAGCTGGCGCTCGTATAAACGATGTCGAAACCGCTGGAGTCGCGAACGACGTCGCCCTGCTGGTCCACATAGTAGATGTCGTCGCCATGGCCGCCCTCGAGCACATCGGCGCCCGCCCCTCCGTCGAGAATGTCGTTGCCAAGCAGTCCGGAGAGGAAGTCGTTGCCGTCGCCGCCATAAAGGCCGTTATTGCCGTTGTTGCCGGTGATCGTATTGGCGAACTCGTTCCCGTAGAGCGTCAGTGCATCGAGCGAGAATTCGTTCGTCGTGCCCAGCAGTTCGATCGCCGCCCCTGCCGCAAGCGCGTAGCTTACACTGGTAAAGACCAGATCGTAGCCCGAGGCTTCCCGGATGACGTCGCCGGCATTGTCGACGAAATAGATGTCGTTGCCGTGGCCTCCCTCCATGACGTCGGCGCCGGTGCCGCCGTCCAGGATATCGTCGCCTCCAAGGGCCGACAGGAAATCATTGCCAGCGCCTCCGTAGAGGCCGTTATTCCCGTTGTTGGCGATGATCGTGTTGGCGAACTCGTTGCCGAACAGCGCCAGGCCCTCGGTGGAAAACTCGTTGGTCGTACCGAGCAATTCGATCGCCGCACCGGCCGGCAAGGCATAGGTGACGCTCGTGAAGACAAGGTCGGTGCCGGAAGTATCGCGGACGACGTCCCCGCCGCTATCCACGAAATAGATGTCGTTGCCGTCGCCGCCTTCCATGACGTCGGCGCCGGTGCCGCCGTCGAGGATGTCGTCGCCATCCAGGCCCGCGAGGAAATCGTCGCTCGCCCCGCCATAGAGGCCGTTATTGCCGTAATTGGCGATGATGGTGTTGGCGAATTCGTTTCCGTACAGCGCCAGCCCTTCAGTCGAAAGGGTCGCACGGGTGGCGAGAAATTCAACCTCCGACCCGTTCGGGAGAGCGAGAGTCGTGGACGTGTAGACATAGTCGAACCCGCCCCCGATCGACTCGCGGACAATGTCGGAGACGCTGTCGGCATAGTAGATGTCGTTCCCGGTTCCGCCCTCCATGACGTCGGCGCCGGTGCCGCCGTCGATGATGTCGTCGCCGCCGAAAGCCATGATGAAGTCGTCGCCGGCGCCGCCGGAGACGAAGTTATTGCCGTCATTGGCGACGATGGTGTTGGCGAACTCGTTTCCGTACAGCGAAAGCGCGGCCGTGGACCCCGTCGCGGTCGTCGCCAGATACTCGACATGGGAGCCTTCGGCGAGCGCGTAGCTCACGCTGGTGTAAACGTAGTCCTGCCCTTCGTTGGCCAATTCCCGAACGACATCGCTCGCAAGATCGACAAAATAGATGTCGTTTCCGGGACCGCCCTCCATCGTGTCCGCGCCGGCGCCCCCATTCAGGCGGTCATTGCCTCCGAGTCCCTGGAGAAGGTCGTCACCGGGCGTACCGGTAAGATCGTCGTCACCGGGCGTACCAACAATAACGGGCATCGGTCTCTCCTGCGGGGCGCACCTCCTGCATCCCATATCGGGAGGTGGGCATCAATGACGGTAGCGCTACGGCCTTCGCGGTCCTGGAAAACCTCATCTCTGCCGATCTTCCAACGCGTCGCAGGGACCGACCGGACACAGGCTGCTTGGACACAGCCTTCCACAAAACATCAGCAACTCGAATAGTTTAGGTTCTGTTACCAGGGCATGAACACTCCCGGCTCCAGGGGAGATCGCTCCGAGCGCCGCGTGGCCCCGGCGGCCGGCGCGCCGTGAGTAAGGGCCCAGAAGCCGCGGCCACCGTCGAGGGTGCAGCGCCGAGTGCATTTTATTGATCAGCCAAACACGCGCGGAGGACGCGGCGGCACATAAACAGACTCAGCAAACTTTGCTGTTCATGCTATTATCGGGACAGGTGAGGAACTGTGGGGGAGCTCCAATGCCTTCCGTCTCCAGGTATTCGATCCTTGGCGCGCTGCTATTCTGCCTGAGCTTTGCTTGGACTACGCCTGCGGCAGCACAGGCGACTCGCACATGGGTGTCCGGCGTCGGTGACGACGTGAACCCGTGCAGCCGGACTGCGCCGTGCAAGACTTTCGCAGGTGCGATTTCAAAGACCGCTGCGGGCGGCGAGATCAATTGCCTCGATCCAGGCGGCTTTGGCGCAGTGACGATAACCAAATCGCTGACCATCTCCTGCCCATATACCGAGGGCGGTTCACTGGCCGGGGGCAACGGCATCACTGTCAACCTGCCGCTCGCTACCGACGTCGTCTTTCTCCGCGGGCTCGACATCTTTGGCGTGAGCCCGCCGAGCAACGGTGTTCGTATGATCGGCAACGGCACGCTTCACATCGAGGATTGCACGATCCGGCGTTTCAACGCCGCCAACAGTCAGGGAATCTCATTCCAGCCGAGCGGCTCCGCGCGGCTGTTCGTCTCCAACACCACCATCGCCGAGAATGGCAACGGCGCGACCGGCGGTGGAATTCTCATCCAGCCCACCGGCGCGGGCGGCAACGCGCGCGTGGTGCTGCGCAATGTGCGGATGCTCAACAACGCCAACAACAACCTGATGGTGAATCTTACCGGGAACACCGGAGCGCAGGGCGTCGCGATCGTCATCGATCAGAGCGTGATGAGCGGCGCCAACCGCGGCCTCCAGGTGCTGGTTCCGCCGGCCACCTCCGGGACCACGATCATGATCACCAATTCGATCGTCGCCTACAACACCACGAACGGCATCCTGGCCGACGGCGTCGGCGCGACCGTGCAGGTGTCGGGAACCACGATCACCGGCAACGGTACCGGAGTGCTGACTCAGAATGGCGGCGGGATCTTTAGCTACGTGGACAATCGGCTCGACGGCAACGTGAACTCGGACGGCACCTTCACTCTGCCCAACCTGGTCCGGAAATAGGGATCGAGACGCTCGCCACCCGCGCCTGATCGGGAGTTCTTACAGCCGCTCGGCGCTCGACACGACGTCGCTCGCGCGGAGCGCCGCGAGGATCCGCATGAGATGCTCGACGTCATGAACCTCGACGTCGAACACGAAGGTGTGGAAGGCGCCGTCGCGGGCGGTCTGCTCCATGCTGATGATGTTGGCGCCGTCGCGGCCGATCGTCCCCGCGACCGTCGCCAGGGCGCCCGGCTGGTTCGCCATGACGAGGCAGAGCCGCGCGGTCCCGCCGTCGGTCTCGTCGCCCCAGTGAAGGTCGACCCAGTCGGCGTCCTGTCCGTCGGCCAGGCTGTCGCAATTGATCGTGTGGACCTCGATGCCTTCGCCCTCTCGCCTCAGGCCGACGATCCGGTCGCCCGGAATGGGGTGGCAGCAATCCGCGAGCTGGAAGGCGACTCCAGGGGTCAGGCCCTTGACCGAGATGGCGGTGCGCTGTGGCGGCGGCTTGGCGCCGGTGCGGGTCGAGCCCGGGAGCAGCGCCTCCATCACCTGCACGTCGTCAATTCGCTTGGTCGCGATCGCCTCCATCAGGGCGTTGTCGTCGGGCAAATGAAGCCGCTTCAGGGCCTCGGTGATGGCTTCCCAGCCGAGCGGCGCGGGCAGCCGCTGAGTAATCTCGTCGAAGATCTTCCGGCCGAGCGCAATCGTCTCCTCGCGCTCCTTCGACTTCACCCAGCGGCGGATGTTGGCGCGCGCCTTGCCGGTGATGACGAATCCGAGCCAAGCCGGCTGCGGGTGCTGGGCCTTCGAGACGAGGATCTCGACCTGGTCGCCATTCTCCAGCACCGTCCTCAGCGGCACGAGGCGGCCGTTGATCTTGGCGCCGACGGTCTGGTCGCCAAGGTCGGTGTGGACCGCATAGGCGAAGTCGACCGCGGTGCCGCCCTTGGGCAGCTGGATGAGCTCGCCCTTCGGAGTGAAGGCGAAGATCCGGTCCTGGTACATCGCCATCCGGGTGTGCTCGAGCAGCTCCTCGGCAGTCCCGGCATGGTCGAGGATCTCGACGAGGTCGCTGATCCAGGGATGTTCGGTGGTCGCCTCGATGTCGCCCTGCTTATAAGCCCAGTGGGCGGCGAGGCCGAACTCGGCCTGGGCGTGCATCTCGCGGGTTCGGATCTGCACCTCGATCCGCATCCGCTCGTCGTGGATCACCGTGGTGTGAAGCGATCGGTAGCCGTTGCGCTTGGGAGTGGAGATGAAGTCCTTGAAGCGCCCGGGAACCACCGGCCAGCGCTGGTGGATCAGGCCTAGCGTGCGGTAGCAGTCCTCGACGCTATCGACGACGCAGCGAAACGCCATGACGTCAGAAAGCGCCTCGAAGCTGACGTGCCGCTCGGCCATCTTGCGCCAGATCGAATAGGGATGCTTCTCGCGGCCCTTGACCTCCGCGTCGATGCCATTGGCCTCCAGGTGAGCCTTGATGCCTCGGCCGATGCGGGTGATGAGATCGCCGCCGCCGCCTGAGCGAAGCTGCTCCAGCCGCTTGGTGATCGATTCATAGGCCGCAGGCTCGAGCTCACGGAAGGCGAGCGTCTGCATCTCGGTCATGAACTCGTACATGCCGATCCGCTCGGCTAGCGGCGCATAAATATCCATCGTCTCCCGGGCGATGCGCCGGCGCTTCTCGTCATTCTTGATATGATGGAGCGTGCGCATGTTGTGCAGGCGGTCGGCGAGCTTCACGAGAAGCACGCGAATGTCGTCGGACATCGCCAGCAGGAACTTGCGCAGATTCTCGGCCGCCCGCTGGCTCTCGGTCTGGGCCTCGATCTTCGAGAGCTTGGTCACTCCGTCGACCAGCCGGGCGACGTTGCCGCCGAACAGCTTCTCGATCTCCTCGCGGGTCGCGACCGTGTCCTCGATCGTGTCGTGGAGGATCGCGGTGACGATCGTCTCGTCATCGAGGTGGAGGTCAGTGAGGATTCCGGCCACCTCGATCGGGTGGCTGTAATAAGGGTCTCCTGAGGCGCGCTTCTGAGACCCGTGCGCCTTCATCGAGAAGACATAGGCGCGGTTCAGCATCGCCTCATCGGCGCCGGGATCGTAGCCCCGAACCTTCTCGACCAGCTCATATTGCCTAAGCACCGGCTCTAGATGGGGTGCGCAGCGGCCGGGATGCAAACGGAAATGTCGCAAAGCCGCGGGTTACCGTGATTTTCCGGCAACGGCGGCTAGGTTGCGGATCGGGACGGAAAAGCGCATGTTCCAACCCAGATCATAAGAACATACGGGATGTCGGGGATGCTGGATATCGATCGCCATCGCGAGATGCTTCGGCAATGCTCGATCGCGGCGGCTCTGGACACGGTCGGCGAGCGCTGGTCCTTCCTGATCCTCCGCGGCGCGTTCAACGGCCTCAAGCATTTCGAGGAATTCCAGTCGACGCTCGGAATCGCTCGAAACATCCTGTCCAACCGCCTCGCGCGTCTCGTCGAGCACGGCATCCTCGAGCGCGAGCCGGACCCGGCCGACCGACGCCGGATTTCCTATCGCCTGACCGACAAAGGACGCGACCTTTTGCCCGTATTGCTGTCGCTCCGTCAGTGGGGAGAGAAGTGGATCAACTGCCGTCCGAGCAATCCGGTGCTGGTCGACCGAGTCACGCGCCAGCCAATCGCCGACATGGCCCCGCGCTCCGCGGACGGGCGTGTCCTCAAGCTCGGCGACATGGAGTGGATCGACCGGAGCGAGCTCGACGGGCCCGCCCACCGAGCCGCCTGAGGGCTCCGCTCAAGCCGGCACCCTGAGCTTCCAACCCTGGCCGCGAATATTGGCCACGAAATCCTCGCCGCCCGGCAGCGGCCGAAGCTTCGCTCGGATCCGCGAGATATAGACGTCGACGATGTTGCTCTCGCTCGGTGCGTCGCCGCCGTATAGCTCCTCGAGCAGGTCGGCACGGGACACCGGCGAGCCGCAATCCCGAGCAAGCCGCCGAAGCAGCCGATATTCGCTTGGAACCAGGCTCACGCTGTGCCCGTCGATCGTGACCGTCAGAGCGGAGGGATCGAGTTTCAGCGCTCCGGCCCAGATCGGCTCCTCGAAGGGAACCGCGACAATCCCGTCAGACGCGTGCCCACTCGCTTCGGTCCGCGAGGCCCGGCGGAGCGCCGCCCTCACGCGCGCCAGAAGCTCTCCCGGCAGGAACGGCTTTGCGATGAAATCGTCCGCGCCGCGGTCCAGAGCTTCGATCTTGTCGCGTTCGGCAGCGCGGCCTGACACGACGATGATCGGGATGTCGGTCAGCGACCGAAGCCTAGGAAGCAACTCGTCACCCTCAGTGTCGGGAAGGCCAAGGTCGAGGAGCAATGCATCGAACCCGCCGGTCTGGACCGCGAGTGCCGCGGCGGCCGCGGTCGACACCGAATGGCTCGCGAACCCGCCATAGGCGACAGCCGCCTTCAGCACCGCCAGCAGGGCGGGATCGTCCTCCACCAGAAGCAAGCGTGCGGTCATGTCGCGATCGGTCCCCCTCCAACGCCAGGCTTTAGTTTGTAAACATGGATTTAGAAACACTTGGTCGTCGGGAAGGTTCGATCGCGCCGGTAGATTTCCTCGTTTCGCCGCGTCCGCGGAGCGTTTCACCGCTGCGTCGGAATGGGTGCGCAACGATCCATCGTTCGGCTTGTAGGTTTTGGATGTGCGAACCCGAATGGAGGGATCGGCAGCGGCAATGACGACTATGTTCAGATTCTTGACGGCCCGTTTAAGAGTTTAGCCAAGACGCGCCGAAGGCGCCAGTTTCCCCGCAATACCAAAGAGTTAAGCGCGATCCGGTGCAGGGCTTCCCTGCGCTTGCGGTCACGCTCGTCCTGAATTCCCGAAATGTCGAAGGAGAGCGAACATGTGCTGGATCTGCAGTCTCGAGCAAAAGCGTCTCGTCGCGGAGGGCTATACCAGCTGGATGCAATACCAGCTGTCGCACAAGACGGCTGACGCGTTCCTCGTCACCGACAGCCCGCTCACCTCGCCGACCACCACCACCGCCTTGCTGCCCCTGATCACTGGGGACGATGCGCCCGACACGATTGCGGGCGCGGTCACCATCCAGGTCGACGGGGCCTCCTTCATCGGCACCATCAACACGATCGGCGACCAGGACTTCTTCGCGGTCAACCTTACCGCGGGGCATGTCTACGACATCGCCCAGTATCTCGTCGTCGGCGGGCCGAGCGGCACGCCGCTCGCCGACGCCTATCTCGAGCTCTACGACGCGGCCGGCAACCTCGTGACCACCGCCGACGGCGGCGGGCCGAACACCCCCTCGGGTCTCGACGCTCTTCTTACCTTCATCCCTCAGACGAGCGGCACTTATTATATCAACGCGCGGTCATTCGATAACGAGGCCGCCAACGGCACCACCGGTGACTTCGTCGGCGATTACGAGCTGTTCGTGAAGGACGTCACCGGACGGCCGACCTACGTGCCCTATTACGACCTCGACAGCCCGCTCCACTCGATCGACTGGGGAAGCCAGGTCGACCGCACGTCGCGCAATCCGGACGGTCAGGAAGGCCCGCGGATCACCGGCAACGAGTTTACCGGCGTCGGAAACAACCCGTTCGGGATCGAGGGCAAAAACGTCATCACTGTCTATTTCGCGAAGGCCGGTGACGTCTTCGTGAGCGAGGACCCGACCAATCCGGGTCTCACCGAGAATATCGTCGCGAAGGGCTTGGCGGATTGGGAGCTGGCGGCTTTCATGGAGGCATTCAGCCTCTACGAGCAGGTCGCCGACGTCGTCTTCGTGGCCGTCGACAACCGCGCCGAGGCCGACTTCAAGATCATCACCTATAACGGCACTCCCGGCGCCGGCGCTTCGCTGCTCGGCCGGATGAGCCCGCCCAACGAGCAGAATGAGGGCCAGGCCGAGTTCAACTCCGGCGACGTGCGCTGGACCCAGGAGGGCCTGGCGCGCGGCGGCTTCTACTTCCCGACCCTTCTTCACGAATTCGGCCACGGCATGGGCATGGCTCACCCGCACGACAATGGCGGCCGCTCCAGCATCATGCGCGGCGCCGACGGCGGCACCGCCGGAATCGGCGGCGGCTATGGCGACTTCGACCTCAGCCAGCAGGTCCACACCATCATGTCCTACAATGACGGCTGGTCGACATCGCCCTATGGGCAGCCGCGTTCCGGCGGCCTCACCGGCACCGAAGTCGACCATTATGGCTGGGTCGCCTCGCTGAGCCCGCTCGATATCGCGGTCATCCAGGACAAATATGGAGTGAACGAGGACTGGGCGATCGGCAACGACACCTATGTCCTGAGTGACGTCAACGCCCCCGGCACCTTCTATGAATCGATCTGGGACGCCGGCGGAGTCGACCAGATCGTCTATGAGGGCGCGCGGGACGCCAATATCGACCTCAGGCCGGCCACCCTTCGCTATGAGGAAGGCGGCGGCGGGCGAGTGTCCTACGCCTGGGGTGTCCATGGCGGCTACACCATCGCCAACGCGGTCACGATCGAGAATGCACGTTCGGGCAGCGGCAACGACACCCTGACCGGCAACGGCGCTGCCAACCGTCTCGAGGGCGGCGCGGGCAACGACAAGCTCGATGGCCAGGGCGGCAATGACGTCCTGATCGGCGGGATCGGCACCGACACGCTGACAGGCGGCGAGGGAAGCGATGTCTTCCGCTTCGAGACGGTGGCGGACAGCGCGGTCGGCGCCGGCCGCGACGTCATCACCGACTTCCTCAAGGGCGCCGACAAGATCGACCTCAGCGCGATCGGCGCCTCGAGCTTCATCGGCACCGCCCAGTTCGGAGGCGTCGCCGGTCAGGTCCGCTATGTCTCCGCGGCCGACGCGACCTATGTCGAGCTCGACTCGGACGGCGACGGCCGTGCCGACTTCCAGCTTCAGCTGGGCGGCGGCATCCGTCTCGACAACAGCGACTTCGTCGACCTTCTCGGCGCCGCAACCTCGGGCGACGACCGCCTCAGCGGCACCTCGCGGGCCGACAATATCTCCGGCCTGGACGGCAACGACACGTTGCTCGGCCTCGGCGGCAACGACACTCTGAACGGCGGCGGCGGGCGTGACCTGCTCATCGGCGGCGCCGGTCGCGACACGTTGATCGGGGGAAGCGGCAACGACGTCTTCAAGCTCGAAAGCCTGTTCGACAGCCTGCCCGGCTCCGGCCGCGACATCGTCATGGATTTCCGCTCCGGCCAGGACAAGATCGACCTCAGCGCGCTCGAAGCCGACTTCAACTGGGTCGGGTCACGCGCCTTCTCCGGCCGCGGCGCCGAACTCCACTTCGTCCGCGATGGTCAGTCGACTTTGATCGAGGGCGACCTCAACGGCGACGGCCTCGCCGATTTCCAGATCGAGCTCGCCGGCCGAGTCACTCCGCAGGCCAGCGACTTCATCTTCTGACCTTGCAAGGCGGGCGGCGCTCGACCCTCATCGGGCGCCTCCCGCCGCTAGCCGCGAAGCGGGCTCTTCACGGCGAGCGGAAGGTCTTCGAACAGCAAGGCGCCCTCCCCGCTTCGCCCCGCCTGCTCGATTTGAAGGATCCTGAACTTCGTGGTCACGCCGCCGGGCGCCGAAAAGCCGCCGCTCCGGCCGCTGCTCGCCAGGACCCGGTGGCAGGGGACGATGATCGGAACCGGGTTGCGGCCCATCGCCATTCCCACCGCGCGGGCAGCACCCGGCGAACCGGCCCGCGCGGCGAGATCGCCGTATGTGACGGTCGAGCCCGTCGGCACGGCACGAAGCAGCGCATAGACGCGCCGCTCGAAGTCTGGGCAGGCCTCCAGATCGACCGCAATCGAGGTGAGGTCCACGGATTCGCCAAGGAGCAGCCGCTGGACCAGGTCGACCGCCTCGGCAACGACCCCATCCGGCTCTGCCTCGCGCGCCTCCGGAAGCCTGCGAAGCAGGTGCCGGACGGTCGCCAGGTCGTCGGCGCCTGGAAGGGCGCTGGATACGACAAGGCCGCTGCGCCAGGTTATGCCGCAGCGGCCGATTGCCGTGTCGAACAATGTGTAGGAAGCGGCCGCGCTCACCGCGCCGCTCGCCGCTTACTCGTAGTCGCCGCCGACATTGTTGTTGCGGGGCGGGGCAGCGGCGGTGAGACGAAGAGCCTCGGCCGACTGGCTCAGCGAGCCGACTTCGTCCGCGACGTCGTCGTCGTCCATCTGGACGCGCTGCAAGCCGGACACGAGCGCCTCTTCCAGGTCGCGCGGCTTGACAGTCGTCTCCGCGATCTCACGAAGGGCGACGACCGGATTCTTGTCGCGGTCGCGATCGATGGTCAGCTCGGCGCCGCCCGAAATCTGCCGCGCCCGCTGGGCGGAGAGCAGAACGAGGTCGAAACGGTTGGGGATCTTGTCGACACAATCTTCGACAGTAACGCGCGCCATGAAGCGACTCCGAAAGTAACAGGCTGTCCGGGAAAGCGCGGGCGTCTAGCCCACACCGCCCTTTCCGTCAATGTAGGGGGCAGGAGGCCGGAGCGCCAGTGCGCTCGCAGACTCACACCCGCATCGGCATCAGCACGTAGAGCGCCGGGGCGTTGTCGTTCTCGCGAAGGAGCGTCGGCGCGGCAGCGTCGGCGAGGTGGACCTCGACCGTGTCGCCCTCGATCTGGCCGAGGATGTCGAGCAGGTAGCGGGCGTTGAAGCCGATCTCGATGCCCTGCGCGCCATAGTCGGCCGGGACTTCCTCGGCGGCGGTGCCGTTCTCCGGTGAGGTCACCGAGAGTGTGATCTTGTCGCGGTCGAGCGTCATCTTCACCGCTCGGGTGCGCTCGCTCGCGATCGTCGACACTCGGTCGACGCCTTCCTCGAAGGCACGCGGATCGAGCTTCAGAAGCTTGTCGTTCGCGGTCGGAATCACCCGGGTGTAGTCCGGGAAAGTGCCGTCGATCAGCTTGCTGGTCAGAACGGCATTGCCGAGGCCGAAGCGGACCTTCGATTCCGACAGCGACACCTCGACCGTGCCGTCGACCTCGTCGAGCAGCTTGCGAAGCTCGGCGACGCATTTGCGCGGAATGATCACGCCCGGCATCGATTCGGCTCCGTCGGGACGGGTCACGGTGACTCGGGCAAGCCGGTGACCGTCGGTCGCCGCCGCCTTCAGCTCGCCGTCGATGACGTGAAGGTAGATGCCGTTGAGGTAGTAACGAGTCTCCTCGGTGGAGATGGCGAAGCGGGTCTTGTCGATGATCTGCCGAAGAGTTGCCGCCGGCAGTTCAAAGCGCGTCGGAAGCTCGCCCTCAGCGATGATCGGGAAGTCGTCGCGCGGCAAGGCGGCGAGCGTGAATCGGGCGCGGCCGGCATTGACCTGCATCCGCCCCTCGGCCGCGCTCAGCTCGACCTGGCTTCCTTCCGGCATCTTGCGAACGATGTCGAACAAGGTGTGGGCCGGCACCGTCGTCGCGCCCGCATCGGTCACCTGCGCCTCGAGCGTCTCGTTGATCTGGAGGTCCAGGTCGGTCGCCATAAGCCGAAGGCCGCCGTCGGCCGAAGCCTCGAGAAGGACGTTGGACAGGATCGGAATGGTGTTGCGCCGTTCCACCACGGAATGGACGTGGCCGAGCCCCTTCAGAAGAGTCGCCCGTTCGATCGTCGCCTTCATGCGTAACCCCTGCTTACCCGCTATGTGGTTTGTTCAGGGGTTATAGCGGGCGATGCGCCCCTCGCCAGTGGATTATGCGGGCAAAAAGAAGGCCGGGGCGCCCGCGAGCGCCCCGGCCTGTTTCGCGCCCCTTAGAAGCGCAGGCCGACGCCGGCCACCACCTGGTGACGGTCGACATCGACATCGAGGTTGAGCGGATCGCCACCGGTCACTTCGTCGTCGATTCGAAGCGAGTTGTAGTTCGAGTAGCGATATTCGAGCTTGGCGAAGGCGTTGGAGCCGATCGCCTGCTCGACGCCCGCGCCCACGCGCCAGCCGTCGAGGGTGGTGTCTTCCTCAAACACGTCATTGTTGGACTCGAGGCCCGTCTCGACCGCGGCGTTGGTGTAGCCGCCCTTCACGTAGAGAAGGGTCGACGGAGTCACCGGAACACCAATGCGTGCGCCCACATAGATGTCCCGGCCGGTCTCGAAGCGGCCGACATAGTTCACGCCGTCGATCGTCTCGTCGAGATCCTGCTTGCCGCTCGAATCGCTGAGCTCAGCCTCGGCGCCGATCACGACACCGCCGAGATTGAAGTCGTAGCCGATGCCGATGCCGTAGCCGACACCGTCGACGGTCTCGTCGAACTGGCCTTCGGTCTCGCCGGAGCGAAGCGAGTCATAGCCGACGATGGCCTCGACCCGCGGGCCGGTGAACGGCGAATCCTGGGCGGCCGCGATGGACGGGGTAAGCGCGGTGCCGGCGACGAGCGCGGCGGCAACATACTTCAACATGAAATCACTCCTATTTTGCAACTGGTCCTTCCGGACGCGGCCTCCCCAAAGCGCGAGCCCACCGCAAAGTTGCATGAACAGAAGACAACAAGGATCGGCGTTGCCGTTTCGACACCGGTTCTCCGCAGGTCGAGGCCGTGAAAAAAGGGCCGGATCCTCGCGGACCCGGCCCCCTCCCGTCTCCCCAACGGAAGCCGTGAATAGACGGATTAGAAGCGCAGGCCGACGCCCGCGACCGCCTGGTGACGGTCGATGTCGCCGTCATAATTGGAATAGCGATATTCGGCGCGGACGAAGGCGTTGCGGACGAAGTCCCACTCGACGCCGGCCTTCAGGCGGAAGCCGTCCGTCTCCTCGGTGATGTTGAAGTCGTCGGTCGTACCCGGAAGGTTGGCATCATAGGTCGCCCGGAACTCGGCATTGGTGTAGCCGCCGCCTGCATAGAGGAATACGTTGCGGTTCGGTCCGACGCGGGTGCCGAAGCGGGCGCCGACATAGATATCGCGGCCGGCCTCGAGGCACAGCACGTCGCCGGCGCGGACCACGCCGCCCTCGCACTCGTCGACGCTCGACGAGCTGAGCTCGACTTCCGGGCCGATGTAGAAGTTGCGGCCGATCTCGAAATCATAGCCGGCGGTGAGGCCGTAGGTGACTCCGTCGGTTCCGTCGACGTCGCCCTGGACGGTGTCGTAGCCGACGATCGCGCCGACATGGAAACCGCCGCGATGGTCGTCGTCCTGGGCCATCGCCGGAGTGGCCATGGCGCCGGTAAGCAAAGCCGCGACAAGCAGAGTGTTACGCATGAAAAAATTCCCCTTCGCTCTCGATCTTGGAAGCCGCCGATCTGAAAGACCGGCAGCAGCGCCGCCGTTGAATGGCGGGCCTGGAGCGGCTTCAAGCAGGGGTGTTGTGGTGCGGCAGCACAGCGTCGATAAGTGCGACAAATGTTTCGACAAATCGGATTCGTCATTTTCGTCGCAGGATTTGCGGCTTCTGCTGCGGCGCAGCAGAGGCCTCTTGGCGTTTTCGGTGTCTGGGGCGCGTTCCAGGACGGGGGCCGCTGCTATGCGATCGCCGAGCCGGTGCGCCAGTCGGTTCGCGGCACTCGTCCCTATGCATCGGTCGGCAACTGGCCGGGCCGCGGCGTCCGCGGCCAGCTCCACATCCGGCTGAGCGGCGAGCAGCGTGCGCAATCCGCGGTGCTCCTTCGAATCGACGGGCGCAGCTTCCAGCTCACCGGCCGGGGCTGGGACGCCTGGGCGCCCGATGCGCGCGCCGATGCCGAGCTTCTGGCCGCGTTGCGCACCGGGATCGAGATGACGGTCGAGACCCGCGGCACCAACGGCCGCCTGATCCGCGATCATTACCAGCTTCGCGGCGCGGCGACCGCGATCGACTCCGCAGCCGTCGCCTGCCTTCGGGGATAGCTGGCAAAACCGCGCCTTTGCACCTACATGGCCGCAATGTCCGCACCGATGCCAATTCCGGGTCTGATCGACCCCGTCCCCGTTCCGCGCCCTCAGGCCGAGGCTGGCGGGCTCGTCGATCTGGTCGGCAAGTCCAAGGATCAGATCCGCGAAAGCCTGATCGCGGCGGGCATGGAGGCCAAGCAGGCGAAGCTTCGCGCCAAGCAGATCTGGCACCAGATCTACAATCGCGGCGCGACCTCGTTCGACGTGATGAGCGACATTGCCAAGCCACAGCGCGCCTGGCTCGCCGAGCGTTTCAGCGTCGGCCGCCCCGAGGTGGTCGTGGAGCAGGTGTCGACCGACGGCACGCGCAAGTGGCTCCTCAAGACCCATGACGGCCACGATTTCGAGATGGTCTTCATCCCGGACGCGGACCGCGGCACGCTCTGCGTGTCGAGCCAGGTCGGCTGCACCCTCAATTGCCGCTTCTGCCACACCGGCACGATGCGTCTCGTCCGCAACCTGGAGCCGTCGGAGATCGTCGGCCAGGTCATGCTTGCCCGCGATTCCCTGGGTGAGTGGCCGAGCCAGCCGGAAGGCCGCCTCCTCAGCAACATCGTGATGATGGGCATGGGCGAGCCGCTCTACAATTTCGACAATGTCCGCGACGCTCTCAAGATCGTCATGGACGGCGACGGTCTCGCCCTCTCCAAGCGCCGCATCACCCTGTCGACCTCGGGCGTGGTCCCGATGATGGCGCGCGCCGGCGAGGAGATCGGGGTCAACCTTGCGGTCTCGCTCCACGCCGTGACGAAGGAGGTCCGCGACGAGATCGTGCCCCTCAACCGCAAATACGGCATCGAGGAGCTGCTCGAGGCCTGCGCCGCCTATCCCGGCGCCAACAATGCCCGTCGGATCACGTTCGAATATGTGATGCTGAAGGACAAGAACGACAGCGACGAGGACGCCCGCGAGCTCGTCCGCCTCATTCGCAAGTACAAGCTTCCGGCCAAGGTGAACCTCATTCCGTTCAACCCGTGGCCCGGAGCGCCCTATGACACCTCGACCAACGAGCGGGTCGAGCGCTTCAGCGACATCATCTTCGAGGCCGGGATCTCCGCCCCGATCCGCCGCCCGCGCGGCCGCGACATCATGGCCGCCTGCGGGCAGCTCAAGTCGGCCGCCGAGAAGAAGACCCGTGCCGAGCTGGACCGGATCGCGGCGGAAAAGCAGGCCCAGCTGGAGCAGGCCGCCGCCTGACCCGCGCGGTTGCGCTCGATGCCGCACAGGTTATTGAGGCTGAATGCTTTCTCAACGCACCCGCTATACAATCCGGGCGCTGCTCCACCTCGGTGACCGTTATGGCGAGGGGCCGGTGCAGCTTGCGGAGATCGCTGAGGCCCAGAACATCCCGCCCAAGTTCCTGACGGTGATGCTGTCGAGCATGCGCCGGGCAGGGCTGGTCGAATCCCTTCGCGGCCGCGAGGGCGGCTACTGGCTGGCCCGCGAACCCCATCAGATCACTTATGGCGAGATCGTCCGGCTCACCCGCGGCTCGCTTGGCCTTCTGCCCTGCGCGAGCCGGCTCGCCTATCGCAAGTGCGAGAATTGCGTGACCGAGGAGCAATGCCGGCTCCGCCGCGCCATGCTTCTGGTCCGCGACGAGACCGCCCGGATCCTCGACCACCTCACCCTCGCCGATCCGCTTCCGGCCGACGAGCCGCAGGGCATCGAGCCTGAGATCATCCCCGAGCCCGCCGCCTCCGCGGGTTAGGAATCCTCTTCCGGCGCGGAGAGGGCCAAGTTTTAAAGCACGATCCGGAACAGCCCGCCGCCGCCGGGCGCGTCGCCGGCGGCGATCGAGCCGCGATGGGCGAGCACGACCTGGCGCGCGAGACTGAGCCCGACCCCGGTGCCTTTCTGCTTGGTCGTGAAGAAGGGCAGGAACACGTCCTGGCGAAGGCTCTTGGGAACGCCGGCGCCGTTGTCGGCCACGTCGATCCGCACCTCACCGCTCGCAAGCAGCTGGATCGACAGCGACACATGCGGTGTATCGCCGTTCGCTCGAGCCGCCTCGGCAGCGTTCTTGAGCAGGTTGATCAGCACCTGGCAGAGCAAATCGGGGTCGGCCTCCATCCGCAGGGTCGGCGGATCGACCTCCATCTCGAACCCGACGCCCTCGGCCGCCGGTAGCGCTCGGAACACCCGCGCCAGTTCCTCGGCCCACGGCAGCGCCGCGAAGCCCTTCAGCTTGAGCTCCGGCGCACGGCTGATCTGGCGGTAGCTCTCGACGAAGCTCATCACCCCGTCGGCGCGGCGTGACAGCGTCTCCACCGCCATTCGCGCGTCGGCGATGTCGCGGTCGTCGCCCCGGTCGACGCTCTTCATCAGGTCGACTGCGGTGTGCGCGAGCGACGTCACCGGAGTGATCGAGTTCATGATCTCGTGGGTCAGCACGCGGATGAGGTCGCTCTGGGCCGCGATCTCGACGGCGTTCAACTCCCCCTGGATGGGCTGCACAGCGACGACCCGGACGAGGCCTCCGAGCCTCTGAACGATCGCCGCGCTCACCATCACGGTCTGCGGCAGGCCTTCGGTGACCAGCGGAACCAGCCGCGGACGGCCGACCGCTCCGCCGCCAAGCGCCTGTGCGAAGGCGTCGCCATAGACGCCGAAATCCTCGGCGCGAACGCCGCGGTGGCGGACGAGAAGGCGTCGGGCGGCCTTATTGGTAAGCTCGACCTTGCCTTCGGCATCGACGGTCAGGAGCGCGGTCGGAGCGTCTTCGAGGACCGCCTCGTAGAAGCGCGTCGCCTCGTTGAGCTCGTGCCGCTCGGACCTCAGCTTGCGGATCGCCCGGTCCAGAGCTTCGCCAAGCTCGCCGAACCCGGTGCCGTGGCCGCGATGCTCGAAGCCCTGGGCGAAGTCGGCGAAGCGAACCGAGTCGATGAACCGGGCAAGCTCGACATTGGTCAGGCGCACGAAGCGAAGCAGCCAGAAGAAGGCGCCGAGCACGAGCAGCGCCGCGACCACCTTCGCCGCGACGAGGTCCTCGCGCTGGAGCGCGGCGACGAACAGGAACACCGTCCCGACCAAAAGGACGAGCCGGATCGCCACCCCGGCGACGAAGTTGCGCTGCGCGATCATTTCGAAGCCGCCTTACAGCCCATGCTTGTCCATGCGCCGGTAGAGCGAGGCGCGGGTGAGGCCGAGCTCCTGGGCGGCGAGCGAGATATTGTAATGGTGCTTCTTGAGCGCCTGCTCGACCATCTGCTTTTCGGCGCGCTCGAGATTGAGGGTGTCGGGCTCTGCGGCAGCCGCAGGCACTGGGGCCGGAACGGCAGAAGGCACCGGTACCGGCACCGAATAGCCGCGCTGGGCGAGGGAGAAATCGTCGGCCTCGTAGGCATCGCCTTGAGCGAGGATGACCGCCCGCTCGCAGCTATGGCGAAGCGCCCGCACGTTGCCGGGCCAGTCATAGGCCTCGAGCGCGCTCGCAACCTGCGGCGGCAACTCGCGGACCTCCCTCCCATATTTCTTGGCATATTGTTCGAGGAAGGTTCGGGCGAGGAGGAGGATGTCCTCGCGCCGCTCGCGAAGCGGCGGAAGCTCGATCTCGACGGTGTTGAGGCGGAACAGCAGGTCCTGGCGGAAGCGGTGCTCGTCCGAAAGCGCCGAAGGCGACAGGTTGGTCGCGGCGACGACCCGGATATCGACGCCCATCGGCTTGTTTGCGCCGACCGGCACGACCTGGCGCTGCTCGAGCGCGGTCAGCAGCTTGGGCTGGAGGTGGAGCGGCAAATTGCCGATCTCGTCGAGGAACAGGGTTCCGCCGTCCGCGGCCTGGAGACGGCCGATCCGGTCGGCCTTGGCGTCGGTGAAGGCGCCTTTGACGTGCCCGAACAGCTCTGAATCGAAAAGACTCTCGGCGACCGCTCCAAGATCGACCGAGATCATGACATTGTCGGCCCGGCGCGAGCGGCGGTGGATCTCGCGCGCGACCAGCTCCTTGCCGGTGCCGTTCTCGCCAAGGATCAGAACGTTCGCGTCGGTCGGCGCGGCGCGCTCGATAAGCGAATAGACCCGAGCCATCGCCGGCGACTGGCCGAGGATTGGACTCGTGCCGTTGCCGGCGGGGGACGCGGCGACCACCGCTTTCTGGTGCTCGGTCTGCGCCTCCACTCGGCTGTTACGGAGAGCCGCGGCGGTTCGAACCGTCGCGAGGAGTCGCTCGTTCGACCATGGCTTGGAGACGAAGTCGGTCGCGCCCCGCTTCATCGCCTCGACGGCGACCTGGATCCCGGCATGGGCGGTGATCATCACCACCACGGCCTGGGGATCGGCCTTCAATATCTCGGCAAGCCAGTGGAAGCCCTCGGCGGCGTTGGTCGCCCCGCGCCCGAAATTGGCGTCGAGCAGGACCACGTCGGGCCTCTCGGCCCGCATCGCGTCCATCGCTTCCTGCGGCGCCTGGAATGTGGCGACGTCGCTGAACATGTCGCGCAGCAGAAGGCGCGCGGACAACAAGATGTCCGGATCGTCGTCGATCACGATGCAGCGTGAATAGCGCGCCGGCCCGGCCATTGCCCCTGTCCTCCCCTTGCGTTCGATATCGGACAATCAAGGACCGTGCCAGTGTCCGCCGCCGGACTCGCGCACGGTGGCGAAACGCCCGAAACGGCCGACGCGCACCCCGTCCCGCGATTGGCACGCTTCGTGCGGAATGACCGGCAGCGGCAATCGCGCCGCGAATTCGGGAGGTCCGTCATGGACAAGTTCGAAAGCTTCATCTTCAGCGTCGCGCTCATCGGCGCCGGCCTGATCACCCTCGTCACCCTGCCGCTGGCGTGAGCCGGACCTCAGTGTCCGAAGACGTACGCCAGTGTCCGTTTCCGAACAGTCAGTGCGCGCGGTGAGCGTCGTCCGCTTGGGCAAACGCGAAGACTCCGCGGTCAGCGGCGGAGCGATGGACAAGGTCGTCGCCCGCCGCGGCCTCACGCCCAGGATGAAGCTGGCGATCGGCGGGGCCGTGCTCCTCGCGCTTGCTCCGACCGCCTATTTCGCTGCGCCGGCTCATAACAGCCAGACCGTCACCGCGGAGCGTCTCACCGTGTCCACGGTTACCCGCGGCACCTTCGAGGATTTCCTGCCCTTGCGCGGACGGGTCACGCCTTCCCTGACCGTCTATCTCGACGCGGTCGAAGGCGGCCGGGTCGAGCAGATCCTCGTCGAGGACGGCGCCATCGTCCAGCAGGGCCAGCTGCTCGCTGTGCTCTCCAATTCCGACCTCCAGCTGAACGTGCTCGCCCGTCAGACCGAGGTCACCCAGCAGATCAACTCGATGCGCAGCCAGGAGCTGGCGCTTTCCCAGACCCGCCTCGCCAACGAGCGCGCCCTCATCGACGCTCAGCTCACCGCCCAGACCGCGCGCCGCCAATATGAGATGCAGGCGCCGCTCGCCGAGCGCGGCTTCGTTCCCGGCCGGGTCGTCGCCGACAGCCGAGACACCTACCAGGCCGCCCAGCGCCGCGCCGAGGTGCTTCGCCGCCAGCAGGCGACCGACGAGCGCCTTCAGTCGCAGCAGCTCGCCCAGCTTCGTTCCTCGGCGAGTGCCCTTAACGACAGCCTCGGCCTTGCCCGAGCCAGCCTCGACGCCCTCAACCTGCGTGCGCCGGTGTCGGGCCAGCTCACCTCATTCTCGATCCAGGTCGGCCAGTCGCTCCAGCGCGGCGAGCGCCTCGGCCAGATCGACAGCGCCGGCCGCAACAAGCTCGTTGCCCAGGTCGACGAATTCTATCTCGGCCGGGTCGCCGAGGGCCAGACCGCGATCGCCGAGCAGGGCGGCCGCCGCTACCGGCTTCGAGTCCAGAAGATCTACCCGCAGGTCCAGAACGGCAGCTTCACCGTCGACCTCACCTTCGCCGAGGCCGAGCCGCGCGATCTCCAGCGCGGGCAAACCCTTCAGCTTCGACTGACCTTGGGCGATCCGTCCCCGGCCCTGCTTCTGCCCAACGGCGCCTTCTACAACGAGACCGGCGGCAATTGGGTGTTCGTCGTCTCGCCGGACGGGGGCACCGCGGTCCGCCGCAACGTCCGCCTCGGCCGCCGCAACGCCAATCATGTCGAGGTGCTCGACGGGCTCGATCCCGGCGAGCGCGTGATCACCTCACCTTATACCGGCTTCGCCGAGCGCGACCGGCTGGATCTCACACAATGACGGGGGAAGGAGCCAAGGCCATGCTCAGCGCGAGCAAGATTGACGACCGGATCGACGACGTGCCGGCCGCCCATGGCGAGGGCGCCGCGGGGACGATGCTGAGCATGCGCGGCCTGTCGCGCGTCTACCGCACCGATACGGTCGAGACGACCGCTCTCGACGGCATCTATCTCGACGTTGCCGAGGGCGAGTTCGTCGCGATCATGGGCCCGTCGGGCTGCGGCAAGTCGACTCTGCTCAACGTCATCGGAATGCTCGATAGCCCGACCGAGGGTTCCTACCTGTTTGACGGAACCGAGGTGTCGAAGATGAGCGAGGGCAAGCTCGCCGACTTCCGCAAGCGCAACATCGGCTTCATCTTCCAGAGCTTCAATCTGGTCGACGAGCTCACCGTTCGCGAGAATATCGAGCTCGCCCTTCTCTATCACAACGTCCCCGCCGCGGACCGCCGCGCGCGTGTCGACGCGGTCATGGACAAGGTCGGGATCGCGCACCGCGCCCGCCACCGGCCCAGCCAGCTCAGCGGCGGTCAGCAGCAGCGGGTCGCGGTCGCCCGCGCCCTCGTCGGCGCCCCCAAGCTGATCCTCGCCGACGAGCCCACCGGAAACCTCGACACCGCCCATGGCGAGGAAGTGATGCGGATGCTCCAGGCGCTGAACCAGGAGGGCTCGACGATCATCATGGTCACCCACTCGCCGGCCCATGCCGACTATGCGAGCCGGGTCGTCAACATGCTCGACGGCCGGGTGCTGGTCGAGCATCGGCGCGCCGCGTGATCGCTGGGCGCAGGGGGAGACGCTGACATGTGGCGCAATTACGCGATCGTCGGGCTGAGGGCGCTGGCCAAGAACCGGACCTACGCCTTCATCAACATCTTCGGCCTTGCGATCGGCCTCGCGGCCTGCCTGATGCTTCTCCTCTACGTTCGGTATGAGCGCAGCTACGACGCGTGGCTGCCCAATGCGGAGAATGTCTACCAGGTCCAAAGCTATTTCCGCGATCCGGGCACCGGGGAGGAGACCTTCCTTCAGATGTCCTCCTATGTTGCCGGGCAAACGATGGCGGCCGACTTTCCGCAGATCGACAAGAAGGTCTATGCGCTGATCGCTGCTCCGGTCGTCTCCCTGAATGGGGAGGCACTGCCGACCGAGAATGTCGTCTATGTCGACGGCAATCTCTTCGACGTCATGCCGATCCCGCTCGTCCGCGGCGATCCCCGCCACGCGCTCGATCAAGTCGGGTCGCTGGTGCTTAGCGAGACCGAAGCGCGGCGCTTCTTCGGCGACTCCGATCCGGTCGGACGCACCCTCACCCTGATCTCGCGCGGAGTCAGCACCGACCACCGGGTCACCGGAGTGATGCGCGACCTGCCGCGCAACTCGCACCAGCGGCTCGAGATCGTGATCCGCTTCGACCCGCAGACCTATTTCGCGGAGACGCCCGACTTCCTGACACAGTGGGGCGCCAATTCGGGCTGGAATTACGTGACTCTCCGGCCCGGCACAGACCCGGCGACGATCAACGACAATCTCGGTCCCTGGGAGGAGCGCAACATCCCTGACCAGCAGTTCGGCGACCGGATGCTGAACCAGGGCGACTTCGGCGACTGGCGGCTGGTCAACGTCCGCGACATCCATCTCGGCCCGGCGCAGGCCGGAGCGGCTACGGCCGGCAACGACGAGCGGACCATCCTGACCTTCACCATCGTCGCCTTCCTGATCCTCGGGATGGCCTGCATCAACTTCACCAACCTGGCGACCGCCCGGGCAAGTGCCCGCGCCCGCGAGGTCGCGCTTCGCAAGGTGCTCGGCGCCAGCCGCGGTCAGCTGATGATCCAGTTCCTGATGGAATCGGTGCTCGTCGCCGGCTTTGCGATGCTTCTCGCGCTCGCGATGGTCGAGCTGCTGCTTCCGGCGCTCGGACGCTTCCTCGATGCCGACCTCAAGATGACCTATGTCGGCTCCGGCGGAATGCTCCTGCCGATCCTCCTTCTGACCCTCCTGGTCGGTGCGGCCGGCGGGCTCTATCCCGCTTTCTACCTGTCGCGCTTCCAGCCCGCCCAGGTCCTGAAGGCGAACAAGTCGACCGCGGAAGCCGCCGGATCGGGCGTTCTTCGAAGCGCCCTGGTGATCGGCCAGTTCGCAGTGTCGATCGGCCTCATCATCTGCACCGCGGTGGTTTACGGCCAGACGGTCTATGCCCGAACCTCCGATCCGGGATTCCAGCGCGAGGGCCTGCTTCAGATCCAGGGCCTCAACCGGCGCCAGATCATCGAGAAGGGAGAGACCATCGCTCGCGAGATCGGTCGCCTGCCCGGCGTCCGCTCGGTCGCCCGCACCGGCATCGGGATCGATCCGACCAACCAGAATGGAACCGTCATCCAGGTCCCGGGCCGCGACCAGCCTGTCAGCGTCGGCGCCTATCCTATCGATGAGAATTTCTTCCGCACCCTGAAGGCCCCCCTCATCGCCGGCCGCGAGCTGTCGGCGGGCCGCGAGATGGACGTGATGCCATTGTCCCTGCTCCCGACGCCGGCCGAGGAACGCGCATTCTCGGCGCGCGGGGTCAATGTCGTGATCAACGAGCGGGCGGCGCGCGACCTCGGCTTCACCAATCCGGCCGAGGCGATCGGCGTCAATCTCCGCATGGGGCTGGTTCGGCCGGAGAACGGCCTGGTCCCTATCACCATCGTCGGAGTCGTCCGCGACACCCGGCTTCGCTCGATCCGCGAGCCGATGGAGCCGATCGCCTTCACGCTCAGCAACAACGGCTTCACCACTCTCGTCGTCCGTTACGACGATCCGGAGCCCAACGCGGTTCGCGAGCGCATCGAGCAGGTGTGGCGCCGGCTCGCCCCTGACGTCCCGTTCGAGGCTGAGTTCAGCGAGGATATCGTCGCGAAGGTCTACCAGGCCGAGGAGTCGCGGGCGCGGGTGTTCGCCGGTTTCGCGGCGCTCGCCGTGCTCGTCGCCTGCCTCGGGCTATTCGGCCTCGCCGCCTTCACCGCCGAGCGGCGCACCAAGGAGATCGGGATCCGCAAGGTTCTCGGCGCGCGCACCAGCGACATCGTCCGTCTACTCGCCTGGCAATTCTCGAAGCCGGTCATCATCGCCAATTTGATCGCCTGGCCGATCGCCTGGTGGGCAATGCGCGACTGGCTCAACACGTTCGACACGCGGGTCGATCTCGGAGTGACGCCGTTCCTGCTCGCAGGTCTGCTCGCTCTTGCGATCGCGATCGGAACCATCGCCGGCCACGCCTTCCGCGTCGCCCGGGCCAACCCAATCAACGCCTTACGCTACGAATAGGAACCGGAAAGATGAGCGAAATGATGTCGCCCCTCATCCTTGCGTCAGCCTTTGTCCTGGTCACCGCAATGGTCTGCGTTTCGGCGCTTCGGGCCTGGCGCGGCTGGCTGGACCTCAAGCGGCTCCAGCTTCGCGGGCAACCCGCGGCCGCCGATGACGAGGATGCGGAATCCCCCGCGACCCTGATCGAGCTCGCCTCGGTCAAGGAGCGCCTGCGCCGCCTCGAGGCGATCGCAAGCGGCGTCGAGCTTTAGGCGAGAAGCCGCAGCGTCGCCGGGTCGGGCTCGCCGCCATGGAAGGCGTCGAGCGCGCGGCGGTAGCGGTCGTCCGCGGCGACCGCGTCGAACAGGGTCATTGACGATCGGAACTTGACCGAGTCGATGCCCCCGAAAATCTCCTCGGCGCTGAGCCGTCCGGAATGTCCGAGCACCGCGTCGGTGGTTTCGGCAAGGCGGGCCCCGAGCAGGTCATGGGCGAGATAGGCCGTGGCCTCCTCGCGCGAGCGGATCGCATAATGCTTCGACATCGCGCTCATGCCGAGGCCGGCGACCTGCGGGAAGACGAACCACATCCAGTGGCTGTGCTTGCGCCCGCGGCGGAGCTCGTCGAGCGGCGCCGGCCACACGTCCGCCTGCGCGGCGACGAAGCGGCTGAGGTGATGCGGGTCCGCCAAGCCTAGCAGCCGCCGCAATCGGGATCGGCGCCAAGCTCGATCTGCAAGGTGACGTGGCCAATCCCGAAGCGGTCGTGGAGCTGGCGCTGGGCCTCGCCGAGGAAGGCATCCCCGGGGTGACCCCCGGGCATGGTGAGATGGGCAGTGAGCACCGTATCGGTCGTGCTCGTCGGCCAGATGTGGAGGTCGTGGACTCGCTCGACGCCCGCCATGCTTTCCAGATGAGCCTCGACCGCCTCGGGATCGATGCTTCGCGGAACGCCCCCAAGAGCCATGGCGGTGGATTCGCGCGCAAGGTCGACCGTCGCCAGGAAGATGAGGGCCGCGACGACGAGGCTCGCGACCGGATCGACCCACAGCCACCCGGTCGTCGCGATGAGGACGCCGGCGATGACCACGCCCGCCGACACGAGGGCATCCGCCACCATGTGGAGGTAGGCGCCGCGGATGTTGAGGTCGCGCTCGCGGCCGCGGGCGAACATCCACGCGGTGATCCCGTTGATGACGATACCGATGGTCGCGACCACGATCACGGTCTCGCCTTCGACGAGGTCCGGAATGATCAGCCGCATAACCGCGTGATAGACGATGAACGCCACTGCAACGAGCAGGATGACCGCGTTCGCGAGCGCTGCGAGGATCGTCGTTCCACGAAGCCCGTAGCTGAACCTCCGGCTCGCCGGCCGCTTGGCAAGCACCGTCGCTCCCCAGGCGAGAACGAGGCCGAGCACATCCGACAGGTTGTGACCGGCATCGGCGAGCAGGGCCATCGAATTGGCCCAGAAACCATAGGCCGCCTCGATGAAGACGAAGCCGAGATTGAGCGCGATTCCGACCGCGAAAGCGCGTCCGAAGTCTTTGGGGGCGTGGCTGTGGCCGTGCGCGCGATGATGCCCATGGCCATGGCCGTGATGATGGTGGCCGGCATGGTGATGGGCGTGCGCCATGAGCCGTGCTTAGCGGAAGGTCAGGCAGCGACGCTAGGACCTGTGCGCGAGAACCATCGCAGCCCCGGCTCGTTGAGGGATCGACACCGACATGAGGGACGACCCGATGCCAAAGCTGAAACCGCTTTCCGAGCAGGTCATCGTCATCACCGGCGCGTCGAGCGGGATCGGCCTTGCCACCGCGAAGCTCGCCGCCGCGCGAGGGGCGAAGGTCGTGCTCGCAGCGCGCACCCGCGACGCGCTCGCCCGGGCGGTCGACGAGATCAACCAGGCTGGCCCGGGCCAGGCCAGCTTCGTCGAGGCCGACGTCAGCCGCCTCGAAGACCATGAGAAAATCGCTGCCCATGCCCGCGAGCGTCACGGCCGGATCGACACCTGGGTCAACAACGCCGGAGTCCTGATCTTCGGCTATCTTGAGGAGACGTCCGAGGCTGACATGCGGCGCCTGTTCGACGTCAATTTCTGGGGCACCGTCCACGGTTCAATGGTCGCCATCCGTCATATCCGCCAAGGTGGAGGAGGCGCTCTGATCAACGTCGGCAGCGTCGAATCCGACCGCTCGCTTCCTCTCCAAGGCATTTATGCCTCGAGCAAGCACGCGCTGAAGGCTTTCACCGAGACTCTGCGCATGGAGCTTGAGGAGGAAGGCGCGCCGATCTCGGTGACACTGGTCAAGCCGGCCACGATCGGCACCCCGTTGCCCCAGCGCGCCATGTCGCTTCCCGGCGTCGAACCCCATTTCCCGCCGCCCGTCTACGCGCCCGAGGAGGTCGCCGCCTCGATCCTCGCCGCGGCCGAGCGGCCGATGCGCGAGACCTTCGTCGGCGGGTCGGCGCGGATGATCAGCACCCTGTCGGCGATCGCCCCGCGGACTTTGGACTGGATCAGCGAGAAGTTCCTGGTGTCGGGTCAGATGAGCGACCGCCCGGCCGCCGAGGACAATCTCTATTCCGGACAGGGCGAGGCGCGGGTGCGCGGCGACCACGATCATGTGATCCGGCCCAGCCTTTATTCGAAGGCGGCTCGGCATCCGCTTGCGACTCTTGCGGTGGCTGGCGGGATCGCGGCTGGCGCGTTGCTTCTCACCAGGTGGCGAAGCGAGACCGAGGTCGGCCGTGATGTGGAGGTGGAAGAGCCGCCGCTTGAGGGCGTCTGAGGGGCCGGCTGGGTCTCTGCCCGCCGGCCGGCGGTCGAACTTAATCGGCCAGCCAGGCGGCGAGCAGATAGGCCATCAGGGTGATCGGCCCGAAGAAGATCAGCGCCAGCACCGCGATTGCGCGGATCAGCGTCGGATCATAGTCGATCGAGCGGGCAAGGCCTGAGCAGACCCCGAGAACCTTCCCGCCGACCGGATCGCGTGCATAGGGTGTGTCCATGGAGTTGTTCCTTATGGACGTGTCGTCATCGGGCTTCAGGCGATCGGAAGAACCGGGCCGATGGCGGCGGTGACGAATAGGAAGCTGACGAGAAGCGCGGAAACCGAAGCGAAAGCGCGCTGGGTGAAGGTGGTGGTGGCGGTCATTTGAAGTCTCCCTAAACCTGCCGGTCGAACCATTCGCCGGCATGCCAGGTACTTTGCAGACCCCGTGCCAAAGTGCGTTTTCCGCAGTTTTCCGCCATTCTTCTGATGAGCGTGGAAAAATCCGGCCCAGCCGATCCCACGGTTTGGGAATATTCGCCAATTTGAGGCGGCGGTCCGGACGGCAGTCTGTTCGCGCCCGGACAAAGTGTCCGCTACCGGACAGTCAGCGCGGCTGCGATTCCAGGAATAGGTAGGAGCGATCGAAGTCCGCGAGCTGTTCCAGTCCTGGGAGGTCGTGGATTTCCACCGTCGCATTGCGGAACGTCATCAGCCCGCGGTCGCGGATCTCCCTGAGCATCCGGTTGACGTGAACGGAGGTCAGTCCGGTGGCGTCGGCAATGTCCATTTGGGTGATCGGAAGCGCGAAGTTGATCCCGTCCACCTGGTTCACGAGGCTCAGCCGCGTGTATAGCTCGCACATCAGATGAGCCACGCGCGCCACGGCGCTGCGCCGCCCCACAGACAGCATCCGCTCGCGCTGGATTGCGGAGTCGATCAAAGTCGACAGCCACAACATGCGCAGCAAGTGCGGCTGCTCCTCGCTGATCCGGGTGAGTCGCTCATGCGGCACGAAGGCCATGCGGATCGGCGTCAGCGTTCCGATATGATGCTCGAGCCGCTTCAGGACGAAGCCGTGAAGATCGGTGAAATCGCCCGGAAGATGGATGTCGGTGATCTGGCGCTGGCCGTTGCTGAGATCCTTGTAGCGCGCGACGAACCCGGACACGATCAGCATCGACTGGTCGAGCTTCTGGTCCGGGACCACCAACGTCTTTCCGGCGGGGATGTCCTCGACCCGAGCCACCGCGCCTCGAAGGATGTCCGCCTCGGCGTCGGTGACCTGGTCGCGGACTCGAAGCTTGTGGATCAGGCAGGAGACCGGGTCTTCCGTGTCGTCGTCCGCTCGGGGCGGGGCTTGGCTGACCATGTCAGACGGCCTCCCGCTCGGAGCGAACGCCCGCGGCGCCCAGCTCCCCGTCGATTCGCCCGGTCAGCCACAGCCACCACATCTTGAAGTCTGCTCGAAGAGACCAGGACGGATAGGTGAAGGTGGCCGGACGATTGCGCTCGGCGAGCGCATGGCCCGCCCAGGCGAAGCCGTAGCCTGCGACGGGAAGCGCCAAGAGCAGCCACCAGTTGCGGCTAGCAGCAGCTCCAATCGCGAGCGCGACGACGAGGCTGGTTCCGGCATAATGATAAGCACGAGTGCTCGGTTTCGAGTGCTCGCGAAGATAGTAAGGCCAGAACTCGGCGAAGCTCCCATAGCGATTCATTTCGCGTTCCCCGCTCGGATCGAGGCGCGCACCATCGGCCTTTTGTCGCGACATTGCCACCCCGACCTCAGCCGTTGACGATCGTGCCGCCATTCGGGTGCAGGACTTGGCCGGACATGTAGCTGGAATCCTCGCAGGCGAGGAACAGGAAGCTCGGAGCGACCTCGTTGGGCTGGCCCGGCCGCCCCATCGGCGTGTCTTCGCCGAATTCGGGGATCTTCTCCTTGGGCTGGCCGCCGAACGGGTTGAGCGGGGTCCAGATCGGTCCCGGCGCGACCGCGTTCACCCGGATTCCCTTCTCCACCAGATTCTCTGAGAGCGACCGCGTGAAGGCCGTGATCGCGCCCTTGGTCGACGCGTAATCGAGCAGGATCGCGGCGCCCTTGTACATCGTCACCGAGGTGCAGTTGACGATGGCGCTGCCCTCTTCGAGGTGGGGAAGGGCGGCCTGCACCATGAAGAACATCGAGAAGATGTTGGTCTGAAAGGTTCGCTTCAACTGCTCCTCGCTGATGTCGGTGATCTCCTTGTCCCAATGCTGCTCACCGGCATTGTTGACGAGGATGTCGAGACCCCCAAGCTTCTCGACCGTCTCCGCGACGATCTTCTCGCACGTCTCCTTCTCGCCAAGGTCGCCCGGCAGCAGGAGCGCCCGCCGGCCTTCCTTCTCGACGATCTCACGGGTCTTCTGGGCGTCGTCATGCTCGCACAGATAGGAGATGCCGATGTCGGCGCCCTCGCGAGCGAACAAGGCAGCGACCGCGCGTCCGATCCCGCTGTCCGCGCCGGTAATCAGGGCGACCTTGCCCTCGAGCCGGCCGGAACCCGGATAGCGCGGTTCCCAGTCGGGCTTGGGCTGGAGCTCGCTCTCGTGCCCCGGCAGATCGTCCTCGCGGACCATATCGAGGGTTTCGGTGTCATCCGCCATGAGATCGCTCCGAGCTGAGGTTTCGCAGCGTTAACCGCTCGAAGGGAGGGCCGTTCCCGCCAAGGCGGAGTCATTCCCGCGAAAGCCGGGATGACTCTGAGGTGAGTGCGATCAGCGGCTGGCGATCGTCATCCGCGGCAACTCGCCACGGGCCTCGGGCAGCGCCACCGCATTGGCGCGAAGCGGCACCCGGATCTCGCCGGCTCGGCGGCATTCGGCGACGATGACGGGATATTCGAGGCTGTCCTGGCGCGCGAGCTGGTCTTCCGACGCCGCCATGCACGACGCCTGGCTCTCGTAGCGCGCTTCGGTCACCATGATCGGTCGGCAGGCGGTCTCGCCTTCGCCGCAGCCCATGATGGCGAGAAGAAAAGTGACTGGCGCTTCAATCATTTGCTTGTCCCTTGCTTGCTCGCTCAACCTGCAAATCAGAATCGCGTTCCAGCCGTTACGTCCGCGAAATTTGCTCGCCGGTTGGGAACTTTCTCTGCAGTCCCTATCTCCGCCAAGATGCCCCCTCACTCGCAACGCGACCAATCCGACAAACAGGCCGACCTGCAGACGCTGCGCAGGTTCGTCCCTTATTTGTGGCCTTCCGACGCGCCCGGTCTGCGCGCGCGCATCGTTGCCGCGTTCGGCTTCGTCATCCTGTCCAAGCTGGTGCAGGTCTATGGCGCGCCCTTCGCTCTCCAGGGCGCGATCGACCACATGGCCCAAGGGAGCCGCGACCTCGCCTGGCTCGTCATCGCGCTCGCGGTCGGCTACGCGGCGGCCCGCTTCGGAACCGTGCTGTTCGACAATCTGCGCAACACGGTGTTCGAGAAGGTCGGGCAGGAAGCGGCTCGGCGGCTGACGTCGAACGTCTTCCGCCACCTCCACAATCTCTCCCTTCGATTCCACCTCGAACGGCGCACCGGCGCGGTCACCAAGGTCGTCGAGCGCGGCACCAAGAGCATCGACACGATGCTCTATTTCCTCCTCTTCAACATCGCTCCGACGATCCTCGAGCTGACCCTCGTCCTGATCATCTTTGGCCTTCGCTTCGGCGCCTGGCTGGTGGTCGCGACGGTGCTCATGGTCATCGTCTACATCACCTTCACCCGCATCATCACCGACTGGCGGGCAAAGCTTCGCGAGCAGATGAACGAGGCCGACACCGGCGCCGTCGCCCACGCGGTGGACTCGCTCCTCAACTTCGAGACGGTGAAGTATTTCACCGCCGAAGACCGCGAGAGCGCCCGCTACGACTCCTCGATCCGCGCCTATGCCAACGCCGCGACCAAGAGCGAGAACAGCCTCGCCTGGCTCAACGTCGGCCAGTCGGTGATCACCAACGTCATGCTCGCCTTCGGCATGGGCCTCATCGTGTGGGGCTGGTCGGCGGGGCGCTTTTCACCCGGTGACGTGGTCCTGGTCAGCACCTTGCTTACCCAGCTGTTCAGGCCGTTGGACATGCTTGGAATGGTCTACCGCACCATCCGCCAGGGCCTGATCGACATGGCCGCGATGTTCGACCTGATCGACACTCCCGCCGAGATCGTCGACGCGGCCGACGCTCCCGAGCTCGCCGTGACGACCGGTCACGTCCGCTTCGAGAATGTCCGCTTCGGCTACGACCCCGACCGCGAGATCCTCCACGGCATCGACATCGACGTCCCGGCGGGAAGCACCGTCGCGGTGGTCGGGCCGTCGGGCGCCGGCAAGTCGACCTTGTCGCGCCTCCTCTTCCGCTTCTACGACCCGACCGGCGGCCGAATCACGATCGACGGCCAGGACATCCGACAAGTCACTCAGCAGAGCCTTCGCCGAGCGATCGGGATCGTCCCGCAGGACAGCGTTCTGTTCAACGACACGGTCGGCTACAACATCGCCTACGGCCGCGACGGCGCCACCCAGGAGGAGGTCGAGGCCGCGGCCCGCGGCGCCGCGATCCACGATTTCATCGCGTCCATGCCGCAGGGCTATGCGACCCGCGTCGGCGAGCGCGGCCTCAAGCTGTCGGGTGGCGAGAAGCAGCGCGTCGCAATCGCCCGCACGCTCCTGAAGGATCCCCCCATCCTGATCCTCGACGAGGCGACCAGCGCCCTCGACAGCCGAACCGAGGCGGCGATCCAGGACACGATCCGGACCATCGAGCGCGGCCGAACCTCGATCGTCATCGCCCACCGCCTGTCGACCATCGTCGACGCCGACCAGATCGTCGTCCTTGAGGCGGGCCGAGTGGTCGAACGCGGCACCCATGCACAATTGCTGCGGAAGGGCGGCCTCTACGCGGAGATGTGGACCCGCCAGCAAAGCGAGCGCGAGGATGAGGAAGCCGAGGCCGCTGAATAAAGCCCCTTGCTGGCCCTTTCCTACAAGGCTTGTTCCTGCTATGTTCTCCGCATGGATAATTGCGCCACTCTCCCAGACCTCTGCATCAGCCAGGCGAGGGCTAGGACCGCGAAAAGTCCGCGAGATCGTGAACTTCATGAACTTCACCCGCATTTGTCGGAGTCGCGGCTTGGATGGGTGAGGGGAAGTGGTAAGGACCGGCGCGTGCCGGCTTCTCCTCTCGACGTCCTCCACACGACCTTCGGTTTCTCCGCCTTTCGAGGGGTACAGGAGCAGGTCGTCGGCCGGGTCATGGCCGGCGCCCATACTCTCGCGGTCATGCCGACCGGCGCGGGCAAGTCTCTCTGCTACCAGGTGCCGGCTCTTGCGCGGGAAGGGACGGCGCTCGTCATCTCGCCGCTGATCGCGCTCATGCACGACCAGATCCGGGCGGCGGATGCGTTCGGGATACGCGCCGCCGCCATGACGTCAGCCGACAACAACCGCGCCGAGACGGTCGAGCGGCTGAAATGCGGCGAGCTCGACCTTCTTTATGTGGCTCCGGAGCGGGCGACCGGCGAAGCGTTCCGCAACCTGTTGTCCCGCACCAAGCTCGCGCTGATCGCGATCGACGAGGCCCATTGCGTCAGCGAGTGGGGCCACGACTTCCGCCCGGATTATCGCCTGCTCCGGCCCTTGCTCGACTCCTTCCCGCAGGTCCCGCGGCTTGCCCTGACTGCGACGGCCGACCGGCGGACCCGCGCCGACATCGCGGTCCAGCTCGGAATTCCCGAGGACGGGATGATCGTTGCGGGCTTCGACCGCCCCAACATCCGCTACCATGTCCGCCCGCGCGACGGGGTTGCGGCCCAGGTGAAGGCCATTCTCGCCGAGCAGCCAGGGCCGGGCATCGTCTACGCAACCAGCCGGGCGGCGACCGAGAAACTGGCCGAGCAGCTGTCCGCCAAGGGCCGGCCGATCCTCCCTTATCATGCCGGGCTTGAGCCGCAGATCCGCCAGCGCAACCAGGCCGCTTTCGTCCGCTCCGAGGAAATGGTGATGGCGGCGACGATCGCCTTCGGGATGGGCATCGACAAGCCGGACGTGCGCTTCGTCGCCCATGCCGGCCTGCCGAAATCCATCGAGGCTTATTACCAGGAGACCGGCCGTGCCGGCCGCGACGGGGAGCCGGCCGAGGCCTGGCTGTTCTGGGGCGCCGAGGATTTTTCCCGCGCGCGCCGGCGGATCGAGACCGAGGTCGAGGAGGCGCGCCGGCCGGGCGAGCGCGAGCGGCTGAACGCCCTCGCCACGCTCGTCGAGACCGCCGGCTGCCGCCGAGCGATCCTTCTTCGTCATTTCGGCGAGGACCCGCCCGAGGCCTGCGGCAACTGCGACAATTGCCTCAATCCTCCTGAAGCGATCGACGCCACCACCACCGCGCAGAAACTGCTCAGCGCCGCCTTCCGCACCGAGATGCGCTTCGGGATCGGCCATCTCACGGACGTCCTCGCCGGCAAGGAGACGGACAAGGTCCTCGCTTCCGGCCACCACCGGCTGAGCGTGTTCGGGATCGCCGATGCGGCCGAGCTGGCCCTGGTCAAGCCGGTTGCCCGGGCACTCCTCGCCCGCGACGCTCTTCGAGCGGACGATTTCGGCGGACTTTCCTTCGGGCCCGCGGCGAAGCAATTCCTCAAGGGCGAGGAGGCGCTTCGAATCGTCGTGCCGCCGAAGCGGAGCAAGCGCCGGGACCGCAAGGGCGCGGCCGACTTTCCGCACGATCCCCTGTTCGACGCGCTCCGTTCCCGGCGCCGCCAGCTTGCTGCCGAATCAGGCGTCCCGCCCTACGTCATCTTCCACGATTCCACCCTGCGCGAGATGGCAGCTCTTCGGCCGTCATCGCTTCGAGCGATGGCCGAGGTGCCGGGGGTCGGCGCGGCCAAGTTGGAACGCTATGGCGATTCTTTCCTCGAAGTGATCCGGGAGGTCGAAGATGCGGCGGCTTGAGGACGGGATGTTCGTCGATGGCCAGATCAGCCCCGACCGGGTCGCCGAGCTGGCGGCGGAAGGCATCTCTCTGATCGTCAACAACCGCCCCGATGGCGAGGAGCCGGGCCAGCCGGCCGGCGCCGAGATCGAGGCGGCGGCTTCGGCGGCCGGCATCGCCTATCGCGCCATCCCGATTTCGCAGCTCACGCCCGAGGCGATCGAGGCGACCCGAGAAGCCTTGGACGAAGCACAAGGTCCGGTGCTCGCTTTCTGCAAATCCGGCACCCGCTCGACCTATGTCTGGGCGCTCGCGCGCTCGCTAAGCGGCGCGGATGGCGACAGCCTCGTCGCGAAGGCGGCCGACGCCGGCTACGACCTCACGCCGATCCGCCGCTTCCTCCGCTAGTTTATGTCCTGGCGCTTGAAGCTCCAGAAGGTCAGCCCGACCATCGCCACGATCCACGCCCCGACGATCGCAAGCGAAGTGGTGAGCGACGTGGAGAAAGCGCCGGACGGGAAGGGGATTTCCGCGACTCGTCCCTGGGAGATCACGCTCGCCGCGTTGGCGACATGATAGCCCGGGAGCACCTCGTAGAGCCCGGTGACGAGCGACGGGGCGTAGGGCTCGAACATCGGTCCGAAATTGAAGAACAGCTGCTCGACCGTCGTCACCACCAGCCCGATGACCAGCGCTGCCACCGTCGACCTGGTGAGGATCGCGGCAAGGCTGACATAGGCGATAGTCAGGAGCACCGCCGGAAGTGCGGCGAGCGCACCGACGCCATGGGCCTTGAGCAAGGCCATTGCGGTCACCCCGGCAGGAATGGAATCGCCGGTGAGAACGTCCTCGAGCCAGCCGAACAGGTTGAACAGCAAGGCGGCGAGCGTGAAGCCGATCGCCAGCAAAATGAAAGCGATCGCATATTTGGCAGCGATCAGGCTCGTACGAGCCCGGTGCGGAACGATCAGCTTCCAGGTGTTCCAGCCATATTCGCCCGCGAACACTACCGCTACGAAGGCGCCGATGATGTAGCGGCCGAACGGGTGTCCGGGCACTCCCCAGAAGCCGACATTGTCGGCGATCCAACCGACCGCAGTCGGCCCGCCGCGTCCCTCTCCCCCGGCCTCGCCGCCGGCGCCCGAAAGCTCGGCGCCGATCGCGAGCAGCCAGATCAGGGTCAGGCCGATCGGCCAGATCCACACGAGCCCCCAGGTGGCGCGGTGGCGCTTGAACTTCAGCGCCTCTGCCGAAATCGCATCAAGCATCGGTCGCCTCCGGCTGGGTCATTGAGAGGAACACTTCCTCGAGATTGCGTTGCTCGGCACTGAGCCCGAACAGCTCGACGCCCGCGCCGACGAGGCGGCGGACGATTTCCGGCGCGTCCTCGCGCGGCGCCTGGACGTGGATGGCGACCCCGTTGCGCGTGCAGCGCCAGCGCGATTCGAGAGCGCTTTGCGCAACGTCGAGCGGCTGAGCCTCGACGATCAGCCCCTCGTCCTGGCGAAGCAGGTCGGCGATCGTCGATTCGCGAACGACCGACCCGTTGCTGATGATCGCGACTCGGTCGCACATCAGCTGGACCTCGTGCAGAAGATGGCTCGACAGGAACACGGTCTTGCCCTGCTCGGCGGCGAGGCGGCGGATGAGCGCGCGCATCTCCTGGATTCCCGCGGCGTCGAGGCCGTTGGCGGGTTCGTCGAGGATCACGATGTCGGGATCGTTGAGAAGCGCCGCGGCGACTCCGAGGCGCTGGCGCATGCCGGTCGAATAGCCTTTGACCTTGCGGCCACCGTGGCGGGCGAGTCCGACCTGGTCGAGAAGACCGTCGATCCGCTCCGCGCCCCCGCCATGAGTCTTGGCGAGCACTTCGAGATTCTTCCGTCCGGACAGGAAGGGATAGAAGTTGCCGCCGTCGACCAGGCTTCCGACGTGGCGAAGCACCGCCGGGTCGGACGCGAGATTGCGGCCCATCAGTCGAATGCTGCCGGCGGTCGGGGCGATCAGGCCGAGCAGCATCCGGATGGTCGTGCTCTTGCCGGCGCCGTTGGGGCCGAGAAAGCCATAGACCTCGCCGGGCGCGACCGAGATCGTCACGTCCTGTACCGCCCGAACCGCACGGCCGCCGCCGCCATAGGTCTTGCCGAGCGCCTCGATCTCGATGACCGGGCTATCCGCTGTGCTCATTCCCCTCCCCCGCCTAGGTGTGTTATCTACCTAAGTCACCAAGAGGGTAGGCGTCAATCCGTTGGTTTGTCACGCCGTTTAAGATTTCAGCAGCGAGCGCGCGGCGTCGAGATCCTCTTCGGCCACCATCAGCCGGACGGGCACGCCTCCGTTGAGGCCGCCCCAGTTCATCTCCAGGTCGAAGATGTAGCTCTCAATGCCCTCATCGGTCAGCCGCGACTGGGCGATTCCCGCCTCAAAGCCGTTGTAGAAGCTCGCGGCAAGGACGAGGCTCATCTACCAGGCGGGCTCCAGCCCGAACGACATCTCCTCGTCCGTGGACGTGCGGCCGAGCACCTCATTGCGGTGCGGAAAGCGGCCGAAGCGGACGATCACGTCGCGGTGCTTGCGGGCGAAGTCGGTGTAGAAGTCATTGCCCATCGCCTCGAACAGGGCGACGGAACGGTCCTGGTCGGCCAGGTCCTCGCTATGCTCGAACGGCAAATAGAGGAACACTCGCCGCTCCACCGGAAGCTTGGCGTCATAGCCTCGATCGACCGCGGCGGCGGCGATGTCGCGGGCGAGCGGGTCGGTCGCGAATGACCTGCGATCGCCGCGGAACATGTTGCGCGGCATCTGGTCGAAGAGGAGGATGGCCGCGAGCGCCTCGTCCGCAGAGCCGAGGAAATCGCCCGAAGCCTTGGAGCGCTGCTCCTCCCAGCTGTCGAGGAATCGCTCCCGGCAGGCGTCGTCCACCGCCGGATCGACCTTCCAATGCTGCTCGCTCGAAAGTCCGAACCAGAAGTCGAGGATCTCCTGCTGCCAGCTCAAGCGGCTGTGCCTCCCACGGTCAGCCCCTCCACGAGCAGGGTCGGCTGGCCGACCCCCGCGGGGACCGACTGGCCGCCCTTGCCGCACACGCCGACGCCTTCGTCGAGCGCCATATCGTTGCCGATCGCGGCGACCTTGGTGAGCACGCTGGGGCCGTCCCCGATCAGCGTCGCCCCCTTGATCGGAGCGCCGAGCTTGCCGTCCTCGATTCGGTAGGCCTCGGTGCAGGAGAAGACGAACTTGCCGCTGGTGATATCGACCTGACCACCGCCGAAGCTCTTGGCGTAGATGCCGTTCTTGGCGCGTGCGAGGATCTCGCCGGGGTCGTCGCTTCCGCCGAGCATGAAGGTGTTGGTCATCCGCGGCATCGGCGCGTGGGCGAAGCTCTCGCGGCGCCCGTTGCCGGTGGGCTCCACGCCCATCAGGCGCGCATTCAGTCGGTCGTGGATGTAGCCTTTGAGGATTCCGTCCTCGATGAGGATGTTGCGCTGCGTCGGAGTGCCTTCGTCGTCGATGGTGAGCGATCCGCGGCGCCGGTCGATCGCGCCGTCGTCGACCACCGTCACGCCCGGCGCCGCGACCCGCTCGCCCAGGCGCCCGGAGAAGGCGGAGGTTCCCTTGCGGTTGAAATCGCCCTCGAGCGGGTGGCCGATCGCCTCGTGAAGGAGCACGCCGGGCCAGCCGTTGCCGAGCACCACCGTCATCTCGCCTGCGGGCGCGGCCACGCTTTCCAGGTTCACGAGCGCCTGAGCCAGCGCGATGTCGATCGCCCGGTTCCAGGTCTCCGACTCGAACAGGCTGTCGTAGAGATAGCGCCCGCCAAGGCCGTGATAGCCGGTCTCGCGGCGGCCGTTCTGCTCGGCGACGATCTGGACGTTGAGGCGGACCAGCGGGCGGACGTCATGAGCGACGAAGCCGTCGGCCCGGACGATCTCGACCACGCTCCAGGACGCCGCGAGAGTCACCGACACCTGCGCGACTCGCGGGTCGCGGGCCCGTGCGGCGGCGTCGATTTGCTGACACAGGGCCACCTTCTTCGCGAAGGGGATGAGATTCAGGGGATCGTCGTCGACATAGAGGCGCGCGTTGGTGCGCCTCGGCGGCGCAGCGCGGCCTCCCTTGGTCGGGTCGAGGATGGTCAGTGTTTCGGCCGCCCGCCGGATCGCCGCCTCGCTAATCTCATTTGCGTGGGCAAAGGCCGTCGTCTCCCCCGATACGCCACGAAGCCCGAATCCGGCCTGAGTGTTGAAGTCTGCGGTCTTCAGCCGGCCGTCGTCGAAGCCGAAGCTTTCCGACGCCGTGTACTGGAGGAACAGTTCGCCATCGTCGAGGCGGCCGAGAGCGTCGGCGGTGAGACGAAGCGCGGCATCGGGATCGAGGCCGCCGGCCCGGTACAGGAAGGAGCGGGGATCAGGGGTCATGCACCTGATATAGGGGCTTCGATCAGCCCGTCACCCCGCAGCCGCGTTTCAGGCCCCCGCGCGGTCGTCCGCGGGGCCGCCGGCAAGAATGAAGCGCTTGTCGCAATAGCCGCAGTCGACGAAGCCCTTCTCGTCGATCTGCAGATAGACTCGCGGATGGCCGAGCGCCGGCGAGATATGGGTCGCGCCGTCGCAGGCGACTCGCGGAGTCTCGCTGTAGGCGATCTCAGGCGTGTAAGGGTCGGTGGCCATGAGCGGCGATTAGCGAAGGCAGAGCGGGCGGGCAACGCTTCCGTCGCCGCTCCAAACCTTCTAAGCGGCACCCCGTGACCGACGCCGCAATCTCGATCCGCGATCTCCAGAAAACCTATGCCGGCGGCAAGCGCGCGCTCGACGGCGTGACCATCGACGTTCCGCGCGGACAGATATTCGGCCTGCTCGGCCCCAACGGCGCAGGCAAGTCGACCCTGATCAACATCCTGTCCGGAATGGTATCGAAGACCGGCGGGCAAGTCTCGATCTGGGGCTTCGACATCGAGGCGCATCCCCGCAACGCCAAGCGGGCGATCGGGATCGTCCCCCAGGAAATTCTGTTCGACCCCTTCTTCACCCCGGCCGAGACGCTGGAGCTGACCGCCGGACTCTACGGGGTGCCGAAGGAGCAGCGGCGAACGATGGAGCTGCTCCGGGCGGTGCACCTGGAGGACAAGGCCGACGCTTATTCCCGCACCTTGTCGGGCGGAATGAAGCGGCGCCTGCTCGTCGCCAAGGCGATGGTCCATTCGCCACCCATCCTCGTGCTCGACGAGCCGACCGCGGGCGTCGACGTCGAACTGCGCCAGCAGCTGTGGCAATTCGTCCGCTCCCTCCACGCCGAGGGCGTCACCATCGTCCTCACCACGCATTATCTCGAAGAGGCCGAGGAGCTGTGCGACCGGATCGCCATCATCAACCATGGCAAGCTCATCGCCAATGAGACCACCCGGACGCTGGTCGGGATGGCGCAGGAGAAGGCGGTCGAGGTGACGGTGGACCGCGATCTCACCGGCGCGCCCGACGCCACCTGCTTCGAGAAGATTGAGGTGAACGGCCCCCGCACCCTCACCATCACCTACCGAAAGGACAGGGTGAACGCCGGGGAGGTGCTCGCGGCGCTTCAGCGCGAGGGCCTTGGCCTGGTCGACGTCTCGACCAAGGAAGCCGATCTCGAGGACGTCTTCCTCAACCTCACCCGCGGCGCCAACATCTGAATTCACCCGCACCGAGCTTGTCGAACAGCTGCCCTTCCCTCTAGCAGAGCCAAGACAGGGCAGGGCTCCGAGAAGCGCAGCCTGAGCGGAGTTGGAATTGGCGGAAGAGCGGAAGAGCGACGTGCTTGTCATCGGTTCCGGCGCCGCCGGGCTGACGGCGGCACTGAATCTGGCCGATCGCTTCCAGGTCACCGTTCTCGCCAAGGGCGGGTTCAACGAGGGCTCGACCGCCCACGCGCAGGGCGGCATCGCCGCCGTGCTCGAGGAAGGCGACACCTTCGAGAGCCATATCGAGGACACGATGATCGCCGGCGCGGGCCTCAACGACCGTGCCACCGTCGAGTTCGTCGTCGAGAACGCGCCCGCCGCGATCGAGCGGCTCGCGCAGCTTGGCGTGCCGTTCACGACGCCGCAGGGCGAGGAGGGCAATGGCCGCTGGCACCTGACCCGCGAGGGCGGCCATAGCCATCGCCGGATCGCCCATGTCGACGACGCCACCGGCTGGGCGGTGCAGGACGCGTTGCTGAAGGCTGCGCTTGCCCATCCCAACATCCGGATGGTTCCGGACATGGTCGCAATCGACCTGGCCACCAGCCGCCACGAGCAGCGCTACTCCGGCGCCGGCCATGTCTGGGGCTGCTACGCAATCAATCGGCGAACGGGGCGGGTGGAGCTGTTCACCGCCCGTGCGACGGTGCTCGCCACCGGCGGCGCCGGCCGGACTTACCTCTTCTCGACCGCTCCCAAGGGCGCGACCGGCGACGGCATCGCCATGGCGTGGAGGGCCGGCGCGCGGGTTTCGAACATGGAGTTCATGCAGTTCCACCCGACCTGCCTGTACAACCATGACGTCAAGAACTTCCTGATCACCGAGGCGGTCCGGGGCGAGGGCGGGCAGCTCAAGCTCCCCGAAAGCGGCCACCGTTTCATGCCCGATTTCGACGACCGCGCGGAGCTTGCCCCGCGCGACATCGTCGCCCGCGCAATCGACCATGAGATCAAGCGGCTTGGGCTCGACTATGTCCATCTCGACATCAGCCACCGCGACCCCGCTTTCGTCGTCGCTCACTTCCCGACCATCTACGCTCGGCTACTCGACCTCGGCATCGACATGACCAAGCAGCCGATCCCGGTGGTGCCGGCCCAGCATTACACCTGCGGCGGCGTGATCGTTGACCGCGACGGCCGAACCGACCTTCCCGGCCTCTACGCGGCGGGCGAGGTCAGCCAATCGGGCCTTCACGGCGCCAACCGCCTCGCGTCGAACTCACTTCTCGAATGCTTCGTCTATGGCGAAGCGGTGGCTCGCCACATCGCGCACTGCTGGGACGAGCTTCCGTCATCGCCGCCGATCCGTCCATGGGACGAGAGCCGGGTCGCCGATTCCGACGAGGAGGTGGTGATCAAGCAGAACTGGACCGAGATCCGCCGCTTCATGTGGAATTATGTCGGGATCGTGCGAACCACCAAGCGGCTCGAGCGCGCCCAGACCCGGATCAACATGCTCAAGGAGGAAGTGGCGGATTATTACGGCCATTTCCGGGTCACGCCCGACCTCGTCGAACTCCGCAACCTTCTCCAGGCGGCCGAGCTGATCGTCCGCTCCGCGCTCGAGCGGAAGGAAAGCCGCGGTCTCCACTACAATGCAGACTATCCCGACCGCTCGCTCGAAGCGCTCGACACGATCCTCACTCCGTCCTGAACAGTCCGCGCGGACTTTCCGTCGGCACCTTTTCCCGACTGGAGGTGGCGAGCACGATCGAGCCAACCAGCGCCGACAGGATCGACCCGGCGAGGACTCCGATCTTGACCTGCGCCTGGAGGGCCGGGTCGTCGAAGGCGAGGAGGCCGATGAAGAGGCTCATCGTGAAGCCGATGCCGCACAGCAGGGAGACGCCGTAGAGCTGACGGGTGGTCGCGTCCTCGGGCATGTCGCCCCAGCCGAGGCGGATCGCGCCCCAGGTCACCAGGAAGACCCCGATCTGCTTGCCGAAGAAGAGCCCCGCTGCGACCCCGAGAGCGACCGGCGCGAGGAGAGCGTCGAATCCCAGGCCCGCCAGCGACACGCCGGCATTGGCGAAGCCGAAGATCGGGATGACGGCATAAGCGACCCAGGGCTGGATTCCATGTTCCAGGCGGTGAAGCGGCGACTCGCCGTGGTCGGGACTGCCGGGCGAGCGGGTAAGCGGAATGGTGAGCGCCAGCGCGACCCCAGCAAGAGTCGCATGAACTCCCGACAGGAAGGTGAACACCCACAGCGCGGCGCCGAGCAGGAGATAGGGAGCGAGGCCGTGCACCTTGCGCCGGTTCAGTGCGACCAGAAGCGCGATCGTCGCCGCGGCGGCGCCGAGCCAGAGTAGCGAGAGCTGATCGGTATAGAAGAGAGCGATGATCGCCACCGCGAGCAGATCGTCGATGATCGCGAGCGCGGTCAGGAAAATCCTCAGCGACACGGGCACGCGTCGCCCGATCAGCGCCAGAACCCCGAGCGCGAAAGCGATGTCAGTCGCGACCGGCACTGCCCAGCCTCTGAGCGCGCCGCTGTTCCAGTTGATCGCGACGAAGATGATGGCGGGAACGGCCATGCCGCCGAGCGCTGCAACGCCGGGGAGGACCCGCCGCCGTGCAGTCGCCAGCTGACCGTCGAGGAACTCGCGTTTGATCTCGAGCCCGACCAGGAGGAAGAAGACCGCCATCAGCAGGTCGTTGATCCAGTGGAGCAGGTTCAACGGACCCAGATATGTCGTCAGCACGTCAAAATAGGCGTCCGCCAGCGGACTGTTGGCGACGACCAATGCGAGCGCGGCGGCGACCATCAGGATGAGGCCGCCCCCGGCCTCGCTGCGCAACAGCGATCGAAGCGCCGACAAGGGGCGCCCAGTCTTCGCCGGGACAGGGGGTTCGACCAGCGGCCTCAGCCCCTCCAGAACCGGGTCAGACCTGTCACTGCTGGGATCGCCGGGCATGAGCGCGGCGATATCCAGCATCCAATCTTCACGGAAGCGGAATCGGCCCCAAGCTAGCGGAGGAAGTCGCGCATCTCGCGGGCGAAGCGATCGGGCTGATCGGCCATGATCATATGGCCGCTGTCGTCGATCCGGACGAGCCGGGCGCCGCGCGCATTGGCGTAGGCGGCGGCGAAGCTTCGCTCCGTCGAGGCGCGTGTCTGTGCGTTCGGCGCCGCATAGAGCACCGTCAACGGGGCGCGGATCCGCGCCAGATCAGCGGTCAGATTGATTGTGCCGAGATCGTGCATCGCCCGAGTCACCACATCAGGGTCGCTGCGGGCCTCGACGGCGGCCGGCGGCGTGAAGGCGGCGACGATTCCGGAGAGAAGCTGGCGCCCTTCGCGGCTGCCCATCATCGATTGCAAACCCTGGGCGAGCTGAGACGCGGCCGGTCCGCCATAGAGGCTGGTCGGCTGCGGCATCATGTCGACGACCATCAGCTTGCCCACCAGCTCCGGGTGGCGGGCGGCGAGCATCATTCCGACCGTGCCGCCCATCGAATGGCCGATCACCGCGGGCCGCGCGATCCCGCGGCTCTCGATATAGCTGGCGATCTCCTCGACCAGCGGTGCGACCACCGGTCCCTCACCGTTGCCGCGCGCCGGATCGCCCGCGAAGCCGGAGACCTGAAGCAGGTGATACCGATAGCCCGGCACCGCGGCGACTGCCCGGCGCCAAACGTCCCGTCCGGAGGTGAGTCCGGGAATGAGCAACGCGTCCGGCCCGCTGCCGACGACCTGGACCGAGAAGCGCGTCGGTTGGAAGGCGGCGCGGCGCGGCGACTGCGCGAACGCAAAGGTCGGCGCGCTGCTCGCGAGCGCGAAAGCGGCGGATTGGACGAGGAAGGCGCGGCGGTTCACCGACCGGCTGCTAGCCTGCCCAGTTTGAACGAGGGATTACGATGCGCCGCGCGGGTGGCTCACCACTCCCTGCACTGGTTGACCAGCGTCAGGAGCGCGCCCGGCGCGCACGGCTTGGTGCAGAACAGCGCCTTGCCCGGCAACCTGCCGGATTCGGGACGCACTTCGCCTGAGAGGATGATGATGCCGAGATCGGGACGGCGCGCATGCGCTTCCTGGACGAGATCGAGGCCGGACTGCGGCCCATCGAGAACGATGTCGGTGACGAGCACGCTCAGGTCCGGATTATCGTCCAGTGCACCGATCGCTTCGTTGTAACTGCTTGCGGAGCGCACGTCGCAGCCGCCCTCCGCCAGGGTCTCGACAGCCGCGTCGAGTACGATCGGATCGTCCTCGACGAGGAGGACTTTGAACTGATGATCCATTGGGGCTCCCTGTTGCGGCCTGTCTCGATGGCTTAATGGCCCGGACTCGCTCCTGTTCCGCGCCCCGTCGCAGGACCGCGGGCTGGAAAGGTTTGCACCGCTTTCCCCCTCCGCTAGACGTGACCCCATCATGGCCTCCCCGCATCTCTATCTCGTCGACGGTTCGAGCTACATCTTCCGCGCCTTCCACCGGCTGCCGCCGCTGACCAACAAGCACGGCCTCAACGTCGGCGCGGTCTATGGCTACACGACGATGCTGTGGAAGCTTGCCGAGGACCTCGGCAAGGCCGACGGCCCGACCCATCTCGCGGTGATCCTCGACAAGTCGGAGGAGACCCACCGCAACCAGATGTACGACCAGTATAAGGCGAACCGCCCGCCGGCGCCGCCCGAGTTGGTCCCGCAATTCCCGCTGATCCGCGACGCGACCCGCGCCTTCTCGATCCCCTGTATCGAGGAAGCGGGCCTGGAAGCGGACGACATCATCGCCTGCTACGTTACCGCGGCGAAGGCGGCCGGCTGGAAGGTCACCATCGTCAGCTCCGACAAGGACCTGATGCAGCTCGTCGAGGACGGGCAAGTCGACATGTACGACACCATGAACGACCGCCGAATCGGCCGCGAGCAGGTGATCGAGAAGTTCGGGGTCGGCCCCGAGCAGGTCGGCGAGGTGCTGGCGCTGATGGGCGACAGCGTCGACAATGTTCCGGGAGTCCCCGGGATCGGCCCCAAGACCGCGAGCCAGCTGATCCAGCAATATGGAACGGTCGAGGCGGTCCTCGCCAATGTCGAGGAGATCAAGAAGCCCAAGCTCAAGCAGAATTTGATCGAGCATGCCGAGATGGCTCGACTGAGCCGCGAGCTCGTTCGCCTCGTCTGCGACTCGCCGTTGCCGGAGCCGCTCGAGGATTTGTCCATGAAGGGCATCCCCGACGGGCCGCTTCGCGAATTTCTCGAGCATCACGGCTTCAAGACCCTGCTCGCCCGCCTCAACGGCCGAAGCGGCGGAGGCGGCGCAGCTGCGGTTCCGGAATCGGGCACCTCGCCCGGCGCCGTCCCAAGCCAGGCCGAGGTCCGGCCCGAGCCGAAGATCGACCGAAGCCAATATGTCGCGATCACCACCGAGGAAGCGCTCGACCACTGGATTCGCGTCGCCAGGGCGCAGGGCTTCGTCGCGATCGACACCGAGACGGACGGGCGCGACTGCGTCACAGCGCGGCTCGTCGGGATCAGTCTGGCGACCGAGTGCAACGTCGCCTGCTACATCCCGCTCGAACATGGCGGCACCGACATGTTCGCCGAGCGGCCGAAGCAGCTGGCGGCCGACCTGGTCCTCGCCCGTCTGAAGCCGCTCCTGGAAGATCCGGCGGTCCTCAAGATCGGCCACAATCTCAAGTTCGACTGGGTCATCCTCGACCGCCGCGGCATCTGCATGGCGCCCTATGACGACACGCTGGTGATGAGCTTCAACCTCAACGCCGGCGGGCTCGCCAGCCATGCGCTCGACGACCTGGCCAAGCAGCATCTCGACCACCAGTGCCTCACCTACAAGGAGCTTTGCGGCACCGGGACCAAGCAGATCCCGTTCAGCCAGGTCGGGGTCGAGCGCGCGACGGAATATGCCGCCGAGGACGCGGATGTCGCGTTGCGGCTGTGGAAGCGCTTCAAGGGGCGGCTGCCGCTTGAGCGCGCGACCCGAATCTACCAGCAGGTCGACCGGCCGATGGTGTCGGTGATCGGCAAGATGGAGCGCGAGGGCGTCAAGGTCGACCGCGAGGCGCTTCGCGGCCTGTCAGCCGAGTTCAACACCCAGATTGCAAGCCTTGAGGAGCGGATTTGCGGCGAGGCCGGCTGCACCTTCACCATCGGTAGCCCGCAGCAGCTCGGCGAGGTTCTGTTCAACCAGATGGGCCTCAAGGGCGGCCGCAAGGGCAAGTCGGGCACGTGGTCGACCGACGTCAACGAGCTAGAGCGGCTGTCGCGCGAGGGCGTGCCGATCGCCGCGCTCGTCCTGGAATGGCGCCAGCTCACCAAGCTGAAATCCACCTATACCGACGCTCTCCAGCAGCAGATCAACCCGGAGACCGGCCGGGTCCACACCAGCTACAGCCTGTCGGGCGCCCAGACCGGCCGGCTCGCCTCGACCGATCCCAATTTGATGAACATCCCGGTCCGGACCGAGATCGGCCGGCGGATCCGCGACGCCTTCGTCGCCGAGGAAGGACATGTCCTGCTGGCGGCGGACTACAGCCAGATCGAGCTCAGGCTCGCTGCGCACGTCGCCAACGTGCCGCAGCTCAAGGAGGCGTTCGCGGCCGGCGCCGACATCCACAACATGACCGCCCAAGAGTTGTTCGGAGAGGTCAACCGCGACACCCGCGCCAGCGCCAAGACGATCAACTTCGCGATCCTCTACGGGATTTCGCGCTGGGGCCTGGCGCAGCGCCTGTCGACAACCGCGGAGGAAGCGCAGGACATCATCGACCGCTATTTCGACCGCTTCCCCGGGGTTCGAAATTACATCGCCGAGACTCTGTCGAAGGCGCGCGAGACCGGGTTCACCACCACAATGTTCGGCCGCAAGACTCACTTCCCCGGCCTCAAGTCAAAGGTCCAGCACGAGCGCCAGGGCGCCGAGCGCGCAGCGATCAACGCCCCCATCCAGGGTGCGGCCGCCGACATCATCAAGCGAGCGATGGCTCGGATGAACCCCGCGCTGAAGGAGGCGGGCCTGAACCGCGTTCGAATGCTTCTCCAGGTCCATGACGAACTGGTCTTCGAGATGCCCCACGAGGATGTTGAGCGAGCGACGCCGATCATCCGCGAGGTCATGGCCGGAGCGGCCGAGCCCGCGGTGAAACTGAGCGTGCCGCTCGGGATCGAGATCGGCTCCGGCGCCAATTGGGGCGCCGCGCATTGAGCGAGGCCGTCCGCGCACCCGACGATGATATCGCCGCCCTCGCCAAGGGCGGACGAACCAATTTCTTCGGCTTCGTGCTGCGCCTGGTCGCGAGGCTGCCCTTCCTGTTCATCGCCGGCCATTTCTACGGGCCGGAGATCCTCGGCCGATTCGCCTACGCGATCATCGTCATCGAGTTCGCCGCCCAGCTCGCGACACTGGGACTGAAGCGCGGCCTCGCGCAGCAGCTTCGAGGCAGCGACCAGCCGCATGTCTGCGTCGTGTGGGATTCGATGCTCGCCGCGTTCATCGCCTCGGCGATCGCAAGCGCGGCGCTGATGATCTTTCCCGAGGCGATGTTTCCCAACAGCGAGATTTACGGCGCCGACTGGCTTCTTCCGCTGGTCATCTTCGGGATCGCCGGCGCCGACGTCGCGCTCGCCGCGCTCGCTTTCCAGCACAATATCGCGGCGACGGTGAGGGCGAGGGCGATCGTCGAGCCCTGGACGATCAGCATCGCCGCCGGGGTGATGGTGTTCTTCTCGTCACGCGACGGTCTCATCATCGCTTATGTTCTGTCGGTGGTGGCCGGGCTGATCGCCTCGCTCATTCCCTTGCTTCGCACCTATGGAGTCCCCCACGGCTGGACGCCCCACCCCGGCAAGTCGCTCGAGCTTGCTCGGCAGAATATTCCGCTCGCCGGCGCCGACGCGATCGAGTGGGGCTCGCGCCGTCTCGACGTCGCGATCCTGGGCCTGTTCGTGTCGCCTTATTATGTCGGCGTCTATTATGTCGCCCAGCAGATCGCTTCGCTTCCGCAGCGGATGAAGACAAGCTTCGACCCGATCCTCGCGCCGGTGATCACCGAGCGGCTGGCCGCGAACGACTATAAGGCGGTGGCAAGGCAGGTCCGCCAGGTCGGCTTCTGGATCATCGCCGCTCAGCTCGGCATCGCCATGGTGCTCGGCATTCCGGGAGAGGCGTTGATGAGCCTCATCGGCGCGGCCTTCGCGGGCGGCGTCCTGGCGCTGGCTTTCCTCCTGGGTGCCGAAGTGATCGCGGCGACCGCGGCGGTGTCCGAGGCGGCGCTGGTTTATGTCGCGCGCAAGCGAAACCTGATGATCTCGGCGCTGATGATCCTGGTCCAGATCGTCCTCACCGTCTCGTTCCTGAGCGGCATCGCGACGCTCGGTCTTCCGGACGAACAACGCCAGATCTACCAGTCAGCGGCCGCAGCCGGCGCCCTCGCGCTGTCGCTCGGCCTGTCATCGATCCTCAAGGCACGGCTGCTCAAGCATTTGCTCGGCGATTCGGTCGTAGGCTGGCGCTGGTCGCTCGGCTGGGCGGCAGGCGCTGCTTTGATCGTCGGCCTGCCGATCCTGTGGGCCCCCGACTGGTTCCAGCTCAGCATCGGCGTGCCGCTGATCCTGATCGCGTTCGGGGCGATGGTGTGGACCCGAGGCTTCACCGCCGAAGACCGGGTCCTCTTCCGAATGCGAAAGGACGAAGAACCGACCTTGCCGGTCCTGGAGCGCTAGCCCTCGCCCTCAGTGGCGGAAGTGGCGCATCCCGGTGAAGACCATCGCCAGGCCAGCCTCGTCGGCGGCGGCAATGACCTCGTCGTCGCGCACCGAACCGCCCGGCTGGATCACCGCGGTCGCTCCAGCCTCGGCCGCCGCGAGCAGGCCGTCGGCGAAGGGGAAGAAGGCATCCGACGCCACCGCCGAGCCGATCGTGCGCGGTTCGCCCCAGCCCGCCTTGTCGGCTGCATCCTTCGCCTTCCAAGCTGCGATCCGCGCGCTCTCGAGGCGGTTCATCTGGCCCGCGCCGATGCCGGTGGTGACGCCGTCCTTGGCATAAACGATGGCGTTCGACTTGACGTGCTTGGCGACCGTCCAGGCGAACCGGCAATCCGCCTGCTCCTGGGCAGTCGGAGCGCGCTTGGTCACCACTCGCAGGCCGTCCTCGTTGAGCCGGCCGTTGTCGCGCGACTGGACGAGCACGCCGCCGGCGATCGACTTGATCGTGAGGCCCGGACGCGCCGGGTCGGGCATCGTGCCGGTCAGCAGCAGGCGCAGGTTCTTCTTGGCTGCGAACACCGCACGCGCGTCCTCGTCCGCATCCGGTGCGATCACGACCTCGGTGAAGATCCGGGTGATCGCTTCCGCCGATGCGCGGTCGAGCGGCTGGTTGACCGCGATGATTCCGCCGAACGCGGAGACGGTGTCGCAGGCGAAGGCCGCTTCGTAAGCCTGGACCACGCTCCCGCTGACCGCGACCCCGCACGGATTGGCATGCTTGACGATGACGCAGGCGGGCCCGGAATCGCGGAACTCGCTGACCAGCTCCAGGGCGGCGTCGGCATCGTTCAGATTGTTGTAGCTCAGCTCCTTGCCCTGGACCTGCCGCGCCTGGGCGATGCCGGGAGCGCCGACCGCCTGGGGCAGATAAAGCGCCGCATGCTGGTGCGGGTTCTCGCCGTAGCGAAGCTTCGAGCCGAGGCGGAGAGCGAGCGGCAGAGTCTGGGGAAAGCGCTCGCCGGCGTCGGCGAAGGCGAACCAGCTGGCGATCGCCGAATCATAGGCTGCGGTGTGCGAGAAGGCGCGCTTAGCGAGGGCGCGGCGAAGATCTAGGCCGGTGGCGCCGCTCTTGGAGTCGAGTTCCTCGATCACCGCCTGATAGTCGCCCGGCTCGGTGACGACTGCGACCGCGTCATGGTTCTTCGCTGCGGAGCGGATCATCGCCGGCCCGCCGATGTCGATATTCTCGATGATCTCGTCGCGCTCCGCGCCCTTCGCCACGGTCTGCGCGAACGGGTAGAGATTGACGACGAGCAGGTCGATCGGGCCGATGCCGTGATCCGCCATCGCCGTTTCGTGATCGGCATTGCCGCGAACGCCGAGCAGGCCGCCATGGACGATCGGGTGGAGCGTCTTCACGCGGCCGTCCATCATCTCCGGGAAACCGGTGAGATCCGAGACGTCGCGAACCTCGTGCCCCGCCTCGCGAAGCGCCTTGGCCGTGCCGCCGGTCGAGACCAGCTCCACGCCGTGACGCGCCAGGACTGCGGCGAGATCGGTCAGCCCCGCTTTGTCCGACACGGAGAGCAAGGCGCGGCGAATTCGGATATCGGTCATGGAAAAGCGGGCCCCTCGGGTCGTTCTCCGAGGCCTTTAGCCTCCCGCTCGCTCCGGTCACAAGGCGGTTAGCCCGCCTGGTTGAACTCCCAGGAGATGGTCATGCCGTCGGGCGGCGTCTCGCCGCTGATGACGAGCTGCAGGGTGGCGTGCGGGACGGCGCTGCCGTCGATCCACAAGCTCTCCTCGATTGCCAAGGTGCCGCCACGGCAACGGAACTGCCATGCCTTGTGCCCGCGCACTCGAAGAAGCGCGCCGCGGCCATCGGCGGTGCTCGTCACCTCGACCGAAGGATGAAGATGGAAACGGACCGCATAGGCGACGTTCGCCTTCCGCTTGCGGCCGGCTGGGATGAGGCTGTCCTCGCCGGTCAGAGCCTTGCCGTCGGGGCCGAGAAGCACCCTGCGCTGATGGACGAGGCCGAAGCGGCGGACATAGCCATCATGATTGGCCTCGACGAAGGCCTGGCCGTCGCGCGTACCGCGCTCGAGATCGACCTTCTCGACGCCCTTGCCGAGCGCTCCGCCGTCCAAGATGGCGGTGGAGTTTCGGTCGCCAAGCGTCAGGGTGGAATGGGCGGCGGTGGAGCGAAGCAGGTGAAGCAGCTCCTCGGGAAGCTGTCCGCTTGAGTCGCCCGCGCCGCCGCAATTGATCACCAGCCGCTGAGTGCCGGCGCTGAACTCGATGGCCAGGGTCGAGGCGCAGCCGCCGCTGAGCGCCTTGGGCGGCGGCGGCGGCGCTCCGTCGAGGACGAGAAGGCTGTCCTTGCCCTGGAGGCGCTGATAGCCCCAGCCGCGCGACTGGCGGAGAGGGCCGGCATGGGCGGCGGACGCCTCGACCGCGGCGACGATCCGGTGGGGGTCGCCGCCGTTGCCTCCCTGCCAGCTCGACAGCCCCGCATCGCCGAGAACGGTGCTGAGCAGGGCCGACAGCGCGCCCTCCTGAGACTCGCGCAGCCAATCGGGCATGACGCCATGAATGGCGCCGTAGGAGGAGCGAAGAAGGGCGAACAGCTCGACGAGATCGAGTTGCTGGTGCGGCGCCCGGCTGACGAGGCCGCCATCCTCGCTGAGCCCGCTGCGCAAGGCGCGGGCGAGCCCCGCCTCCGCCTTGGCGAGCCGCTCGGTTCGGCCCTGAAGGGTCAGCGATGACGCCACGACGCCGCTCCAAGCGGCGATCCGCGGAAGTCCGACGGCGGCGGAGTCGGCCCGGCGCTCGGCTTCGCGCGCGCTTCGCGACAGGGTGCGCAGCACTCGGGCGCGATAGTCGGAATCGCGGCTCGACAGGATGTAGGGGGCGTAAGCAGGCCAGGTGAGCAGGCGCCGGCCGATCATGTCGGCGCGCCAGGCGAGGCCTGCGCCGGGCTCGCTATGCTGCGACAGCCAGGCGCGAGTCAGATACTCGCCGACGTCGCGGCCGCGCTCGTGAGTTGCCGCGGCGGCGACGTCGCGAAGCCAGGCGAAGCTGTGGATCCGCTCGGCGACTTCGTTTGGAAGGGCCGAATCCGCGCGGTAGATGTCCTCGACGTCGAATTCATGTGCACCGGCGATGAAGCGCCCCTCGAGCAGAGCCGTGCCGACGCCCTTGTTGCCGACGATCGGATCGCGCGGGACGGCAAGGAGGCGCAGCGGAGTCCGGCCGCCGAGCCCGAGCATCGCCATGACCCGGCCGAGGAAGGTCGGGCCTCCGGCCGGGACCGGAACCAGCTCGCGGCGCCGAGCGGGCTCCGGCTCGGGCGGCGGCCGTCCGGTGATTCGCTCGTATCTGCTCATGCCCCGCGAAGCGCTCTGATGTTGGCGGCATAAGCCTCGGGACCGCCGCGGAAGGTGGCGGTGCCCGCAACCAGTGCGTCGGCGCCGGCCGCGATCACTCGCGCGGCGTTCGACTGGTCGACTCCGCCGTCGACCTCGAGGTCGATCGCCTTGCCGATCTTGTCGATCTGCTTGCGGATCGCCTCGACCTTGCGGAGCTGGCTGTCGATGAAGCTCTGGCCGCCGAAACCGGGATTGACGCTCATCACCAGCACGAGGTCGACCTCCTCCAGCACATAATCGAGCATCTTCGCCGGGGTCGCGGGGTTGAGCGACACTCCGGCCCGCTTGCCGAGCGCCTTGATCGCCTGGACCGTCCGGTGGAGGTGCGGCCCCGCCTCGGGATGAACCGTGATCGTATCCGCGCCCGCCTCGGCGAAGGCCTGAAGATAGGAATCGACCGGCGAGATCATCAAATGGACGTCGAACGGCTTGGCCGTGTGAGGGCGAAGCGCCTTCACGACCGCCGGGCCGATGGTGAGGTTCGGCACGAAATGGCCGTCCATCACGTCGATATGGATCCAGTCCGCGCCCGCCGAGTCGATCGCCCGCACTTCCTCGCCGAGACGAGCGAAATCGGCGGAAAGGATGGACGGGGCGATGCGGACCGGCTGCTGCATGACGTGGAGCCTATAGGGGCGCGATTCGTGCGGCAAGGAAGGCGGCGGGACTTATCCCCCGCTTCGAACGAACCGGGCGATGAAGAAGCTGTCGGCGCCGCCCGCATCCGCGAACAGGCCCGGCAGAAGGCGCACGAACCCCTCCGAGGTCGTCCCGATCGGCTCGGGCAGCTCGCCTGCCCGTGGCGGCGCAACACGGAAGTCGTCGCGCTCCGCGAGGAAGGCTCGGGCGACCTCCTCGCCTTCCTCGGGCTCGAGCGAGCAGACCGAATAGACCAGCGTTCCCCCGGGCTTCAGCCAGCCGGCAGCGCGGCGAAGCATCGCCGCCTGGCCTTGCGCGAGATCCCTGATCGCGGTCGGGCGCACCCGATGGAGCACGTCCGGATGGCGGCGGAAGATGCCGGTCGCCGAGCAGGGCGCGTCGAGGAGGATCGAGTCGACCGGCTCGGCCGGCTGCCACTTGAGCAGATCGGCCGTGACCACCTCCGCTCGGAGGCCGGTTCGCTCGAAATTCTCGCGAAGTCGCGCGAGACGACTTTCCGAGGAGTCGACGGCGGTGACCTCGAAACCGGCCGCGGCAAGCTGCATCGTCTTGCCTCCGGGCGCTGCGCACAGGTCGAGCGCTCGGCGGCCCTCGCCCCGGCCCAGAAGTCGCCCGGGGACGGACGCCGCGAAGTCCTGAACCCACCATTGCCCTTCGCCATAGCCGGTGAGGCCGGCGACCGCCTCGCCGCGCGGCAGCCGCAGGTGCCCGGGAGCGAAGCTGACTCCTTCGAGCTCGGGGGGCCTCTCCGCCGGGAAGCACAGGTCGAGCGGCGGCGGAGCGGCGATGAGCTGCGCGGCTGACGTCACGACGTCATCGCCCCAGGCCTTTTGCCACCGCTCTGCCACGCCGGCAGGCAGCGTCGGGACCTCCGGCAGACTCGCCTCGCGGCGCATCAGCGCGCCGAACACGCCGTGGACCAGCCGGCGCGGTCCGCCTTCCAGCAGTGACAGCGCGGTCGAGATCGCGGCGTGGGGCGGAGTCCCAAGAACCAGGGCCTGGACGAGGGCCATGCGCAGGACGGACCGCGCCTTGGCGTCATCCGGCAATGGGCGCTGAGTGGCGCTGTCGATCAGATCGTCGAGATCGGGCAGGCGGCGAAGCACCTCGGCGGCGATGGCGAGAGCGAGGCCGCGATCGTCCGGACGGGTCAAGCCGCGGCCGGCGCTGTCGAGCGCGGCCTCCAGCGGCAGTCCCTTGCGAAGCACGGCGTCGAGCAAGGCCAGAGCGGCGCGGCGCGTTTCGCTTCCGGGCGGTGCCGGCGGGTGGTTCGGCCGGCGCTGCGGCCGGCCTCGATCATTGCGTTCAGCCACGTCTTGTCCGCGCCTCTTTCATATCCGACATGTGGGCCGACCCAACGCCCTTGCAAAGGACGCCGAATGCCCGGCCAGCGCCCGCCGCACGTCAAGCCGCCCGCTCACTTGTCCAAGAGCCCGCCCCTGCCCGAGCCGCAGCCGCCAGTCGAGGGCGAAGCGGAAAGCGGCGGGCCGAAAGGCCTCGAGCCGGTCCGCTACGGCGACTGGGAGAATAAGGGAATCTGCTGGGACTTCTGAACTGGCGGTCAGATCCCCTCCGACCTCAGGGGCCGGGACAACAGCATGTCCACCGCGTCCTTTGCCGATGCGGTGCCGGCGAGCAGCGCGCACACGGCCTCGACGATCGGCATCTCCACGCCCCGCTGCTCCGCCACCCGGCGGAGGACCGGCGCGGTGAAGGCGCCTTCCGCCACGGTTCGGCGGTCGGCGAGGAGGTCGGCTGCTCGTGCCCCTTCGCCGATGCCCTTGCCGAGGCTGAAATTGCGCGAATTGGTCGACGTGCAGGTCAAGACGAGGTCGCCGAGCCCGGACAGCCCCGCAAGCGTGTCGGGCCGGGCGCCAAGCGCCATTCCGAACCGGCTCATCTCGGCAAAGCCGCGCGAGATCAGAGCGGCGCGCGCATTGAGACCGAGGCCCATGCCCTCGACCACACCGCAGGCGATCGCGAGGACGTTCTTCACTGCGCCTCCGACCTCGGCGCCGACGACATCCGTGGACAGATAGGGCCGGAACGACGGCCGCGCGAGGCGCTGGGCAAGCCGTTCGCCGAGCTCCTCCTCGGCCGCCAGGGTGATCGCCGTGGGCAGGCCCGCAGCGACTTCGTGGGCAAAGGTCGGCCCCGACAACACGGCGATGGGAGCATCCGGCCGCACCTGCTGCGCGACGTCATGCATCATCAGCCCGCTCGCCTCTTCGATGCCTTTCGAGCAGAGGATCAGCGGCCTGTCGTGGACCGGCAGAGCGGCTAGCACCGAACGCATATGCTGCGCCGGGGTGACGACCAGGAACGCCTCGCACTCTTCGACTGCCTGAAGATCGCTGGTGGCGACGATGTTGCGAAGAAGCTCGAGGCCGGGAAGGAACAGGCTGTTCTCGTGGCGTTCGTTGACCGAGGCGACCACCTCGTCCTCGAGCGCCCACAGAATGACCTCGTCGCCGCCCGACGCAGCGACCTGAGCGAGAGCCGTGCCCCAGGCACCGGCGCCGATAACCCCCAGCTTCACGCTTTCACTCCCGCGCCGCGCGCCCGTTCAGCCGTCGGATCGAGCGGCCAGCGCGCGCGAGCCGGCACGTCGAGCGGATCCACCAGCCCTTCCTCGAACCGAAGGGCTCCAGCCCAGGCGATCATCGCCGCATTGTCGGTGCACAGCCACAAGGGCGGAGCGACGAAGGGCAGGCCGCGGGCTGCCGCCAAATCCTTGAGCGCGGTGCGGATCGGCGTGTTGGCGGCGACTCCGCCGGCTACGACCAAGGCAGTCGCTTGCGGAGCCGAGGCCAGGGCACGCTGAGTGCGGTCGGCGAGGCAATCGACCACCGCCTGCTGGAATGAGGCGGCGAGATCCTCGACCGAGTGACGGCCGGATTCGGCGGCGCGAAGAACGGCGCTCTTCAATCCCGCGAAGGAGAAATGCGGCTCGTCCGTTCCCACGAGCGGACGCGGCAGCGGCACCGCTCTCGGATTGCCGGCTGCGGCGGCGCGCTCGACCGCGGGTCCGCCCGGATAGCCGAGGCCCAGCAGCTTGGCGGTCTTGTCGAAGGCTTCGCCCGCCGCGTCGTCGATCGTCGTGGCAAGGCGGCGATAGGCTCCGACGCCCTCGACAAGCAGCAGCTGACAATGGCCGCCGGAGACGAGCAGGAGCATATAAGGAAAAGCGAGGTCCGCCTCGGTCAGCATCGGCGACAAGGCATGACCCTCGAGATGATTGACCGCGACGAGCGGCTTGCCCGCCGACAGAGCGAGCGCCTTGCCGGTGACGAGACCCACCATGACACCGCCGATGAGGCCGGGCCCCGCGGTCGCCGCTATGGCATCGACGTCGGCGAGCCTGACCCCGGCCTCTTCCAGCGCCTGCTCGATGAGGCCCGGCAGGGTCTCGACATGGGCGCGTGCGGCGATTTCAGGCACGACCCCGCCGAACGGCTGGTGAGCCGCTTCCTGGCCGGCGAGGCAGTGGGCGAGGATCTGGCGGTCGGCCGTCACCAGCGAGGCCGCGCTTTCGTCGCAGCTCGATTCAAGGCCGAGGATCAGGGTCATGCCCTTCCCTGCCACCGGACGAGCCGCTAGCACAAGCCGCGCATGTCTCTTCCCCTGTCCCGCCCTCTTCGTCTCGGTACCCGCGCGTCCCCACTGGCCCTGGCTCAGGCCCGGCTGGTTGCGACCGCGCTTCGGATCGCCCATGGTTGGGGCGAGGAGGCGATCGAGATCATCCCAATCACCACCAGCGGCGACGTCATCCAGGACCGCCCCCTCGCGGAGGTCGGCGGAAAGGCGCTGTGGACCAAGGAGCTCGACCGTTGCCTCGTCGACGGGCGAACCGACATCTCGGTTCATTCGATGAAGGATGTGGAGACGATCAGACCCGAGCGCCTCGTGATCGGAGCGATGCTTCCGCGGGCGGACGCGCGCGACCGGCTGATCGGCGCGGACAGCCTCGCCTCTCTGGCTGACGGTGCCCGGTTGGGCACCTCTTCGCCCCGGCGCGAGGCGCAGGTGCGGGCGCGGCGGCCGGATCTTCAGGTCATGCTTCTACGCGGCAACGTGCAGACCCGGCTCGCCAAGCTGGAAGCGAACGAGGTCGACGCGACCCTCCTCGCGGCCGCCGGGCTCGACCGGCTCGGAATGCAGGCTGTAGGGGCGCCGATCGACGAAATGCTGCCCGCCCCTTCGCAAGGCGCGATCGGGATCGAAGCTCTCGCCGAAAATGACGAGGTGATGGCCTTGCTGGAGCCGATCAACGACCAGACGACCCACGATTGTGTCGCATTGGAGCGGGCGTTCCTCCTCGGAGCGGGGGGCGACTGCCATTCCGCCCTTGCCGCACATGCGGCGTCTGACGGCGATTCGATCCTGCTCAAGGCCGAGATATTGAGCCCCGACGGGCGCGAGGTGGTCGCGGGCGAGCTGCGCTGCTCAGCTGGCGATCATGAGCGTGCCGAGCAGCTGGCGCGCGAGCTTCTCGCGAAGGCAAGCCCGGCGCTTCGCGCGAGATACGCCGCATGACTCCGGCGGTTCTCATCCTTCGCCCGCAACCGGGAGCTGACGAGACCGCCGATCGCGCTCGGGCGCGCGGCCTGGAGCCGGTCATCGCGCCCCTGTTCACGGTTCGCCCGCTCGACTGGGATCCGCCTTCGCCCGACGATTTCGACGCAGTCCTGGTCACCAGCGCGAACGCCCCTCGCCAGGCCGGCGACGCCCTCGCTTCATTCACTCACCTGCCGGCTTATGCGGTCGGAGACGCCTCGGCGGCGGCGGCGCGCGAAGCCGGCTTCGGAACGGTCCGCATCGGCCCTTCGGACGGTGCCGCGGCGTTTCGCCTGATGGAGTCTGACGGGATTCGCCGAGCCGTCCATTTTACCGCGCCCGAACCGGCCGAGCTGCCGCGAAGCGACGTCTCCATCACCCAAATACCGGTCTACATCACCCTGCCGGGCGATCGCCTGCCGGACGAAGCGATTGCTGCGGTCAATGCCGGCGCGGTCGTCCTGCTCCATTCGCCGCGCGCCGCCGAGCTGTTCGGCGACCTGATCGACGAGCGTCGCGGAATGTCGCGAATCGCCGCGATCAGTGACGCAGCGGCTGCCGCGGCGGGAACCGGATGGGCCGACATCGTCGTCGCGTCGGAACCGCGCGACGATGCGTTGGTCGACGTCGCCGCTTCGGTCGCGATGAAGCAGCGCCGCGCGCCTCCGCGTCCCGCTCCCGCTCCCTCGGCGGATGCGCCGACCGGGCAACCCCTGCCCCGGACCCAGCCGCGACGGTCCTGGACGGGGCTGCTGGTGCTCGCTCTGATCGCATTCGCCCTGGGCCTCGGTGCAATGACCTGGCTGTTGACCCGGTGGGAGCCCGCCGCGCGCTATCTCGGAATCGTGCCCGAGGTGCAGCCGGCCGCCGCGCAGTCGCAGGAGCCCGCTCAGCAACCGCAGTCTCAGGTCCAGCAGCGCCCGGCCCAGCAGCGTGACAGCAGCACGATCTTCATCGATCCCGATGTCGCTCGCCGCGTTGCCCAGCTGGAGCAGCGGATCGCCGAGATCGACACGAGCGCCCGCTCGGCGGTCGGCAACGCAGACCGGACGGAGGGGCTTCTGATCGCGATTGCGGCCCGACGCGCTCTCGATCGCGGGGTCGGCCTTGGCTATCTCGAAGGGCTGCTTCGCCAGCGTTTCGGTGCGAGCCAGCCCCAGGCGGTCAACACGATCATCGCCGCTTCGCGCCAGCCGGTGACGCTCAACCAGCTGCAGGCGGAACTCGCCGACATCGGCCCCCTTCTGACCGGTGCCGGGCCCAATCGCGGCCTGTGGACCGCTCTTCGCCAAGAGCTTGCCAACCTCATCATCATCCGCCGCGCCGATACGCCGGCCACCGATCCGGGCGAGCGGCTGAGGCGGGCTACGGACCGGCTTCAGTCGGGGCAGGTCGATGTCGCTCTCGCCGAGGTCATGCGGATGCCCGGGGTCGAGCATGGCCGTGGCTGGATCGAACTCGCCCAGCGCTATGTCGCCGCGCGCAAGGCGCTCGACACGATCGAGGTTGCTTCGCTGCTCGAGCCGCGCATGCCGGTCGGGGCAACGTCCGCGCCGGCCGCACCGGTCCCCGCGGCTTCGGCTAACGCTCCCGCCGCGGCTGGAGCGCCAACTCCCTAGATTTCGAGCAGCGCGTAGGGGCGGTTGAACCGCGACTGCACCACGAACTGCGCGCAATTGTAGACCGGGACGCCGCGCGGGGTCGCTCCGCTATAGCTGCCGCGATGCGCGTGACCGTGGACCACGGCCTTCACATTTTCGAAGCGGTCGACGGCGTTGGCGAGCCGAGATGAGCCGAGGAAAGGGAAGATCGGCTCGGGCTCACCCGCGACCGTTTCCGCGATCGGCGAATAATGGAGGACCGCGACGGCCCGGTCGGTGCGCAAGGTGCGCAGCTGGTTTTCGAGTTTGCGCGCCTCGTTGATCGATTCGTCGACGAAGGTCTTGATTGCCGACTCGCCGAAAGCCCCGAGCTCGCCGCGGTCGAAGCCGCCGATGAAGCCTTTGACTCCCGCGAAGCCCACTCCGTTCACGATCGTGGCCTGCTCGTCGAGGACCGTGGCTCCGGCGTCGGCGAGGATTCGCGCCACTTCCTCCGGCTGACCACATTCATAGTCGTGGTTCCCGAGCACCGCGACGACCGGGATCGTGCAGGCCTGCATGTCCGCGGCGAGAATCTCGGCTTCCCTGGTCTTGCCGAAATTGGTGAGGTCGCCGCACAGGGCAACCACGTCGGCGACTTCCGACATCTCGGCGAACAGCTCACGGTAGCGGTGCTCGTCGGTCTCGACCACGTGGAGGTCGCCGATCGCGGCGACGGTGATCGTGCCGTTCGGCACCGCGTCGGCCGACTCCTCAGGTCTTTCGTTCATGCTTCTCCTCGATGCCTTTGCCGACGACGTCGGCGAAGCCCCACTCGACGATGTCGGTGATATAGTCGCGCGGCGAGAACAGGCGGCCTCGGCAGATGCGCATCTCGGCCGCCGGCATCTGCGCCTGCGCGTGAAGCCGCTCCATCAGCTCGTCGAACAGCCAGCGCGGGATCCGCTCGCGCTCGGTCGGGTAGATGAAGCGGAAATTGAGAATGTGGATAAGGAGCACTTCCCAATAGAGCTCCATCTGGCTGAGCAGCCGCTGCCAGTCGATCTCGTCATGCTTCTTCAAAATGACGTGCGCGACGTCGGCGCCGTCATAGCGGTAGCGGTCCTGTAGGAAGAGCTTGGAGAGGATGAACTCAGTCGGCGGGGTGATCCGCACCTGCGTCCCGTACACCTCGACCTCATAGACTTCCTTGAACCAATCGTCGGTGATCGGGATCGATGCGGTCGAGATATTGTAGATGACGTCGAAGAAGTGCGGCCCCTTCCATACCTTGCCGATCCAGCGCTCGTCCTCGATCGTGATCTCGTAGCCCTGGTTCTTGAAGAAGCTCAGGATCTTCGGCGCGTCCGACGGCTTGCAGAAGATGTCGAGGTCCTTGGTCGGCCGCGCGATGCCGGTGTAGCAGGACAAGGCGTAGGTCCCCGACAGCAGGAACGGCAGGCCATGGTCCTGAAGCAGCTTCAGGCTGTCGACGTAGAACTCCACCGCCTCGGGCGGAGGATCGAAGACCGACGGGTCGAGGGTGGGGAGCTGGGTCGACATGGAGACCACAGAACGGCGCGCCGCGGCAACCGTTCCGCACCCGCACTGGACATCCGCTCGCGACCGCCGCTAGCGCCCTCGCCATGGCTCTTGAAGACGTCCGCGCGTTCCTCGCTCAACACGCCCCCGACATCGCGATCATCGATCAGGGCGCAAGCACAGCCACGGTCGCTGAAGCCGCCGAGACTCTCGGGGTCGACCCCGGCCGGATCGCCAAGACCTTGTCGGTGCGGCTCGGCGACGAAGTCGTCCTGATCGTCACCCGCGGCGACGCTCGCCTCGACAACCGCAAGACCAAGGACCAGTTCGGAGTGCGCCCGCGAATGCTCGGCCACGAGGAAACGGAAGCCCTGACCGGCCACCAGGTCGGCGGCGTCTGCCCGTTCGGCCTTCGCACTCCGCTCCCGATCTACTGCGACGTCTCGCTAAACGCGTTCGACACCGTCTTCCCGGCCGCCGGGTTGCGCACGGCCTCGGTCGAGATCACGCCGCAGCGCCTCGCTCAGATCACCAACGCAAGCTGGGTCGACGTCTGCCAGCCCCCTGCCTGACGCAGGCCGTCACCGATGGAAGAATTGGAGCGGGCGAAGGGATTCGAACCCTCGACCCCAACCTTGGCAAGGTTGTGCTCTACCCCTGAGCTACGCCCGCTCGGCATGTGCCGCCCGAGAGAGCGGCTGAGGTAAGGCGGCGGCTGCTAACAAAAGGCCGGCGGGGGCGCAACCCCTTGGCGCCAGGAAAATCGCGGCCTTGGCAGACTCGCCGTTCATCCCACATAGGGGCGCGAAGAGACGAGCTTTCGGAGGATCAGACGTGGCGACATTGGGCTTGAGCGCGGCCGAGCGCGAGGCGGTGGAGGCGTTCCGCCGCGACGTCGTCGAGCCGAGCATGACCTCGCTGATCATCCTCGACTTCTGGGCCGAATGGTGCGGCCCGTGCCGGCAGCTCACGCCCGTGCTGGAGAAGGTCGCCGACGAATATGCCGGGAGGGGCGTCAAGCTCATCAAGGTCAATGTCGACGAGAACAAGTTCATCGCCGCGCAATTCCGGATCCAGTCGATCCCGACCGTCTATGCCTTGTTCCAGGGCCAGCCGGTCGCCGACCTCACCGAGGCCCGCACCGAAGCCTCGTTGAAGCGGATGCTCGACCAGATCCTCGCCCAGCTCCCGATCGAGGGCGAAGAACAGCAGGCCCAGGCCGAGCTCGAGCCGCTCATCGAAATGGGCGAGGCGGTACTCGCCGAGGGCGATGGCGAGCGCGCCGTCAGCATCTTCACCCAACTGCGCGAGATGGCGCCCGACAATGCGGCGGTCGTCTCCGGGCTTGTCCGCGCGCTGATCGCCGCCGGGCGGGTCGAAGAGGCGGCACCGCTCCTCGACGATTTGCCCGAAGCGATCGCCAACGATCCCGCCATCGCCCGCGCCCGCTCCGCTCTCGAGCTGGCGGCCGCGGCTCCGGCCGGCGACGATGCCGAGCTCGAGCAGCGCGTGGCGGCGAACGGCGACGACCATGAGGCGCGCTTCGACCTTGCCGGCGCAAAGCTCGCGCGCGGCGACCGCGACGGCGCCGCCGACCAGCTTCTCGAGATCATTCGCCGCGACCGCGACTGGAACGACGGCGCGGCGCGCAAGCGGCTGCTTCAGATGCTCGAGGCGATCGGGCTCGAGGATCCCTGGGCCGCGGCTCAGCGCCGGCGCCTCTCCGCCATATTGTTCGGCTGAGCATGTCGCGGAAGCTGATGCGGATCCCGGTTTTCCCGCTCGCCGGCGCACTGCTATTTCCGCGCGCTCATCTGCCGCTCCACATTTTCGAGCCGCGCTATCGCGAGATGATCAAGGACGCGATGGCCGGCGATCGGCTGATCGGCATGATCCAGCCGCGCGATGGGGCGGAGCCGCCCGCCTTGTTCGACGTCGGGTGCCTCGGCCATATCTCGGAATGCGAGGTGCTCGAGGACGGCCGCTACAATATCGTCCTCGAAGGGCTGGGCCGATTCCGCATCGCTCGCGAGGCAGCGGCGGACACGCCCTACCGCCAGGTCGAGATCGACCGCGGGGCCTTCGACGATTCCGAGGATGAAGACCCGCTCGGAATCGCACAGCGCGCGGACCTCGAAAGGGAAGCGCGACGCTACGCCGATTCGCTCGGTTACGGGGTCAATTGGGAGGCAGTGTCGCGTCTCGACGACGAATCGCTGGTCAACGGAATCGCTCAGATCGCGCCGCTCGACGTGGGTTCGAAGCAGGCGCTTCTCGAGGCTGACGGCCTCGCGACCCGCGCCGATCTCCTCGTCCAGTTCATGCAATTCCAGCGAATGGCCCCCGGCGGCGCCGACGGGCCCGAGACCCTTCAGTAGTCCGGCTAGATCGGCATTCCGCGCAGGAGGAGTGGCAGCTCGCCGGATTCGCCGCGTGCCTCCGCCATCAGCCGATCCTTCAACGGCGCGATCCGGTCGATCACGCTCATTCCGAACCGGCGCACCGCCGACGCGGTTCGGCCCGGCACGCCGTAAATCCTGGTGAGGCTGTCGGTGGCGAGGGCCACCGAGAAGGAATCGAGGCTGCGCCAGCGCTGGTAGCGGTCGAGCAGCTGAGCGTCGCCGAGATCGAGGCCCAGGCGGGCGCCTTCGACCAGCACCTGGGCGAGTGCGGCCGCATCGCGGAAGCCAAGATTGAGGCCCTGCCCCGCGATCGGATGGATTCCATGGGCCGCGTCGCCGACGAGCGCGAGGCGAAGGTCGGTGATCTGCGCGGCGTGGTGGAAGCCCAGCGGATAGGTCCAGCGCCGGCTTCCCATTTCGACCCGGCCGAGAGCGCCGCCCATCTTCTTTTCGAGCTCGGCGGCGAAGGCGCGGTCGGACAGGCCCATATAGGCGGGCCCGTCGGCGGCCGAGACCGACCACACGATCGCGGAGCGGTGACGGCCTTCCTCGTCGTCCAGCATCGGCAGGATCGCGAAGGGCCCGGCGGGATAGAAAATCTCATAGGCGACATTTTCATGCGGCCGCTCGTGGCGAACCGTCGTCACCATCGCCGAATGATCATATTGCCAGCGCGCGAGCGGGATGTGCGCCGCGTCTCGTGTCGGCGAATTGCGTCCCTCGGCACCGATCAACAATGACGCCATGACGGCGCGCCCGTCGGTGAGCGCGGCGCGAACCCCGGCTTCGTCGCGCACCACCTCGCCGGTTCGGGCAGGCGCGACGATCGTGATGTGCTCGCACTCGGCCGCCGTCTGCTGGAGCGCTTGGCGGATCAGCCGGTTCTCGAACATGATTCCGAGTGGATCCTGACCGTCATTGCTCGAACTGCCGCGGCTGGGATCGAAGACGAGGCTGCCCGGGGCAAGCCCGTCGCTGACCCGGATCGTCCGGATCGGGCAGCCATGCGCCTCGATCTTCTCGCCGACCCCGATCGCCCGAAGCATCCGCCAGGACGAGCTCGACACCGCGGTGGTGCGGCCATCGAAGGCGGGCGCGATCTGAGATGCCGGCTCGGCCGCATCGACGACGATGGTGGTGACTCCATTGCGGCTGAGGGCAATGGCGAGGCTGAGGCCGACAAGGCCGCCGCCGAGGATCAGGACGTCCGAGCGCTCCATTTTTCTGCCCCTAGCGACTTTGCGGCGGCTGGAACAGTCGGGGGCTCGGAAATGATCCGGCACGAATTCTGACTCACCGATGCAAGCGTGCAACGCCGAGCGCTTGACCGCGGACTCGCGCAGGGCGCATGAGAGACACAGCGGGAACATTTGAGGCACGGGCATGGCGAGTGTGGCTTCGCGCGCCGGCCGGAACACCGGGTTGGCCGTCTCTGAGAGCCGCTTCAAGCGAGCGGCGCGACGCATTGGCGTCATGCTGTTGGGCATGGCGCTGAGCGCGGCTGCGCTCGCGATCCTCGCCGCCTTGATCAGCTACCGGCCGAGCGATCCGTCGCTGAACACCCGGTCCGGCGGCGCGGTGCAGAACCTCCTCGGCGCTCCTGGCGCCTGGACCGCGGACATGCTGCTGACCTTGGTCGGGCCGCTCGCCGCGTTGCTTCTGCCACTTCTGCTTCTCACCGGAATCCGCCTCGCCCGGGGGGTTGGCGCCGGCCCTTGGGGCCGCTCTTTCTGGCTGACGCTCGGCGGCATCTTCCTCGTCGGCACTTCCGCGAGCCTGCTCGTCGGCGGCGCGATCAACGATCTGCCCGCCGGCTGGGGCGGAGCGATCGGGCTCAGCCTCGCCGGGCTGGTCGACCTCGGCCTTGGCCTTGCCGGGCCGCCCGACGTGGTCGCCCCATTCCGCCTCGCCATCGCGGTCCTCACCGCATTCGGCGGCATCATCCTCTGCTTCTTCGGCCTCGGAGTGACGGCCGAGGAATGGCGCTGGGTGTTGAAGCGGCGCGAGCGAGCGGCGCTGCCGGAACCCGAATATGACGATTTCGACGAGGACGACGACGAGCCGGTGGACGAGCGCGCGGAGCGCAAGGCGCGCAAGCCCATCGTCCGAACGCCGGAGCCGCGTCAGACGATCATCGGCGACCGGCCGAGCGCTCCGGATCCGAACGCTCGCGGAGGCCGCGATCGCCAGCGCCCACTCGCCCTCGGCGATACCTATCAGCTTCCGCCGCTCGACCTTCTGAAGCCGCCGCCGCCCGCCACCGGTGGAACCCTCGACAAGGCGGCGCTGGAGCGCAACGCCCGCCTGCTCGAGTCCCTGCTGGAGGACTTCTCGGTTCGCGGCGAGATCGTCGAGGTCCGGCCGGGCCCGGTCGTCACCATGTACGAGCTGGAGCCCGCGCGCGGCGTCAAGGCGAGCCGGGTCATCAGCCTCGCCGACGACATCGCACGCAACATGTCGGCCCTGTCGGCACGCGTCGCCACCATCCCGGGCCGAAGCGTGATCGGGATCGAGCTTCCCAACGCCCGGCGCGAGATGGTCGCGCTGTCGGAGCTGATCGCGAGCCCCGCGTTCGAGGACCATGTCGCTCAGCTGCCGATCGTTCTCGGCAAGAACATCGCCGGCGATCCCGTCGTCGCCGACCTCGCGCCGATGCCTCACCTTCTCGTCGCCGGAACCACCGGCTCGGGCAAGTCGGTCGGCCTCAACTGCATGATCCTGTCGCTGCTCTACCGGCTTACGCCCGAGCAGTGCCGGATGATCATGATCGATCCCAAGCATCTCGAGCTCAGCATCTACGAGGACATTCCTCACCTCCTCGCCCCGGTCGTCACCGAACCCGGCAAGGCGATCCGCGCCCTCAAATGGGCGGTCGAGCAGATGGAGGAGCGCTATCGGATGATGGCGTCGGTCGGCGTCCGTCAGCTGTCGAGCTTCAACGCCAAGATCCGCGAAGCCAAGCAGAAGGGCCAGACCCTCGGTCGGCGGGTCCAGACCGGATACGACCAGGAGACCGGGCAACCCAAATACGAGATGGAGGAGCTGGAATATGACGTCCTGCCGCAGATCGTCGTTGTCGTCGACGAGCTCGCCGACCTGATGATCACCGCGGGCAAGGAAGTCGAGTTCCTCATCCAGCGCCTCGCCCAGAAGGCGCGCGCGGCCGGCATCCATCTCATCATGGCGACCCAGCGACCGTCGGTCGACGTCATCACCGGGGTCATCAAGGCGAACCTTCCGACCCGGATCAGCTTCGCCGTCACCTCGAAGATCGACAGCCGAACCATCCTTGGCGAGCAGGGCGCCGAGCAGCTGCTCGGCAAGGGCGACATGCTCTACATGCCCGGCGGCAAGCAGATCGCCCGCGTCCACGGCCCGTTCGTGTCGGATGACGAGGTCCGCGCGGTGGCCGATTTCTGGCGTGGCCAGGGCCATCCGGAATATGTCCAGGCGGTCACCGAGGAGCCCGAGGACGGCGGCTATCTGTTCGAGGGCCAGCCGACCGGCGAGGACGATGCCGAGACTCAGCTCTACCGCAAGTCGATCCAGATCGTCGCGGAGGCCCAGAAGGCCTCGACATCCTACCTCCAGCGCCAGCTCCGAGTCGGATACAACAATGCCGCTCGCCTCATCGAGCGGATGGAAAAGGACGGCATCGTCTCCGCCCCCGACCATGTCGGTCGCCGCGAGGTGCTGATCGACACCGACGGCCGTCCGCTCAGCTGATCGCCAGCGGAACGATCGGGTTCACCGGACATTCAACGCGGATCGCCCATTGCGGCGCCCAAATCCTGAAATAGGACGGAGTAGATTTCGATGATGTTTTTGCGTGCGCTTGCGCTGACCGCCGCACCGCTCGGCCTTGCCGCCGCGGCCGCACTGGCGCCGATGCCGGCCGTCGCCCAGCAGAACGGGCTTGCCGAGGTTCAGGCGCATCTTCGTGCCATCAACAGCATGACCGCCAATTTTTCGCAGACGGACGCTCGCGGCCGCACTCTCAATGGCACCTTGGCCATCAAGCGGCCGGGCAAGATCCGCTTCGAATATCGCGGAGTGCGAATGCTCGTCGTGGCTGACGGGACCCGCCTCAACTTCCTCGATTACGACGTCGGTCAGCAGCAGAGCTGGCCGATCGGCGATTCCCCGCTTTCGGTCCTCCTCAACCCGGACCGCGACCTGTCGCAATATGCCCGGGTGATCCGCAACGACGGCAACACCTTGATGGTGGAAGCCCGCGACCCGCGCCGCCGGGAGTTCGGCCGGATCACGCTGGCTTTCGCGCGCAACGCCTCCACTCCGGGCGGGCTCAGCCTGACCGGGTGGAACGCGCTGGACGCCCAGAACAACCTCACCCAGGTGCGGCTCACCGGCCAGCGCTACAACGTTCCGGTGGCTGACAGCCTGTTCCGGTTCGAGCCGGCGCGGGGCCGCGGACCGAGGCGCTAGAGCGATGAATCGCGAGGCGTCATTCATCCGCGCGACAGGAAGCTTAGCCTAATAATACACCTATCGATTGCGGAAGGCCGGCTTCGGGTTTCCCCCCTGTTGCCTGAAAGCGGTCCAGGCAATCGACCTCGCGTCGAACAACGCTTGGTGGCCCCCGCTCCACGCCCCCGGAGCGGGGGCCTTTGCGTGTCTTCGCACCACCCGCTACAGCCAAGCCAATGCCTGAACGCCGCATCAAGATCGCCACCTGGAACATAAACTCGGTCCGGGCCCGGACTCACATCGTCGAGCGCTTCCTCACCGAGGAGGCGCCGGACGTGCTGTGCCTCCAGGAGACCAAGGTCCAGGACGGCGAGTTCCCGTTCGAAATGTTCCGGAAATTGGGCTACGATCACATTGTGATCCGCGGCCAGCGAATGCACCACGGTGTAGCGACAATTAGCCGCATCCCCATGCAAGAAGAAGAACGCCACGACTGGCAAGCCAACGGCGAAGCGCGCCACGTCGGGGTTCAGCTCGAGTGCGGGTTCCGGCTCGAGAATGTCTATGTCCCCGCCGGCGGCGACATCCCCGACCGCGAGGTGAACGCGAAGTTCGGCCAGAAGCTCGACTTCATCGAGAGGATGACCCGCTGGTCGGAGGAATGCCGGGTGCCCTCGGTGCTCGTCGGCGACCTCAACGTTGCGCCGCTCGAATGCGACGTGTGGAGCCATAAGCAGCTGCTCAACGTCGTCAGCCACACGCCGATCGAGGTCGAGGCGCTCACCGGCCTACAGGCGAGCAACGAATGGGTCGATCTCGGCCGCCACTTCTTCCCAGCGCCGCAGCGGTTGCACACCTGGTGGAGCTACCGCTCGCTCGACTGGACCAAGAACGACCGCGGCCGTCGCCTCGACCATATGTGGGCGACGAAGGACGTCGCCGCCCAGGCGGTCGCTCACAAGGTCTACGAACCGTGCCGCGCATGGCTCAAGCCGTCGGACCATGTCCCACTGACAACTGAGTTCGTGGTGTGAGCGAGGGGCGCGCCGTCGCCCGAGCCATCGACGCGCTGAGGCGCGGCTGGCCCGTCGCGATCGACGACGTCCGCTTCCTCGCGATCGAGACCGCCGATTCGACCACACTCGCCGAATTCGACGGGGAGACGCCGGCCGATCTTCTGATTTCCGGCAATCGCGCCGCCACGCTCAAGCTCACCAACCAGCTCAATGCCGCCGAGCCCGCGGATCCCGTCCTCATCGAGCGCTCCCGCCGGATCAACCTCGACATGGCGATGGCGGTTGCCGATCCGGCTCTAGATCTGTCGAACCCCATGAAGGGGCCCTTTTCGACGATCCCCCTTCGCTCGCCTCAGACCGCGCGCGCTGCGTTGCGGCTGGCGCGGCTCGCCGGCTTGCTTCCGGCCATGTTCGCGAGCCGCGACGGTACTGCCGAGGTCGAGATTTCTTCCGAAGCCGTGGCTTCCTATGCGCACAAGCCGCGCCTGCGGATCGCCGCCCGCGCCCATTTGCCCAGCCGATACGGAGAAGGGGCTGAGATCGTCGCGTTTCGAAGCGACGACGACACCAGCGAGCATGTCGCCTTGCTGATCGGGGCCCCGGACGGGGGGCCGCCGCTTGTCCGGATTCACAGCGAATGCCTGACCGGCGATGCCTTGGGCTCGCTCAAGTGCGATTGCGGGCCGCAGCTTGACGGCGCCTTGGCGGAGATTGCCCGATCAGGCTGGGGCATTCTCCTTTATCTGCGCCAGGAAGGCCGCGGGATCGGACTGATCAACAAGCTTCGCGCCTACGCGTTGCAGGATCAGGGCTTCGATACGGTCGACGCCAACCTTCGCCTCGGCTTCGCGGATGACGAGCGGGATTTCGCAGTCGCGGCCAGCATCCTCTCGGCCCTCGGCCAACAGGAGGTGCGCCTGCTCACCAACAATCCCCGCAAGGTCGAGGCGCTCGAGGCGCTGGGAATCAAGGTGAGGGAGCGCGTTCCTCACCAAGTCGCCACGAACCCTCACAACGAGGCTTATTTGGCCACCAAGCGCGACCGCAGCGGCCACCAGCTCTAGGCGGCTGTTTCTCGTTCCCCGAAAAGCGCCGTCCCTACGCGGACGTGAGTGGCACCGATCATCACCGCGGTCGAATAGTCGGACGTCATGCCCATGCTGAGCGCCGGCAGCTTGTGCCGGCCCGCATGCTCCGCGAGCAACGCGAACCAGGGCGCGGGTTCGAGATCGGCAGGCGGAATGCACATCAGCCCGACGATCGGCAGACCGGCCGACCGCGCCTCATCCAACAAGCCGGGGATCTCCGCGACGCTGCAGCCGCCTTTTTGCGGCTCCTCGGCGAGGTTTACCTGGAGGAAGCAATCGGGGCGACGGCCGCTTTTCTCCGTGGCGCGCGCCAGCGCCTGGATGAGCGACGAGCGATCGACGGAATGGATGACGTCGAACAGCTCGGTCGCTTCCTCCGCCTTGTTGGATTGGAGCTGGCCGATCAGGTGAAGCCGCACATCCGGGTAGCGCGCCTTGAGCTCGGGCCATTTCGCCGCCGCTTCCTGCACCCTGTTCTCGCCGAAATCGCGCTGCCCCGCCTCGATCAGAGGCAGGATAGCCTCGACCGGATGAGTCTTCGAGACCGCGATGAGCGAGATCTCGTCGCGCTTGCGATTGGCGAGGCTCGCCGCGTCGGCGATCCCGCGGCGAACGCCGTCCAGTCGATCCTGCACTGATGAATCCGTCATTGGCGCTGCTATAGGCACGGCCATGGCCGCTCGCCAGCCTCTCCCCCGAACCTGGCTCGTCAGCGACGAACGCCAGGGCGATTCGCTTCTGCCGGCGGTGGAGCGCCTCCCGTTCGGTTCGGGAATCCTGCTTCGCCATTACAGTCTTCCAGAAGCTCAGCGCCATACCTTGTTCCTCAAGATCCGCGCCGTCGGCCGGCGCCGAGGCCATTTGCTGCTGCTCTCCGGCACGCCTGCCCGAGCGCGAATCTGGGGCGCCGACGGGTGGCACGGCCCCGGCCGAGGGGCGGGCCTGCACAGCGCGTCCGTGCATAATCTCGCGGAGATGCGCGCCGCGGAGCGGGCGGGAGCATCGATCCTCTTCGTCTCGCCGGTCTATCCCACCCGCTCACATCCTGGAGCGGCGGGGCTCGGTGCGAGAGGATTCGCCCGCCTGGCGCGCCGGACCAACCTGCCGGTAATCGCACTGGGCGGTGTCGATGGCGAGAAAGCACCGAGGCTGATGGCGCTCGGCGCTTATGGCTGGGCGGCGGTGGACGCCTGGGTGGATTAGAAGCGGATTGCCGTGCCGATATAGACGGCTTGGCTGTCGCGGCGCTCGTCGCGCGCGAGCGGCTCGAGACGGTCGCGCGACACGCGGTATCGGACTCCGCCGGTGACATCCAGGTTGCGGGCGATCGAGTAGGAGCCGCCGACATCGAGCGAGTAGGCGCGGTCCTCTCCGACGATCCGCTCGACGCCCTCGGCACGCTCCGCGCCGACCTGGACGCGGCCGGTAAGGCGGCGATTGGCCTGATACTCGGCGCCGAGCTGAGCGGATTCGCGACCGCCCAAGGCTGCAGTGTCGTTGCTCCGCGCGACGTCGCCGGTGATCGCGAATCGGCGCCAGCCGACCGAGACGCCCAGATTGTAGGAGCTCGCCGTGATCGGCGTGCCCGACGTCGTCGGCGTCGCCAGGGTGGCCGTGCGCAGCCGCTCCGGCGCATTCACTCCCGGACGGACTCGAACGGCGACTCGAACGGCTCGGCTGCGCTCGACCGGAGTAGCGGCGGGGGTGAACCTGAAGGCCGTGTCCGCGCTGCTCACCCGACGATTCGCCAGGAGGGCGGCAAGCCTCGGATCGCGCACGGCCGGAGTGAAGGTGCCGATAACTCGCTCGGGAGCCGGGGCCGCGCGGTTCTGCCCGCCCTGGGCCTCGCCGATTGCGGGCACGGCCAAAGAGATGGCGAGCAGCGAAACGCCGCCTGCCAGTCCCAATGTCCAAGCCTTGAGCAAACCGGGTGCTCCCATAACCCTGCCGATCTAGTCGCTTCGTAACGCACATTCCAGCGAAGCGCCCGGCATTAACCCGGATTCATTTCGGCTGTTGCATCATCTCCACAAACAAAAGGTGATTCTGCACAGATTCATGCGACCAACGGCCCGGGCGAGGCGACCGAGTAACGCTTGCCGCTCGCGCGGGCCTCTCTATAACGGCGCTCGAAGTAGCAAGTTGCCGAGGACTCTTTCGATGAACCGCGTTTTCCCGATCGGTGTCGCCATGATCGGCGCTGCCCTGCTCAGCGCCTGCGGCGGCGGACGCGCTGCTGGACCGACCATTGCGCCTGCCACGCTGACCCAGATCGGCGTGAACTCCTATTTGTGGCGCGCCGCGCTCGACACCGTGTCCTTCGCTCCGATCACTCAGGCCGATTCGAACGGCGGTGTCATCGTCACCGACTGGTACGTGAACCCGGCCGACCCGAGCGATCGGGTGCGCGTCTCGGTCGCGATCCTCGACGCAACCCTGCGCGCCGACGCGCTTCGCGTCTCGGCGGCCCGTCAGCGTCTCCAGAACGGCGCCTGGGTCGACGCCCCGGTTGCCGCGGCCACCGTCCAGCGGCTCGAAGAGATCATCCTGACCCGCGCCCGTGACCTTCGCCGCGCCGCCCGCGGCTAGAAATCTACAGCAAAATGACGGCCCAGCGCTTCAACCCGCTCAAAGCCGACGCGCACTGGCAGAAAGTCTGGGAGGAACTTGAAACGTTCCGTGCCCGTGACGATTCGGCCAAGCCGAAGGCCTATATCCTTGAGATGTTCCCCTATCCCTCGGGGCGCATCCACATGGGTCATGTCCGCAACTACACGATGGGTGACGTGCTCGCCCGCTATCGGCGGATGAACGGCTTCGAGGTGCTCCACCCGATGGGGTGGGACGCCTTTGGAATGCCGGCCGAAAATGCCGCGATGGAGAAGAAGGTCCATCCCGGCAGCTGGACCTGGGACAATATCGCGACGATGCGGGCGCAGCTGAAACGGCTCGGCTTCGCCCTCGATTGGTCGCGTGAGCTCGCGACCTGCCACCCCGATTATTACGGGCAGGAACAGGCGCTGTTCCTCGACATGCTCGCGGCGGGCCTCGTCTATCGCAAGGAAAGCGAGGTCAACTGGGATCCGGTCGACATGACCGTGCTCGCCAACGAGCAGGTGATCGACGGACGCGGCTGGCGCTCGGGCGCCTTGGTTGAGCGGCGCAAACTCAACCAGTGGTTCCTCAAGATCACGGACTTCGCGGACGAGCTCCTGCAGGGCCTCGAAAGCCTCGACCGCTGGCCGGAGAAGGTTCGCCTCATGCAGGAGAACTGGATCGGCAAGAGCCGCGGCATGAAGTTCCGATTCGCGATCGAAGCGGAAAAGAGGGGGGACATCGATTCGATCGAGGTGTTCACCACCCGGCCCGACACGATCTTCGGGGCGAGCTTCGTCGCGATCTCGCCGGACCACCCGCTCGCAAAGCAATATGCCGCTCGCTCGCCCGAAGTCGCGGAGTTCATCGCGCGCTGCAAGCGAGGGGGTACCACGGCGGCCGAGCTGGAGACGGCCGAAAAGCTGGGCCTCGAGGTAGGCGAGGCGATTCACCCGCTCGACCCCGACTGGGAGCTTCCGGTCTTCATCGCCAATTTCGTGCTGATGGACTATGGCACCGGCGCGGTGTTCGGCGTGCCGGCGCACGACCAGCGCGATTTCGAATTCGCGACCAAATATGGCCTCGACATCCAGCGGGTGGTCGCCGCAAGCGCTGCCGACGCCGACAAGCCAATCACGGCCGAGGCAGAGACCGGCGACGGAATCCTGGTCAACTCGCGCTTCCTGGACGGCAAGAGCGTCGAGGTGGCGAAAGCGGCGGTGATCGCCCGCGCCGAGGCGGAAGGCTGGGGCGAGGGCACGGTCGCCTGGCGTCTCAGGGACTGGGGCGTGTCGCGTCAGCGTTACTGGGGCACTCCGATCCCGATCATCCATTGCGATGCGTGTGGGGTGGTGCCGGTGCCGCGCGATCAGCTGCCGGTGGTTCTGCCGGAGGACGTCAGCTTCGACGTTCCCGGCAATCCGCTCGACCGTCACCCGACCTGGAAGAACGTGTCCTGCCCGTCCTGCGGCGGCGCGGCGCGGCGCGAGACCGACACGCTCGACACTTTCGCCGATTCCTCCTGGTACTTCATCCGCTTCGCCAGCCAGCCGTCAGACCGCCCGTTCGATCCCAAGGTCGCTGCGCACTGGCTTCCGGTCGACCAATATATCGGCGGCGTCGAGCACGCGATCCTTCACCTCCTCTACGCACGCTTCTGGACGCGAGCGCTCCAGCGCATGGGTCAGCTCGACATCGCCGAGCCGTTCGCCGGCCTGTTCACCCAAGGCATGGTGACTCACGAGACCTATCGCTCGCTCGACGGCCGCTGGCTGTCGCCTGACGAGGTCGAGGTCGGCGCCGATGGAATCATCGAGGTCGCGACCAAGACCGGCGTCGAGACCGGCCGGGTCGAGAAGATGTCCAAGTCCAAGAAGAACACCGTCGATCCGGAGCCGATCGTCGAGCAGTACGGAGCCGATGCCGTGCGCTGGTTCATGCTTTCGGACAGTCCTCCGGAGCGCGACCTTGAATGGAGCGAATCCGGAATCGAAGGGGCCTGGCGCTTCGTTCAGCGACTGTGGCGGATCGCCGGCAGCAGTCGCGACGGCGAGGGCCGGGACCCGACGCTCGACCGAAAGCTCCACCAGACGATCGCGTCGGTCGGGACGAACATCGAGGCGCTGGCCTTCAACAAGGCTGTCGCCAACCTCTACGAACTTGCGTCCGCCATCGAGAAGGCGGCGCCCTCCGCCTCAAGGCGCGAAGCTGCGCTCGCGATTCTCCAGTTGGTTGCGCCGATGGTCCCGCACGTGGCCGAGGAAGCGTGGGCCGCGCTCGGGCAGGATGGGCTGATTGCCGACTCGTCCTGGCCCCAGGCGGACCCAGCCCTGCTGGTCGACGATCAGGTCACGATCGCGGTTCAGGTCAACGGCAAGCTGCGTGACACGCTGACGGTCGCGAAGGGCGCTTCTAAGGAGGCCCTTGAGCAAATGGCGCTGGCTTCGGAAAAGATCGTCCGAGTCCTGGAGGGCAAGGCGCCGCGCAAGATCATCGTTGTGCCCGACCGCCTGGTGAACCTCGTCGCATGACGCGGGCGCTGCCCTTGCTGGCCGCGGCCCTGCTTTCGGGTTGCACGCTCCAGCCCCTCTATCCCGGTGGAGGCCGGTCGCAGGTCGCCCAGGCGCTGCGTTCGATAAGCGTCGGACCGATCCCGGGGCGCGCGGGCTACCATGTCCGGGGCGCCCTGGTTGATCGCATGGGGCAACCCTCCGGACCGGTTCGCTATCGGCTGGAGGTCGAGCTGGACGACCGGATCACCGGCTTCGGCATCCGGCTCGACGACGCAGTCACCCGCGAACGCCGTACCCTTCGCGCCCGCTATCGGCTGGTCGATGCCGAACGCGGGACCGTCGTACTCGACGCCACCGCGGGATCCGATGCCGGCATCGACGTCGTCGGATCGGAATATGCGACCGTCGCTGCCGAGCAGACTGCGCTCGAGAGGCTGTCGATCGAGGTCGCCGAGCAAATCATCTCGCGGGTAGCCCTCTACGCCAGCCGGACACCGGCGAATCAGTGAAGGCGACCAAGCCGCAGCTGGAAAAGGCGCTCGCCGCTCCCGCCAACGTCCGCCTGTTCCTGTTTCACGGCCCCGACGACGCCGGCAGCCGCGCGCTGGTAAGGCGCCTGGCCGCTTCGGCAGGACCGGATGCGGAGCGCGTCGATATCGCGGGTTCGGAGCTCAAGTCGGATCCCGCGCGCCTTTCCGACGAGGCCGCTTCGATCTCCATGTTCGGGGGCGCCCGGTACGTTCTCGTCGATCCCGCCGGGGATGAGAGCACCGAGGCCGTGTCGGCATTGCTGTCCGCACCAGCCGCCGGGAATCCGGTCGCCCTGGTCGCCGGCAACCTCAAGGCCTCGTCGTCGCTGCTGAAGCTGGTTCTGGCGAGCCCTGCGGCGATCGCCTTCGCAAGCTACCTGCCCGACGCGCGCGACTGGGACCGGATGGTGAGCGACATCGCGCGCAATTTCGGCCTCCAGACGCGCCCCGACGTCGCCCAGCGCATCGCCGAGGCGGCGGGGGGCAATCGTGCGCTGGTCGAACAGGAGATGACGAAGTTCGCCGCCTATCTCGACGCCGAGCCGGGCCGCGCGACGCCGCTCGACCACGACGTCATAGACTCGGTCGGCGCAGCGCGAGAGGAGGGCGATCCGGGCCAACTTGTCGACCGCGTGTTCGACGGCGATCCCAAGGGCGCACAGGCGGAGCTTCAACGGCTTCACGCCGAGGGAGCGGAAGGAATCGTCCTGCTCCGCTCCGCGCTTCGCCGCGCTCTTCTGCTGTCGAAGCTTCGCGCCAGAGTGGAGAAAGGCGAGAATGCCTCTTCGGTCATCGCCTCACAGGGCAAAGCCTTGTTCTGGAAAGAGAAAGACGGGGTGGAGAGGCAGCTCCGGGCATGGCCGGCGGAGCGGCTCGCACGCTGCATCCATCGGCTGAGCGAGGCCGAGCGGGCGTTGAAGCGCTCGGGGGCGCTCGGACCGGTCTCCGCCGACGCGGAGCTGCTGGAAATCGCTCGCCTCGCGGGGCGGCGCGCCTAGATCAAATTTCCCCGCCGGTCAGGCGCTGGCACAGCATGTCGAGCTGGTCGAGGTTCGAATATTGAAGCGCGAGCGTCCCGCCATTTCCCGCATGGCGAACGGTCACGCCGACACCGAGCAATTCGCTCAACTGACGCTCGAGCGCGGCAATGTCGGCGTCGATCGGGGCCGCGGCGGCCGCTTTGCGGCTCTTCGGCTTGCTTGCCTGGGCGAGCTTCTCGGTCTCGCGCACGGACAAGCCACGGCTCACCACCTCCTGCGCCAAGGCCGACGGATCGGGTGCACCGGCGATTGCCCGGGCGTGACCCATGCTTAGCCGCCCATCGACCACCATCGCCTGGATATCGCCCGGAAGATCCAGCAATCTCAACAGGTTAGCGACGTGGCTGCGCGACTTGTGGACGAGCTTGCCAAGCTCCTCCTGGGTGTGGCCGAAATCGGCCATGAGCCGCTGATAGGCTTGCGCTTCCTCGATCGCGTTGAGATCAGCGCGTTGGATATTCTCGATGAGCGCGACCTCGAGTGTCTCCTCGTCGCTGAACTCGCGAACGATCGCGGGAACCTCGTGAAGCCGCGCCTTTTGCGAAGCGCGCCAGCGGCGCTCGCCGGCGACGATCTGGAAACGGTGACCATGCGGGCGGACGACGATCGGCTGGATGACTCCGCGCTGTTGGATCGATTCGGCAAGCTCGGCCAGCGCCCCCTCGTCGAAATGGCGCCGCGGCTGGCCGGGGTGCGGCTCGATGCTGGCAACCGGGATCAACTGGACAGAGCCGCGCGTAGAGCCGCTGACCGGTGACTCCTGGACCATATCCCCCAAAAGGGAGGAGAGGCCGCGGCCGAGGCTCTGCGGGCGCTTGCGGGGAGCGTCGCTCATGCCGCCTCCTTGGTCCGCCGCGGCATCCGCGCCAGCAATTCGCGTGCGAGATCCATATAGGCGGTCGAGCCCGAGCAGCGCTGGTCGTAGATGAGGGCAGGGATGCCGTGGCTCGGCGCCTCGCTGAGCCTTACGTTGCGTGGGACGACGGTGTCGAACACCACCTTGCCGAGGCAGGCGCGGACGTCCTCGGCGACCTGAGACGACAGATTGTTGCGGCGGTCGTACATCGTCAGCGCGACCCCTAGGATGTCCAACTCCGGGTTGAAGCGGGCGCGAACCCGCTCGACCGTCTGGAGGAGCTGGCTAAGGCCCTCGAGCGCGAAGAATTCGGCCTGGAGCGGCACCAGGATCGAATTGGCGGCGACGAGGGCGTTGATGGTGAGAAGGCCGAGGGAAGGGGGGCAGTCGATCAGGCAGACGTCCCAGCGCCCTTCCTCGCCTGCGAGCGCCTTGTCGAGGCGATGCGTGCGCTCCTCATACTCGACCAGCTCGATCTCCGCCCCGGACAGGTCCACGGTGGCGGGGACGATGTCGAGACGCGGCACCCGGGTGGGGATCACCGTGTCCTCGAGCCGAGCCTGCCCGGTAAGCAGATCGTAGCTTGAACGCGCGCGCTGCGCCTGCGCGATCCCGAGGCCGGTCGAAGCGTTGCCCTGAGGATCGAGATCGACGATCAGCACGCGATCGCCAGTCGCAGCCAGCGCTGTGCCAAGGTTGATGGCAGTGGTGGTCTTGCCAACGCCGCCCTTCTGATTCGCTACCGCAATCCGGATCATGTTCGCTTCCTGCCTCGCGGGCGCACAGCGTCCGCGATAATGATGCCGGACTCAGCATCCGTGAGGCTCGGCTCCAGACGGAACGAACCCTGCCACGAAGATTCGACGGCTTCCAGTTCCGAACGCGCGCTACGTCCCTTCGGGAGAATCCAGCGCGTCTTTCCTGTGGAGAAGCGGTGCGCAAGTTCGAGAAGTTCGGGCATGGGTGCGAACGCGCGCGCGCTGATCACGTCGAATTCGGTGGTGGGCACCCGCTCGACGCGATCGAGCAAGATCGTGGCTTGGTCCGCGATGCCGAGCACGTCGGCCGCCCGGCGAAGGAAATCAACGCGCAGCCTCCGCGATTCGACCATCGTAACGGGACCGCCGTGGATCGCGGCGACAATCAAACCGGGGAAACCCGCACCGGTACCGAGATCAAGCCAAGTGGCGCTATTGGAGGGGGCGAAACGGGTCAGTTGAGCCGAATCTAGGAAGTGACGCTCCCAGATCCGGTCCAATGTTCCACGTGAAACAAGGTTCTGCCGCTCATTCTCGTGCCGGAGGAGGTCCGCAAAGGCCTCTAAGCGGGCAATTGTTTCACGTGGAACATGGAGCTCGCCCTCGATCCATGCTTTCGCCTCCCCCTCGGTCATGCGGCTTTGCGCCCGCGGATGTGGACGAGGATCGCGGCTACCGCGGCCGGGGTGATGCTTCGAACCCGGGACACCGCCCCAAGCGTCGACGGGCGAGCCGCTGACAGGCGCTCGACCATCTCGAGCGACAAGCCCGGCACCCGCCCGTAATCGAGTTCAGACGGGATCGTCACCGCCTCGTCGCTCTGGAGCCGTGACACTTCGGCATCCTGCCGCTCCAGATAAGGCGCGTAGCGATGATCCTGAATGATCTCCTCAAGCAGCCGCGGCGTCGCATGACGCAGTTCCGGCTCGGCCCGCTTGAGCACTTCGGCGTGAACCTGGGGGAAGCGAAGCCATTCGGCAAGGCCACGCGCAATACCGTCGTCGCGCAGATCCGCGTGGAGCTCCCCGGCGCGAGTTCGTCGCGAAAGGAGGCCCTGAATTCGCCCGCGCTCCGCTTCGTCCCGGGCCAGGTGCTGGCGCCGTTCCGCAGACAGACAGCCGGCAGCTGAGGCAGCTCCGGACAGGCGCGATTCGGCATTATCGGCCCGAAGCCGCAGGCGGTACTCCGCGCGGGCTGTCAGCATCCGGTAGGGCTCCGTGACTCCCTGGAGCACGAGGTCGTCGACCATCACACCGATGTAGGAGGTCGAGCGGTCGAACAGCACCGGCTTCCCGCCTCCGGCCCAGGCCGCGGCGTTGAGACCCGCAACCAGGCCCTGCGCCGATGCCTCTTCGTAACCGGTCGTGCCGTTGATCTGCCCCGCCAGATAGAGACCGACGACGTTGCGGACGGCAAGCGTCGGCTCGAGAATCCGCGGATCGACATGGTCATATTCAACCGCATAGCCGGCTTGGGCGATACGTACCTGCTCAAGTCCCGCCATGGTCCGGACCATCGCGAGCTGCGCATCCTCGGGAAGCGACGTCGAGATTCCGTTGGGATAGATGAGCGGATCGTCGAGACCTTCGGGCTCGAGGAATACCTGGTGTCCGTCGCGATCGCCGAACCGGCGTACCTTGTCCTCGATGGACGGACAGTAGCGCGGACCAACGCCTTCGATATCGCCGGAAAAGAGGGGAGAGCGGTCAAATGACTGCCTCACCACCTCGTGGGTGCGTCCGTTGGTCCGGCTGATCGCGCAAAAGAGCTGCGGGTTTACGCGGCCCTCGGTCGTTGCCGACATCGTCCAGTCGCCGTCGTCCGATTCCTGCCGTTCCAGCACGGACCAGTCGATGGTGCGACCGTCGAGCCGTGGCGGAGTGCCGGTCTTCAGCCGGGCAATGGGCAGCTCCATCGAGCGGAGTTGGTGAGCCATCGCCGTCGCCGGCCGCTCGCCGACACGGCCGCCACCCCGGCTGTCGAGACCGAAATAGAGCTTGCCCCCGAGGAAGGTGCCGGTCGCGAGCACCACCGCCCTGGCGCGCAGCTCCTGGCCGTCGCCAAGACGAACGCCCTCCACCTCGCTCCCGGACAGAATCAGGGACGCTGCTTCCCCCTCGACCACGTCCAACTCGGCCAGCTTCGCCAGCATGTCCTGGATTGCTCGCTTGTAGAGCTTTCGGTCTGCCTGGATCCGGGGGCCGCGAACTGCCGCGCCCTTGCTCGCATTGAGCATTCGATAGTGGATGGCCGAGGCATCGGAGGCCCGGGCAATGAGCCCGTCAAAGGCGTCAACCTCGCGGATCAGGTGGCCCTTGCCGAGCCCACCCATTGCCGGGTTGCACGACATCACGCCGATCTGCTCGCGCGAGAAGCTGACCAGCGCGGTTGCCGCACCCATGCGTGCGGCGGCCGCTGCGGCCTCCGTCCCGGCATGGCCGCCGCCGACCACGATGATGTCGTAGCTCCTCATTGTGGTGGCGACATAAAGCAGCGGCCGCCGCTTTTCGACCCCTGCCGGATCAATGTTCCACGTGGAACATCACTTGCCGATGCAGAAGCGGCCAAACAGAGTATCAAGCATATCTTCGACCCCGGCACGCCCCGTAACGCGGTCTAGGGCGGCACGGGCCTGGCGCAGGCTTTCGGCAACGATGAGCATGTCTTGCTCGAACTGGGCCTCATTGAGCGCGTCCAGGGCCTGCTGCAGCGCCTGGCGGTGACGGGCATGAAGCGCCGCTTCCCCGGTCGCTGGCAGAACGGCCCGCGCGCGAGTGAGCATCTCGGCGACGAGCGCATCCACGCCCTCGCCGGTACGTCCCGACACGTGAAAATCAGCCGTAGAATCAGGCACTTGCTCGTCGCTTCGGGAGCGAACCAGGATGACGTCATGATGCCGAGGAGTATCACCTGCCGGACCGAGCCACAGGACAATATCCGCCGCGTCGAGGGCGCTCCGAGCTCGGTCGACTCCGATCGCCTCGACCACGTCGTCGCTGCTCCTGAGCCCCGCGGTGTCGATCATCAGGAAAGGCAGGCCGTCGATCGCCACCGGAGCCTCGATGAGATCACGGGTCGTCCCGGCGACCTCATGGGTAATCGCGGCTTCGCGGCCGACCAGCCGGTTGAACAGCGTCGACTTGCCCGCATTAGGCGGCCCGGCCAGCACGACCCGGATACCGTCCCGCAGGCGCTCAGCCGATGGGCGGCGCAACGCCGCCTGAAGTTCGGCGCCAAGCTTGCGCAGGTCCTCATGCCAATGCGCCGGCAAGCCTTGATCGACGTCGCCTTCGTCCGAGAAATCGAGGATTGCTTCGACTCCCGCGGCAAGGCGGAGAAGCTCGGCGTTCCAACCATGAACCTCGCGGCTCAGCGACCCGCCGGCAAGCAGCATAGCCGAGCGGCGCTGCGCTTCGGTCTCCGCGGAAAGCAGATCGGCGAGCCCCTCGGCCTCGGCGAGGTCGATCCGCCCGTTGGCGAAAGCGCGGCGAGTGAACTCGCCGGCCTCCGCAGCACGAAGGCGCGGATCGCGGGCGAGGGCGGCGAGAACCGCATTCACGACGGCTCGGCCGCCGTGGAGGTGGAACTCGACGATATCCTCGCCGGTGGAGCTGTTCGGCCCCGCGAAGAAGAGGGCGACAGCGTTGTCGAGAAGGTCCCCGTCGGCACGCAGCGCGACGACGCGCGGGCGCCGGGGCTCCAGCTTGGCTCTCGTCAGTTCTCCCGCAGCGGAGAGCGAATCAGGACCGCTGATTCGAACGATCGAGATCGCCGCAGGAGGTTGCCCTGAGGACAGGGCGTAGATGGTATCGGCTTCAGGCATGCTGGTCGTCATTGCGAGGAGCGGAGCGACGAAGCAATCCAGCTTCCGTTCTGGATTGCTTTGCTACGCTCGCAATGACGGAGGACCGGTTACCCCCGCTTGCCCGTCATCTGCTCGGCCATCTGGCGCCACATGGCCAGGCCGGCATCACTCATCGGCCCCCAATTTTTCATTATCTCGCCAAAGGTCTCGGCCGACGCGCCGTCGGTGACCATCTTGGTCATCCGCTCGACATAGGCCTCGTGAACCGCGGTAAGGTCGGGAAGGCCGAGGAAGCGGCGCGCCTCCTCCGGCGTGCAGTCGATGTCGACACTCACCTTCATGCGCCAAGGCCTCCTGTTGCGAGCGACACTCATCCTATGGCTATAGGGAGCGGAACAGCAAGCAGGAGGTCGGCGATGGCGCAGATGGAGATCACCACATTCGACGGCGGCGAACGCTTCCCGGCCTATGTCGCTGAGCCTGAAGGCCAGCCGCGCGGCGCGATCATCGTCATCCAGGAGATTTTCGGGATCAATCCCGGAATCCGCAGCAAGGTCGATCACTGGGCCGAACTCGGCTACCTCGCCGCCGCGCCCGACCTGTTCTGGCGGTTCGCTCCCGGCGTCGAACTCGATCCGGACGTCCCGGAAGAGTTCAAGCGCGCGCTCCAGTTGATGGGCCAGCTAGACCAGGACCTGGCGATCAAGGACATTGAGGCGACGATCCGCGCCCTTCGCTCACGGCTTCCGGACAACGGCAGGGTCGGGGTCGTAGGTTACTGCCTCGGCGGGAGGCTCGCCTACATGTCGGCGGCGCGAACCGACGCCAATGCCAGCGTCGGCTATTACGGCGTGGGCCTCGAGGGCCTCCTGGGCGAGCAGCACGCCATCGCCAATCCCTTGCTGCTCCACATGGCCGAGGAGGACCATTTCGTCTCCAGGGACGCGCAGAAGGCGATTGGGGAGGGACTGAAGGACAACCCGCACGTCACAATCCACTCTTATCCCGGAGTCGACCACGGCTTCGCCGCGGAAATGGGGAAAAGGCGAAGCGAGGAAGCGGCGCGGCTCGCCGACTCCCGGACCGAGCAATTCTTCGCGCGGCACTTGGGGTAGGGCGAGGGTGAGGCCCGCGGGCAAAGCCCGCGCGTCGGTCCTGTCGCCTGACGGCCCTTCGTCGCTCAGGATAAACTACGGCCGTCCGCGCTTGTGCGAGTCCGATCCTAAGCTGCTGCGGCTTAGCCTCGCAGCTTAGTCACGGCCACACTGCGCGTTACTGGTTCATCGTGGCGAAGAAGTCCTCGTTCGACTTCGAATCTTTGATCTTGTCGAGCAGGAAGGTCATCGCGTCGACGGTGCCCATCTGCATCAGGATGCGGCGGAGCATCCACATGCGGGTGAGGGTGCCCTGGTCGACCAGAAGCTCCTCCTTGCGGGTGCCGGACTTGCCGACGTCGAGCGCCGGGAAGATGCGCTTGTCGGCGACCTTGCGATCGAGGACGATCTCCGAGTTGCCGGTGCCCTTGAACTCCTCGAAGATGACCTCGTCCATCTTGGAGCCGGTGTCGATCAGCGCGGTGGCGATGATCGAGAGCGAGCCGCCTTCCTCGATGTTACGCGCGGCGCCGAAGAAGCGCTTCGGCCGCTGCAGGGCGTTGGCATCGACGCCGCCGGTAAGCACCTTGCCCGAGCTCGGCACGACCGTGTTGTAGGCGCGGCCGAGGCGGGTGATCGAGTCCAGGAGGATGACGACATCCTTCTTGTGCTCGACCAGGCGCTTGGCCTTCTCGATCACCATCTCGGCGACCTGGACGTGGCGCTGGGCCGGCTCGTCGAAGGTCGAGGAGATGACCTCGCCCTTCACGCTGCGTTCCATGTCGGTAACTTCCTCGGGCCGCTCGTCGATGAGCAGCACGATCAGGAACACCTCGGGATGGTTGTCGGTGATCGCCTTCGCCATGTTCTGGAGAAGCACGGTCTTGCCGACGCGCGGCGGAGCGACGATCAGTGCGCGCTGGCCCTTGCCCTGCGGGGCAACGATGTCGATGACCCGCGCCGACTTGTCCTTCACGGTCGGGTCGGCGCTGTCGAGCGTCAGCTTCTCGTCCGGATAGAGCGGCGTCAGGTTGTCGAAATTGACGCGGTGGCGGACGGCCTCCGGGCTGTCGAAATTGACCTGGACGACGCGGACCAGGCTGAAATAGCGCTCGCCTTCCTTGGGGCCGCGGATTTCGCCCTCGACGGTGTCGCCGGTGCGAAGACCGAACTTACGGACCTGGTTGGGCGAGACGTAGATGTCGTCGGGGCCGGCGAGATAGTTGCTGTCGGCGGAGCGAAGGAAGCCGAAACCGTCGGGCAGGACCTCAATCGTGCCCATGCCCATGATCTCGTTGCCGCCCTCGGCACGGACCTTGAGGATCGAGAACATCAGCTCCTGCTTGCGCAGGGTGGACGCGCCTTCGACCCCGAGCTCTTCCGCCATGGCCACCAATTCGGCCGGGCTGCGCTGCTTCAAGTCGTTAAGATGCATAGAGAAACTCTTGTGGAACGAAGTCCGGGCGATGGCCGGCGGACGCAAGTGGAATTGGATTGAGGCGAAGGAACCCCGCACGGACGGCAGGTTTAACGACCGATTCCGCCCTATGCTCCGCCCAAAGCCGAGTCAACGCCTTCGGAAAAAGCTGCGGTTACGATGCCGACTTAGAAGGGCTTCACGACGACCAGGATGACGATAACCGCGGTGACGATCCCCGGCACCTCGTTCATCAGCCTCAGTGCCCGGCCGCTGACCGGGCGCTGGCCCTTGGCGAGCTTCCGGCCGTAGCCGACCATGTAGCCATGATAGGCCGAGAGGCCGATCACGAAGAGCAACTTGGCGTGAAGCCAGCCCTGGTCCCAGACGTTGAGGAGGAAGGCGAGAGAGATTCCGAGGACCCAGACGAGGATCATCGAGGGAGTCAGGATGATGTTGCGAAGCTTGCGCTCGCGCTCCACCCAGCGCGCCTCCTCGTCGGAGCCGGCCGCCGCTTCCTGATGGTAGATATAGTAGCGCGGAAGCAGGAATAAACCCGCGACCCAGAAGATCACGAAGATGATGTGGGCGGCCTTCAGCCAGGGATAAAGCACGGCGAGGGTGATCTCCCAGTCGGTCAAACGGCCTCTCCCTCGCCGCCGCGCCCACGGACCAGCTCGATCAGCCGCTCGACATGGGCGATCGGCGTGTCGGGAAGGATGCCGTGGCCAAGGTTGAAGATATGCGGTCGGTCCTGGAACGCAGATAGGATCGAAGCCACCGCTTGTTCAAGCGCCGTGCCGCCCGCGATCAGCGCGAGTGGATCGAGATTGCCCTGCACCGGGAGGTCCGCCGGCAGATTGGCCGCGATCCAGCACGGATCCTGGGTTTCGTCGATCCCGACCGCGTCGACTCCGGTCTCGCGGGCATAGGCTGGGAGCTTGGCGCCCGCGCCCTTGGGGAATCCGATTACCGGCACTTGCGGATGCCGTCCGCGCAAGGCTGAGACGATTCGGGCGTTGGGGCCGATCACCCAACGTTCGAACTGGGCGGGCGCAAGGCTTCCTGCCCAGCTGTCGAACAATTGCACCGCCTCGACTCCCGCCTCGATCTGGCCGGACAGATAATCGACGGTTATGTCGACCAAAGCGTCAACCACCTCCTCGAAGCCTTGCGGGTCGCCATAAGCGAAGCGGCGCGCCTCGCCCTGGTCCTTGGAGCCGCGGCCGGCGGCCATGTAGGTGGCGACCGTCCAGGGACTTCCCGCGAAACCGAGAAAAGTGGTGGATTCCGGCAATTGCGCCGCGACTTTTTCCACAGTCTCGTAAATCGGCCGCAACCGCTCCGGAGCACGCTCGAGGGAAGCCAGCGAGGCATCGACCAGGCGCGGCGACAGGACCGGTCCCTCGCCCGCCTCGAAGCGCAGATCCTGGCCCAGGGCGTGCGGCACGATCAGGATGTCGGAGAACAGGATCGCCCCGTCGAAGCCGAACCGGCGGATCGGCTGGAGGGTCACTTCGGCCGCCGCATCGGTGTCGTAAACCAGCTCGAGGAAGCCGCCCTTGTCGGCCCGGAGCGCGCGATATTCGGGCAGATAACGGCCGGCCTGACGCATCAGCCACATCGGCGGCACCTCGGCGCGCTCGCCTTTCAGCACCTTTATCAATGACTTAGAAGATTGGGTCACGGGCTCGGGTCGCCCCCTTCTTTCTATCTATTCTTATTAGAATCTATGAGTTGTTGAAGAGAGTAGGCGGCGTGAAGGCGGGGCTTATTGGCTCCAGGGTTTTTTGCCAACAGCTTGACGCGGTAAGAATCCGTGGCCGCCCAACGAGTCGTGAGGCGCTTCCCCATTATCCACATCCTGTGGGCCAATATCGTCCACTGTTGACGCGGCTGTGGGCGGAATCGTGCGGAGTGGGGATGGAAGCTATCCTTGAAAGCGCGACCAGGGTTCCGCTAGCGATCTCAACATGGTTTTCCACAAGCTCCTCCTTTCGATCCCGCAACGAGCCGACTCGGGGGAAAAGTGAAGCAGCTCCACCTCCATCTCCTATCGGACTCGACCGGCGAGACTCTCGATATCGTCGCCAAGGCCTGCCTCGCCCAGTTCGACGACGTCGACGCCATACGCCATTTCTGGCCGATGGTTCGGTCCGAAGGCCATCTCGAACGCGTGCTCGACGAGATCGAGCAGCGCCCGGGCCTCGTCCTCTATACCTTGGTCAACCCGGCGATCCGCCGAGCGCTCGAGCAGAATTGCCGGCGGCGAAGTCTTTACGCGGTGTCGGTGCTCGATCCGGTGATCGACGCGCTCTCGGCGGTCACCGGCGAAGCGACCAAGGGGCGGCCCGGCCGTCAGCACGCCATGGACGCAGCCTATTTCGCGCGAGTCGACGCGATCCAGTTCACCATCGCCCATGACGACGGCCTTCAGCCGGAAAATTGGGAGGAGGCGGACATCGTCCTCACCGGCGTGTCGCGAACGTCGAAGACGCCGACGGCAATCTATCTCGCCAACCGCGGCTACAAGGTCGCGAACGTGCCGCTGGTCAAGGAATCGCCGCCGCCTCGGATATTGTTCGAGCTCAAGCATCCGCTGGTCGTCGGACTCACCACCAATCCCGAGCGGCTGGTCCAGATCCGTCGCAACCGGCTGCTCGCGCTCAACCAGCCGCCGGAGACAGATTATGTCGATATGGAAGCGGTCAGCGCAGAAGTCGCGTTCGCGCGGCGGATCTTCGCCGACCAGGGCTGGCCGGTCATCGACGTCACCAGGCGCTCGATCGAGGAGACTTCGCTCGCGGTCGTCAAGCTGGTGACCGAGAGAGTCGAGCAGGCCTCGCAATGACCCGCCATTCGGCATGCTCAGGATGAACCTGCTGCTCGCATCGCAAAGCCCGACCCGGCGGCGAATGCTCGAATCGGCAGGTGTGCCCTTCGAAACAGTCCCGGCGCCGCTCGACGAGGACAGCGCCAAGGCCGGGCTGCTGGCGAGTGGATTCGACGCCCGCGACATGGCCGAGATGCTCGCCGAGCTTAAAGCCAAGAGCGTCGCGGCGCCTGCGGGAGCGCTCGTTCTCGGCTCCGACCAGACACTCGAGCGCGAGGACGGCGCGATTCTCGGCAAGCCGGGCACCCTCGCGGGCGCACGCGAGCAATTGCTGTCCCTGCGCGGGGCCGAGCACAGGCTTCACAGCGGCGCGGTGATCGTCAGCGACGGCGAGCGCTTGTGGGGATGTGTGGAGAGCGTGACCCTGTCGGTGCGGCGCTTTAGCGAGCGCTTTCTCGACGACTATCTCGCGAGCGAGGGCGAGGCCGTCCTCGGCAGCGCCGGAGCTTACCGGGCCGAGGCGATCGGCGCTCAATTGTTCGACCGCATCGAGGGCAGCCATTTCGCCATATTGGGGCTTCCCCTCATCCCGCTCCTGGAGGAGCTCCGGCGACACGCTATAGTGACGTCATGACGGTCATTCTCGGCCTCACCGGATCGATCGGCATGGGCAAGTCGACCGTGGCTCGAATGTTCCAGGACGAAGGCGTGCCCTTGTTCGACGCCGACGCGGTCGTTCACCAGCTCCAGGGGCCTGAAGGCGAACTGGTCGCGGCCATCGAGGCGTGCTTCCCCGGCACCACCGACGAGGCCGGAGTCAATCGCAGCGCGCTCGCCGAACGGGTGCTCGCTGAGCCCGAAGCTCTGCAGAATCTCGAAGGGCTCATCCATCCCGCGGTCGGACGCGAACGCCGTGCCTTTCTCGCCGCCAATGAGGGCGCGCCGCTGGTCGTGCTCGACATTCCGCTGCTGTTCGAAAAAGGCGGCGCGAGCCAGGTCGACAAGATCGCTGTCGTGTCCGCGCCGGGACCGGTGCAGCGCGAGCGGGTGCTCGCCCGGCCGGGCATGACGCTGGCCAAATTCTGTCAGATTCTCTCTCTCCAGCTCCCCGACGAGGAGAAGCGCGCCCGAGCCGACTTCGTCATTCCGACGGGCGGCAGCCTGGAGGAAACCCGTGAGCGAGTCAGGGAAATCATTGCTTGCCTCGCAAGCCCCTCAATTCCATAGACTTGGACCATGCGGGAAATCGTTTTTGACACGGAAACCACGGGCCTCAGCCCGCTGGGCGGGGATCGAATCGTCGAGATCGGCTGCGTCGAGCTGATCAACCGGGTCGAGACCGGCCGAACCTTCCACGCTTATTTCAATCCGTGTCGGGCGATGCCGTCGGAAGCGGAGGCGGTGCACGGTCTTTCCGAAGCCTTCCTCTCCGACAAGCCGATGTTCGACGAGCTTTGCGAGGAGCTGCTCGACTTTATCGGCGACGCTCCGCTTGTGGCTCACAACGCGCCCTTCGACTTCGGCTTCCTCAACAACGAATTCTCGCTTTGCGGCCGCCCTTCGGTGTGCATGACCCGGATGATCGACACTTTGGTGCTGGCGCGACAGAGATTGCCCGGCGCGAAGCATAGCCTCGATGCCTTGTGCACACGCTTCGGTGTAGACCGCTCGATCCGGATCAAGCACGGCGCCTTAATCGACGCGCAGCTGCTCAGCCAGGTCTATGTCGAGCTGACCGGCGGCCGCCAGATCGGCCTTGGCCTCGTCGCGGAAGAGCGCAAGAGTTCGGAAGAAAAGATCGACGTTCTGCTCGTTCAGGAATATTCCGGCAGCAACACCGTTCGACCGGTGCGGCCGCACGCGCCGACGGAGGAAGAGCTGGAGCGCCACGCCGAATTCCTCAAGGGCATCACCGACCCCATCTGGAATCGGGTCGCGGCCTGCGGTTGACGCCCGCATGGGCGGGCTCCACATCCACCCCACATCAGCGGAGGGCGGGATGGAAATCAGGGTTTCGGGACACCAGGTCGAAACGGGCGAGGCCTTGCGAGCGACGGTCGAAGGCCGGCTCGGCGCCATCGCCGACAAATATTTCGCCCGCGCCATTTCCGCCCAGGTGACGTTCGGCCGCGGGCCGTACGATCGAAGCTTCACCTGCGACATCGTCGCCCATGTGCCCCAGGCCGTGGTGCTCAAAGGGTCCGGCCGAGGCGCCGAGGCCGGGGCAGCGTTCGACCAGGCAGCCGACCGGATCGAGACTCAGCTTCGCCGCTACAAGCGCCGGCTCAAGGATCGCTCCGCCGCGGCCGCCCATGCGGCCGAGATGAGCTCGGCGATCGAGGCCAGCTACACGATCTTCGCTCCGGCTCCCGAAGAGGAGGAACCGGCCGACAATCCGCCGGTTGTCGCGGAGACGCGCGTCGACATTCCGGACGCGTCGGTGTCGGATGCGGTGATGATCCTCGATCTCAGGAACACCAATGCGCTGATGTTCCGCAACAGCGGCACTCAACAACTGAACATGGTCTACCGACGAGGCGACGGCACGATCGGCTGGGTCGAACCCCAGCAGGACTGACAAAGAAAGCCTCCCGCCCTACACGGCAGACCTTCCAATGACCGATTTATCCCATTTCCTCGCGCCCGAAGCGGTGGAGGCGTCGTTCAGCGCCACCAGCAAGAAGGCCCTGTTCCAGCAGCTCGCGACCATCGCCGCGCGGCATACCGGCCTTGCGGCCAAGGACATCGCGACCGCGATCGGCGACCGTGAGAAGACCGGGTCGACCGGCTTCGGGGGCGGGGTCGCCATTCCCCATGGCAAGCTGGACGGATTGAAGGGGATTTACGGGCTGTTCGTCCGAGTTGCCGATCCGCTCAACTATGAGGCGGTAGATCGGATGCCGGTCGATCTCGTTTTCATGATGCTGTCTCCGCCCGATGCCGGCGCGGAGCATCTGAAGGCGCTCGCCCAGGTCAGCCGGGCGCTGCGCGATAAGCAGATCCGCGCCAAGCTGCGCGGCGCTCGTTCGAACGACGCCATCTATGCGGTGCTGACCGGAGCGGAAACGCGGGATGCCGCCTGATATCGCCGGCGAGGAAGCGCATTTCCGCGCCCTTGAATCGCTTTACCGATCGGCGCCGATCAACGACGGTTTCGACTCGAGGCTTGAGATCCTCGAGGCAGGGGTCGCTCGAATCCGCTTCGAGGTCGAGCAGCGGCATTTCCACGCCGCCGGCGCCGCTCACGGCACGCTCTATTTCAAGATGATGGACGATGCGGCCTTCTACGCCTGCAATTCGCGGGTCAGCGACCGCTTCCTCCTGACCACCGCGTTCAACCTGATGTTCACCAAGCCGCTTCGGCCGGGCCCGGCGGTCGCGGAAGGCCGCTGGGTGAGCGGCAAGCGCCGCGTTCTCATCGGCGAGGCGCGGCTGATCGACTCCGAAGGCGAGGAAGCGGCGCGCGGTACCGGTACGTTCATGCGCTCGAGCATCGGGCTCGCCGGCCTCCCCGGCTACCGCGACAACTGATGGGGCGCCTCGCCTCCTCGGTCATCGTCAATGGGCTGATCCGACTCGCCGAGCAGCAGGGCGGCTTCGGCGCCGTGTTGTCCAAGGGCGACGCGACCGCCGGGTCGATCGTCATCCTGCTGATGGAGCGAGGCGAGCGCAAAGCCCTGCTCGAACAGCTGCTTCAGCCGGACGGCAGCTATGGCTGGAGGGATTCGCTGGGAGCCGCCAATAACGAAGAAGACATGGTTAAGTTCCTTGATCGGAGGCGGAGATTCGACCCCGATTCGTGGATTTTGGAACTGGACGTCGCGTCAGCCGAACGGTTCGCCGCTGAAATGAGTGCGATTGATTGACGCTTAACCGGCCGGGCCCCAAGCCTCGTTTCCAGAAGTTCAGGGAGCAATAGCGGGCCGCCGGGGCGTATTTGCCGGCAGTTGGGCGAGACGGGGAATTCCATCGATCAGGGCGTCAGAAGCCCCAGAGCGAACCGGGTTCACCGCAAGGAAGCTGATCCTTTGATGTTCAAGACGATCCGCGCCGCGGGCGTAACCGCGGCGGCCTTGTTCCTGTGCGCCAACGCCTCCCAGGCGAGCGCCCAGACTGCCGCCACCGCAACCTCCGCTTTAGCGACCGTCTCTCCGTCCCTTCATGCCGCCGCGCCCGCTCAAGTCAGCAGTGCCGCGACGAACCTTACGGCAGCCGCGACCAACAGCGTTACCCCGGCGCTCGCGCTCACCCATGCTTCCGCCGATTCCTCGCTTACCCCCGTTCCGGCCCGCGACGGCGACCAGATCGTCACTCCGCAGGGCGTCACCGCAATCGTCGGCCGCGCCCGTCCGGATCGCGCCGAGGGCGAGACCGCACAGCCTGTCGCCGGCCTGTCCCTCGCTGCCCTCGTCGAGCAGCACGCCGCTGACGAGATCTCCGACGAGCAGTTCCAGTGCCTCGCAAGCGCCGTCTATTTCGAATCGCGCGGCGAGCCGCTCGAGGGCCAGCTCGCGGTCGCCGAGGTGATCCTCAACCGGGTTGCCTCCGGGCGCTTCCGCTCCACGGTGTGCGACGTCGTCACCCAGCCGAGCCAGTTCTCATTCGTCCGCGGGGGCCGGATCCCCGAGCCCAACCGCGCCAGCGCCGCCTGGAGCCGCGCCGTCGCCATCGCCCGCATCGCGATGGACAACCTTCACGACGTTACTGGCGACAACTCGCTGTTCTTCCACGCGACTTATGTTCGCCCGAGCTGGGGCCGCCCCAGCGCGCGTATCGAGCGCATCGGCAACCACATCTTCTACCGCTAAGCTTTTCGAGGTCCTTGGGAGAGGGTAGGGGCCGGGCCGAAAGGTCCGGCCCCTTTATTTTGTTCCCCATTCATTCTAGGCTGGGGACGATGGCCTCCCTCCCCGATACCTGTCTTCAGGACGCGCCCCTTATCGCCCAGGACGTCGCGCGCGGAGTGGGCAGGTTGTTCTTCCGCCAGGACCAGTTCGCGATCTGCGAGGTGCCGCTGCCCAACGGGCGACGCGCCGACCTGATGGCCATCGACGGCTCCGGCCTTATCACCATCGTCGAGATCAAGGTGTCGCGCGCCGACCTGATGGGCGACGGCAAGTGGCCGGACTATCTCGATTATTGCGACTATTTCTTCTGGGCGGTTCCGGCCGGCTTCGCGCTCGAGCCGTTTGCCTGCGCCGAGAAGGGCGAGGATTGCTCGGGCCTGATCGTCGCCGACCGCTATGACGCCGAGATCGTTCGCCACGCCCCTCTACGCAAGCTCGCTGCGGCGCGACGCAAGGCGGAGACCTTACGCTTCGCTCGGCGGGCGGCGCGGCGGCTTGCCGGCGACATGGATCCGGGCTTGCCTGCGATCGACTATTAGCGGGTCGGGCCGTAGACCTGCTGCTGCGACTGCTGGCGTGCCGGCGCGGCTTCGAGCATGCGCGCGATGGTCGGATCGCGGCGGTCCTGCCGGGCATAATCGAGCGCGGAATAGCCGGCGACGCTGTCCGTGTGGTTCGGGTTGGCGCCCTGCTGCAGAAGCAGAGGGATGATTTCGAGCTGGCGGCCCTGGACCGCCAGGATCAGCGGAGTCTCGCCGCGATTGTTGGTAATGTCGACCCTGGCGCGGCGGGCAAGCAGCTGCTGGGCTCCTTCGACCCAACCGATCGAGGCGGCGAGGTGGAGCGGCGAGGAGCCGTCGTTCGACTGCAAGTCGGCGCGCGCGCCACGGCCGAGCAGGTAAGCGAGCCACTCGATGTCTCGGCGCCGCACGACAATATGGAGCGTGCCTTCACCGGTCGCGGAGTCTCGCGCATTAACGGCGCTCGACGAGGGGTCGGACAGCAGGCGTTCGACGGTCGCTCCATCGCGCTCGCGCACCGCCTTCAACATGGTCGTGCTGTCGGAAAATTGCTGCTGCTGGGCGGCGACCGGCACCGCGACCGCGGCGGCAATGGCGCCGACGAGCAGGATGCGGTGGATGCGATTCATCTAAACCCCCGGACGACTTGGCTTTCGGCTTGATCGACCCGATCTAGCAAAGCAAGGCTGCCACTGTCATGAACGTTCGCTCTCTTCTGTTGTCGTTTCTCGCCATCCTACTTGTCGGGGGGCTTGCCGCGTGCGCTCAGCAGGCAGCCGATCCGCCGCTCAAGGGGGCCGCGATCGGCGGGCCGATCAACCTCGTCAACCAGGACGGGCAGAGGGTCAGCGACTCAAGCTTCGCGGGTAAGTACCGTCTGCTCTATTTCGGCTTCGCCAATTGCCCCGACGTGTGCCCGGTCGACCTCGCGGTGATGGCCGCGGGCCTGCGCAAGTTCGAGGCCGACGATCCCGAACGCGCTCAGCGGGTGCAGCCAATCTTCATCACCGTCGATCCGGAGCGCGACACGCCGGACGTACTCAAGCGCTATGTCACCAATTTCCACCCGCGCCTGATGGGCCTCACCGGCACTCGGCAGGAGATCCAGCAGGTGCTGACTGCCCATGGCGGCTCGGCACTGCCCGACGACCCCAATGAAGCCGGCGGCTACAACGTCAACCACACGCGCTTCATCCTGTTGATGGGGCCGGACAACGCACCCGTTGCGATCGTTCCCCACGACGAGGGCGCCGACGGCGTGGCGCGGGCACTTGACCAATGGGTGCGCTGAGGCCCCGCTTCTGGGAACTACCGCTCGCCGACCTCAATCGCGCCGAGTGGGAGGCGCTGTGCGACGGCTGCGGCAAATGCTGCCTCCACAAGCTCGAGGACGCCGAGACGGGCGACGTCCACCCTACCAATGTCGCCTGCAAGCTGCTCGACCGGCGCACCGGCCGGTGCAGCGACTATCGAGCGCGCAAGATGTACGTGCCGGAATGCGTCCGCCTGACCGCCGACAGCGTCCACGAGATCGACTGGCTCCCGAGCACCTGCGCCTACCGCCTCCGCGCCGAAGGGCGGCCGCTCTACGACTGGCATTACCTCCTCAGCGCCGATCCGGAATCGGTTCACGAGGCCGGCATATCGGTGCGCGGCTGGACGATATCGGAGCAGGATGCCGGCGACGCGATCGAGCAGTTCGTGATCGACCGTGAGCTCTGAGCTTCAGCTCGGCGGTGCTCCGCTGACGCTCAAGCCGAACAAGCGAGCGCGACGCCTGAGGTTGCGCGTCGATCCGCGCAGCCGCTCGCTGACTCTCACAGTTCCGCCGGGGGTATCGCGCCGGCGGGCGCTGGAATGGGCCGCTGGCCATGCCGATTGGGCCAAGCAGTCGATCGGCGCCATCGCCGAGCCGGTCGCGATCGCGCCGGACGCGGTGTTGCCGCTGTTCGGCGAGCCGCATCGCATCGACTGGACCGGAGGCCCCCGCCGTATCACGCGCGAAGCAGGCCGGCTCGCGGTGGGCGGACCCCTTGAGGGTCTGGAGGGGCGGGTTATGCGCTGGCTGAAGGCGGAGGCGCTGGCTTTGCTCAGCAGCGAGACGGAGGAGTTCGCCGCCAAGGCCGGCGTCACCGTGTCCTCCGTGGGGATCGGCGATCCCCGATCGCGCTGGGGCAGCTGCGCGAGTGACGGACGGATCCGCTACAGCTGGCGGCTGATCATGGCCCCCGATTTCGTTCGCCGGGCGACGGTTGCGCACGAAGTCGCGCACCGAATCCACATGGACCACAGCCCCCGCTTCCACGGGCTCGTCCGGGAGTTGCTTGGTGATGATCCTGCGCCTGCTCGGCAGTGGCTACGCCGCGAGGGCGGCGTACTTCACCGCATCGGAGAAGCCCGTTAGTTCGGTTTGTTGACCGGCTCGGGTGCCGGTTGCGGCTGTGTCTGCGGCTGCTGAACCGGCGGTCGCGGTTGAGTGGGCCTCGGCTGGGCGGCCCGCGGTTGTAACGGTCGTGGAGGCGGTCGATTGATCGCACGGTCCAGCCACTCCTGGTCCAGGGTCTCACGCCGCTCCTCTGGAGCGCGTGGCACCGGCGCCGGCCCGATGTCTTCTTCCTCGCCGGGCGGCGGGAGCTCTTCCTCGGGTGGCGCGTAGGGGTCGATCAGAGCCGGATCGAGCGGTTCCGCGGTCCTGTTGACGTCCGCTTCGATCGCTGGCCCGGGTACGTCGGTGATCAGGTCCTCGGCCGGCCGGTTGGCGACGGCGCGGATCATGAAGTCGTGGAAAGTCTGCGCCGGGGCGCGGCCGCCCGACAGGCCGGGCAGGCGGCGATTGTCGTCGCGGCCGATCCATACGCCGGTGGTGAGCCCGCTGGAGAAGCCGACGAACCAGCCGTCCTTGTTCGACGTCGTCGTTCCGGTCTTTCCTGCCGTGGGCCGGCCGAGCGCCGCCGCTCGACCGGTGCCGCCGTCAACGACCGCTTTCAGGAGATCGGTCATCTGCGCCGCGACCCAGGGCGTGACCAGCGCTCGCCGGTCGTCGTCATGATGCTCGTAGAGAACCGTGCCGCCCGCCGTGGTCACCCGCCGAACCCCGTAGGGAGTGACCGCCGTGCCGTTTCTTGCGACTGATGCATAAGCGCGGGCCATGTCGATCAGCCGAACTTCGGACGAACCCAGAGCCATGGACGGCTGGGTCGTGATCGGAGTGGTGATCCCGAACTGGCGGGCGGTGGCGGCGACCGACCCCGTGCCGACATCCTGCGACAGCCGAACCGCCGCGGTGTTCACCGAATAAGCGAAGGCCTGGCGGAGGCTGATCTGCCCCGGAAACCCACCGCTGTCGTTTCGCGGCGACCAGCCGTTCACGGTGATCGGCCCTCCGCTCACCGTCGAATCCGGGGTGTAGCCGGATTGAAGCGCGGTCAGATAGACGAACAGCTTGAATGCCGAACCGGGCTGGCGGGTGGCCTGGGTGGCCCGGTTGTAGATCGAGGTCACATAGTCGAGGCCGCCGACCATCGCGCGCACCGCACCGTCACGATCGAGGGTCACGAGGGCGCCTTGCGCTCCGGCCGGAACGTTGGCGCGTACCGCGGCGTCGGCCTGCTGCTGCATGGCGACGTCGATCGTCGTCCACACCTCGATGGGCTCGCTCACTTCCTGGTCGACGAGGATGTCGAGCTGCGGGAGCACCCAGTCGGTGAAATAGCGGGTGCTGTGCGGCCTCTCGATCGGGCGCACCATGTCGACGCCGGACGGATCGGCCGCGGCGCGCTGCGCGGGGCTGATCAGGCCCTGCTCCTCCATCAGCCCGAGCACGACCCCGGCTCGGCCGCGCGCGGCTTCGGCATCGGCGGTGGGTGAGTAGTTGGATGGTGCCTTCACGAGGCCGGCGATGATCGCCGCCTGCGCCAGGTTCAGCTCGGTCGCGCTGGTGCCGTAGAAGCGGCGCGACGCCGCATCGACGCCATAAGCGCCGCCGCCGAAGTAGACGCGGTTGAGGTAGAGCTCGAGTATCTGGTCCTTGGAGAAGCGCCATTCCAGCGCGATTGCGAGGATCGCTTCCCTGATCTTGCGTCCGAAGGTCCGCGTGTTGTTCAGGAAGATGTTGCGGGCGAGCTGCTGGGTGATGGTCGAGCCGCCCTGGCTCCATACGCCGCTGTTGAGGCGCACCCAAAAGGAGCGCGCCATGCCGACCGGGTCGACTCCGAAATGGTAGCGATAGCGACGGTCTTCCACCGCGACCATGGAATCGACCATCACCGCCGGGATGCGCCGGTAGGGCAGCCATTCGCCGAAGCTCGGGCCCATGGTGTGGATGACGGTGCCGTCGGCGGCACGCACCCGGATCATCTTGCCGAGATCGTCGCGGCGGACGAGCTCCTCGTAGCTCGGCAGCTGGCTGACCGCGACGGACACGGCGACGCCCAGCGCAACGATGCCCAGGAGGGCGCCGTAGGCCGCGATCTTGAAGCTGATCCAGGAGATTCGCCGAAACCGGCTGACGAAGCTGCTTGCCATCTAGATCCTAGCGTAAGGAATGCCGCTCGCCCCCACAAGCGACGGCGCCAGCCTTAGCAGCCAATTCTTAACCACGGCAGAAGGGAAACGAAGTCGTCTGGCGCGACTTTGCCACCGGTCGCTGCTAGTCCCAAGCGCATGGCGGAGATGCTGAGCCTGCCGGGGTGGCTCTATCACGACCCCGAATATTTCGACGTCGAGATGGCGCGGGTGATCCGGCCGAGCTGGCAGATCGTTTGCCATGTCAGCGACATCGCCGATGCCGGTCAGTGGCGGACGCTTGACCTGCTCGGCGATAGTGTCGTCGTCATCCGCGGCACCGACCGCCGCGTGCGCGCTTTCGCCAACGTCTGCCGGCACCGCGGGTCGCGTCTGGTGGACGGCGTCGAGGGCTGCGCAAAGCGCCTGACCTGCCCCTATCATGCCTGGACCTACGGCAGCGACGGCCGGCTGATCGCATTGCCGGAGCGCGCCAGCTACGGCGACGTCAAGCTCGAGGAGTTGGGCCTGATCCCGGTCGAGCTCGAGCTGTGGCACGGCTTCGTCTTCGTTCGGTTGGAGAGCGGCGGCCCGAGCGTCGCCGAGATGATGGCGCCGCATGAGGAGGAGGTCGCCCCCTATCGGTTCGAGGAGCTTCAAGCGCTCGGCCGGATCACGTTGCGGCCGCGCGACGTCAACTGGAAGAATGTCGCCGACAATTATTCGGACGGCCTCCACATCGCCGTCGCCCATCCCGGCCTCACCCGCCTGTTCGGGGGCGATTACGCCCTCGAAGCCGGGCCCCATGTCGACAGAATGGCCGGCGACATCGTCGAGCGGCCGTCATCGAAGCCGTCCGAGCGCGCCTATCAGCACTTCCTTCCTCCGGTCGACCACCTGCCGGCGCATCTCCAGCGCCGCTGGCTCTATTTCAAGCTATGGCCGAACGTGGCGATCGACCTCTATCCGGATCAGGTCGACTTCATGCACTTCGTGCCGGTTTCGGCGACCGAGACGCTGGTCCGCGAGATCAGCTATGCGGTGCGGGACGGGCGGCGCGAGATGAAGGCGGCGCGCTATCTCAACTGGCGGATCAACCGGCGGGTCAACGAAGAGGACACCGCGCTGATCCGGCGGGTGCAGCAAGGCATGACGTCAAGCTATTACCGGCCGGGGCCGCTGGGCGAGAGCGAGGTGTCGCTGCGAAACTTCGCCGACCGCTTGCGTGGCCTCATTCCTGAAGCGCGGCTGGAGCAACCTCCGGCACCGGGGTGGAGCCGCGGCTGAGGAAAAAGAGCGGCACGCCGCTCGCCATCAGGACCACCCCCCAGATCACGGCTTCGCGGCCGGCGCCGTAGATCGCCCAGGCGGAAAACAGCGCAGCGACCATGAAGATAGCAGCCTTGTTCCGCGCCACCCTCAGCTTCAAAGCGGCAAGTGAAGAAGCAAGATAGGCAACCAGGGACGCGCAGGTAGCGAGCAGAATCAGGAAGCCGAACAGATCGGTCATCGACCGCGCCGAATTGAGCACTAGAACGATGGTGACGAGGAGGCTCGCGGTGATGTGGGCGCGGACCGGCGTGCCGTGACTCGACAGCTTGGCGAACCAGGTGGGAAAGACTCCGTCCCTGGCCATCGCCCAGGGCAGCTCGCCCTGCATCAGGATCCAGCCGTTCAGGGTGCCGAACGCGGCGATGGCGGCAAACAGCGCGATCAGCATCGCGGCGGGCCCACCCCAGTGGCGGCCAATGAAGTCCGCCATCGGCGCGCCCGAATTGGCGATCTGATCCGTCGGCATGAGCAGTGCCACGGCCGAGCAAACGAACGTGTAGAGGATCCCGGTGATGAGCACGCCGATCAGGGTGGCGCGAGGGATGTTGCGCTCGGGCGCCGCGACCCGCTCGGCCGGTACCGTCGCCGATTCGAGGCCGAGGAACGACCACAAGGTCAGGGTCGCCGCAGCGGCGATCCCCAGCTCGCCCGAAAAGGTCAGGCTGTCGGCGCGCAGCGGCGGCGCCTCGCTGCTGCCGCCCTGCGTGAGAACGAGGATGGCGAGGATGAGGACCGCGCCGAGCGGGAGGATCTTGAGGATTGTGGTGACGAGCTGGATCCGGCCGACCGCCGCGGCGCCGAAGCAGTTGATCGCGGTCAGCAGCCAGACAATGGCGAGCGTCCAGATCACGCTATGCTCGGCGATCCCCGGAACGATCGTGCTGAGCGGCGCCACTACGCCGGTCGCGATCGCGACGTTGCCGATCCACATCGACACCCAATAGCTCCACGCCACCACGAACGCCGCGAACGGTCCGAACGCCGCGCGCGAATAGGCGTAGGGGCCGCCGGCCTGCGGCATCACCCTGGCGAGGCTTCCGAACACGATGGCCAGGGTCAGCGCACCGAGGCTGGTCACTACCCACCCCACGACGCCATTCCACCCGAACGGTGCCAGGGTCGCCGGCATCAGGAAGAAGCCGGAGCCGATCATGTTGCCGACGACGAGGGCAAGGCACACCCAGAAGCCGAAGGGGCGCTTCAGAGGCTGGGGGCGAGACACGAGGGCTTCGTTCGTCATCCTAAATCTCCGATGCCGCGGGCTTGTCCGAGGCAGGTCATCCCAGCGCAACGAAGCGAGGCCAGATCCCGGCTCTCACTGGGATGACAACCGGGGTGGCCCAGCCGGGCGTGTCTTCGCTCTGTCAGGAGAAATGATGGTGCGGTCGAGAAGACTCGAACTTCCACGTCCTTTCGGACACAACGACCTCAACGTTGCGCGTCTACCAGTTCCGCCACGACCGCACATCATGGAAACGGCGCCGTCAATCCGCGGCGCCTGGTAGGCGGGTGCCCCTAGCAAAGGCTTTGGCGGGGCGCAATGCGCGTTTGCAAACTCTGTTCACGCAGCCTCAATACAAGAACATCGGCATCCCTTCGACGCGGAGCAGGCGGGCGCGATAGAGGGTGGGGTCGTAGAGACCGGTGACGTCGACGCTCTTGCGGCCCTCGAGCAGCGTACCTATCGGAACGTGGCAGTAATTGCCGTCCTTCAGCGCGACCATTCGGCCACCGCTGCCCTGCTGGACGAGCTGCACCGCGAGGCCGCCGAACGCGAAACCGACCATTCGGTCCATCGCGTCGGGCTCGCCGGCGCGCATGAGATAAGCGAGCTCCTGGATGACCGCTCCGCTGCCGAGCCGGTCGTTGATCACCCGGCCGAGACGCTGGCCGACGCCGACCTCGCGGCGGTCGAGCGCGGATTTTGAGCGCTCGACATCCTCGCCATTGTCCTCGCCGACGATCCGGGCGCCTTCCGAGATGACGCACATCGCATAGCCGGCGGGATTGGAGGCCTTGTCCTCTGCGAGCAGGGGGAGAAGCACGTCGAGATCGGCAGGCACCTCTGCAATGATGGTCCGGTCGACCTGGGCAAGGAAGCCCGCGAGCAGGGCGCTTTCGCCGGAGCGGCGGCCGAACAGCTCGACGACTCCGATCCGCTCGTGGCTTTCGACCGTAGTTCGAAGCGCGTTGATCGCCTCGACCGAGCGGCTGACGGCGGTCGAAAAGCCGATGCAATAGTCGGTGCCGTAGACATCGTTATCCATCGTCTTGGGCACGGACACGACCGGAACCCCCTGAGCCGAGAGGTGGGCGGAGAAGCGCAAGGTCCCGTCGCCGCCCAGTGTGATCATCGCGTCGATGCCGAGCTTGTCGAGAACCTCGAGGACGTGGTTCGTCTGATCGCCATCCTTGTGAGTGCGCGGGTCGGTCCGCGAAGTGTGGAGGATGGTGCCGCCCATCCGGTCGATGCCGCGAACCGCCTCGCGGTCGAGCGGAAGCGAGTGGGCGGCGACGCTTGCCGGATCGTTCGGATCGATCGCCATCACGCCTTCCCAGCCGCGGCGGAAGCCGGTCACCTGCCAGCCGAGATCGTCCGCCGACAGGGTTACCGAGCGGATGCAGGCATTGAGGCCGGGCACGTCTCCGCCGCCGGTGAGGATGCCGATACGCATGCGCTACTCCTTTGCCTCAAGTCGGGCCTCGTCTATCGGCGGCGGCCATGCCGGACAACCTGAGCCAGTTGAGCGCCTCCGAAGTGCGCGCCGAGGCGGGCCGGATCCTGGCGCTCGCCTGGCCGATCGTTCTGACTGGGCTCAACTGGACTCTGATGCAGATCGTCGATGTCGCGGTGGTCGGCCAGTACGGCACCGACGAGCTCGCGGCCTTGGGAGCGAGCCGCACCCTGACCTGGATCGCCGTGGTGCTCGGCATCTCGTCGCTCACCGGAGTGCTCGTCTATACGGCGCAGGCCGACGGCGGGGAGAGGCTCGCCGAGACTGGCGACAATCTGCGTTCGGGGCTGATGCTCGGGATCGCGCTCGGAATGGCGATCGCGGTCATTCTCGGTCTGTGGGCCTACCCGCTGCTTCGCCTGATCGACGTCGAACCTGCGCTGGTGGCGCCGTCTGCCCCTGTCGTGGAGGCGATGGCGCTGGCCTTTCCCGCGCAGCTCGCCTTCTTCGCTGCTTCCTATTTCCTCGAGGGGATCAGCCGGCCGAAGCGGGTGATGATCGTCAATCTCGGGATGCTGGCGGTCAATGCGCTGCTTGCCTGGGCCTGGGTCGGCGGACATCTCGGCCTCCCGGCCCTCGGCGCGGTCGGCGCCGCTTACGCAACGGTGACCGCGTCATGGGCCGGCGCGACGGCCATGATCCTGTTCGCCTGGACCGTGTCGGACGCCGCCGAGCGGGGCGTCCGCGATCTCTCCGCTGCCGCCTGGAAGCGCGCGGCGCGCGGCGTTCCCCGCCTCCTCTGGTTCGGAACGGTGCCAGCGGTCGCGGCGTCGCTCGAGCTGGCGGGCTTCGCCTGGCTGATCGTTCTTTCGACCCAGCTCGGCAACCAGGTCGCCGCCTCCTTCCAGGCGATGCTGGCGCTTCACAACCTCCTGTTCGCGATCGCCTACGGCTTCGCCTCGGCGGCCGGAGTTCGGGTCGGAAACGCGGTGGGCGCCGGCGAGCGGGACAAGGCCTGGCCGCGCGCGCTCATCGCAGCGGGCCTGTCGATCGCGGTGATCGGTGTGTTTTCGCTGTTCCTCGTGCTGTTCTCGAAGACCGCGATGACCCCTTTTTCCGACGACCCCGCGGTGCTCGCGGCGGGCGCGTCGATGCTCGCGATCATGGGGTCATTCCTGATCTTCGACGGTCTTCAATATCTGTTCGGCGCCGGGCTCAGGTCATTGAACGAGCAGGTGTGCGCCGGGATCAACGGCATCGTCGGTTTCTTCTTGGTCACCGGCGGGCTTGGCTGGTTGCTGGTGCGCGGCGGCTGGGGCGCCAACGGGCTCGCCTGGGCGGCCGGCATGGGAATGCTGGTAACCGCCGTGCTTCAGTTCGCGCGCTTCGCTTATGTGCTGAAGGTTCGACCGCAACCGATCAGGTCAGCGGCGCGAAGCTCAAATTGAGGTTCTGGCCGCCCGGGGGCACGTCGGTGGAGGCGCTGTAAAAGGTCACCGCCTCGCGCGGCTGGAGTTCTGCGCGGGGCGGAGCGATCGACCAGGAATAGACGACGCGGCCGCCGCCATCGAGCAATTCGGCGCGGATCTGCGGCACACGTTGCACTTCCTCGGTGAGATTGCGGATCTCGCCGGTGACGGTGAGCAGCTCGGTATTGGGCGGCCCCGGCTCGCGGCTCACCCTGCCGCTGATCGCCAACCTGTCCGCGTTGTTCGAGGCAAAACCGAGACGCTGGCCGATCTCCGACCAGCCGAAGGCGTAGAGGGCGGCGGCGGCTCCGACGATCAGCAATGCCGCGACGACTGCGGCGATCGGCCAGAAGCGCCGCCGGCGCGGCCGGCTCGGCTCTTCTTCGGCAGCTGCTTCGTAGTCGCCGGCCCATTCCTCGGAAGGTTGTTCCTCAGGCTCGTCGATTTCCGGCTCGGGCTCGGGCTCGGGCTCGGGCTCAGAGACTGCCGAGAGCGGAGGAAGCTGTGGGTCGACGGCCGGAGGCGCCTCAGGAGTCCTAGGCGGAAGCGCCGCCTCGCCCGGCGCCAAGGATTCCTCAGGTGCCTCCTGCACCCAGCTGAACCGGCATTTGGCGCAGCGCACCTTGCGGCCGCCGGCGCCGACGGCGCTGTCCGGAACCTCGTAGCGGGCCCGGCAGGACGGGCAGGTCAGGATCATCTACGTGAGGCACCTGTTGCGGCTGATACCGGCCTCTAAGCACGGGCGGGGGACACCATCAAGCAAATGCGGGCTTTTCTGCCGCTTGAGGGCCATTGGTCCGCATGCCATTGGTGGCGGCAATGAAGGTTATCAGCCCACTGTGAACGCTCCCGGCCCGATCGTCCGGTTCGACAATGTCGGGCTGCGCTATGGCACGGGCGCGGAGACGCTGTCCGACCTGTCCTTCTCGCTTCGCACCGGCGGCTTCTACTTCCTCACCGGGCCGTCTGGTGCGGGCAAGACGTCACTTCTCAAGCTTCTCTATCTCGCGCTTCGCCCGAGCCGCGGCCTCATCCGCCTGTTCGGCGAAGACATCGTGACGATGCCGCGCTCGCGTTTGCCAGGCTTCCGGCGGCGCATCGGTGTCGTCTTCCAGGAATTCCGACTGGTCCAGCATCTGTCGGCGTTCGACAATGTCGCTCTGCCGCTGAGGGTGGCGGGGGTCGACGAGCGCGACATCACCACCCCGGTCAACGAGATGCTCGACTGGGTCGGCCTGTCGGACCGGGCCAGTGCCAGGCCGGCGACCTTGTCGGGCGGCGAGCAGCAGCGCGTGGCAATCGCTCGCGCGGTCATCGCCCGGCCCGAGCTGCTGGTGGCTGACGAGCCTACCGGCAACGTCGATCCGGAAATGGCCAAGCGCCTCATTCACCTGTTCGATGCGCTCAACAAGCTCGGCACGACCGTGATCGTCGCGACCCACGATCTCCATCTGCTGACCTCGGTTCCGAGCGCGGAGATGATCCGGCTCGACCGCGGCCAGCTCGCCGATCCCACCGGTGCGCTTCGCAATCCGCCGCGCAAGGTCGATGCGGCTGGAGCGGTGCGATGACTGCCGCGGCGCGCGATTTTGGCACCCGCGAGGGCCGGCTATTCCCGGAAGGGCGCCTTTCAGGTCCGATGCCCTGGGTGATCGCGATCATGATGTTCCTGACTGCTCTCGCCGCGGCCGCGGGGCTCGGCCTCGCGGCGGGCGCAGAGCGGATCGAGGGGCAGATCGGCAATCGAGTCACCGTCCAGATCGTCGAGGCCAATGCGGGGCTCCGCGACCGACAGGCCGCAGCAGTCGCCTCCTTGCTCGAACGTGCCGAGGGCGTGACCAGGGTGCGGCCGGTGCCGGCCGAAGAACTCGACGAATTGCTCGAGCCGTGGCTCGGCGCCTCGGCGGCGACGGCCGAGCTGCCGGTGCCGGCACTGATCGACGTCGATCTCGGTGCCGGCGCCCGGGCACGGCTGCCGCAGCTTCGCCAAGCGGTTCAGGAGATCGCGCCGACTGCGGTAGTTTCGGACGTCGCGGACTGGCTCGGACCCTTCACCGGGCTGCTCGCGTCGCTTCAATGGCTGGCGGCCGGGCTGGTCGGACTGATGGTCGCGGCGACCGCGGCGACGGTGGTGCTCGCCGCGCGCGCCTCGCTCAACACCCACGGCCAGACCATCGAGATCCTGCACCTAATGGGTGCCACCGACCAGCAGATTGCCCGCATGTTCCAGCGCCGGATCGCCCTCGACGTCCTGTTCGGCGGGATCGTAGGCGCGGCGCTGGCAATCCTCGTGCTGGTCCTCATTGGCGGCCGGGTGGCGGCGATCGGCTCGGAGCTGCTCGGCTCGATCGCCCTGCCCGATCATGCTTGGGTGGTGCTGACGCTTCTGCCCGTGGCGGGAGCGGCGCTCGCCCTGCTCGTCGCCCGGATCACCATACAGCGCGCCTTGGGCAGGCTGCTCTAGCCATGCGCAGGCTCATCCGGTTCAGCATCTTCCCAATCCTGCTTTATGGAGTAGGCCTCCTCTGGTTCATGAACAGCCTGCCGGGCCCTGCCGGGGCCGAGAAGACGGACGGCATCGTCGTCCTCACCGGAGGCGAGGGGCGGGTCGCGCGCGGTTTCGAACTGATCGAGCGCGGCGCTGCCGATCGCCTGCTCATCTCCGGCGTGGCGAGCGAGGTCCGCCCCCAGGAACTAGCCGCACGCTACGACGTGCCGATGGCGACGATCCGGTGTTGCGTCGACCTTGGACGAGCCGCCACCGACACGCGCACCAACGGTCAGGAAATCGCCGAATGGGTCCAGCGCCGGCGTCTGCGCTCGATTCGAGTTGTCACCAACGACTGGCACATGCCGCGGGCGCGCAAGGAAATCGGCTGGCGGCTTGGAAGCACGACCCGGGTCGTGCCCGACGCGGTCCATTCCGACCGAACCTTCAAGCAGCTCTTCGTCGAATATAACAAATATCTGATCAGCCCGTTCGGTGAAGAGCTGGGTCTGGAGTGAGTGTGCTGGCTGCGCTTCGTTCACTGATCTTCACGATCGTCTTCTACCCCGTCACCGTGATCATCGTGCTTCTGACGGTGCCGGTAGCAGCTCTCGGGCGACGGCCGTTGCGCCGGCACGTGCTCGGGTGGGTGACCTTTCACTCATGGTGTTGTCGCTGGATCCTTGGGATCCGCACCCGCGTCGAAGGCGACCTGCCGACCGGGCAGGTGCTGATCGCGGCCAAGCACCAGGCGATGTACGAAACCCTGGATCTCGTCCGGCTACTCGACGAGCCGGCGGTCGTGATGAAACGCCAGCTCGCCGACATCCCGGTCTTCGGCTGGGCGACTCGCCGCTATGGCTGCATCGCGATCGACCGGAGCGGGGGCGCGTCCGCGCTCAGGGCGATGATGCGGGAGGCGGACATGGCCTTGGCCGAGGAGCGTTCGATCCTGATCTTTCCTGAAGGGACGCGAGTCCTCCCGGGCGAGCAGCCGCCACTCCAGCCAGGCTTCACCGGCCTCTACCGCAAGCTCGGCCTTCCGATCGTGCCGGTCGCGCTCGACAGCGGCCGAGTGTGGCCGAGGGGCTGGATCAAGCGCAGCGGCACCGTCACCATGCGTTTCGGTGCGCCGATCCCCGCGGGGCTGCCGCGCAAGGAGGTCGAGCAGCGGGTGCATGACGCCATTAATGCTCTGGAGGCCGCGGCGTGATCCCTGAGCTTGGCATCATCGAGGGCTTTTTCGGCCGGCCGTGGAGCTGGCGCGAGCGCTCGGAGACGATCCGCTACCTTCGCCCCCACAATTATCTCTTCTATCTCTATGCGCCCAAGGCCGACTCCTATCTCCGTCGCCGCTGGCAGGAACTTCATCCTGACCGGGAGATGGCAGCCCTCGCCGCCTTCGCCGCCGAATGCCGGGCGATCGGCGTTCGCTTCGGAGTCGGTTTGAGCCCGTTCGAGCTCCACCTCGCGCCTGAGCGCGGCTGGCAGGATATGCTAGCGCGAAAGCTCGGCCATCTCGACGCGCTTGGAATCGACGACCTCGCCATCCTGTTCGACGACATGCGTGGCGACGTTGCCGACCTCGCCGACCGCCAGGCGGCCATCGTCACCTTCGCGGCCGAGCGGACCAAGGCGACCCGTATCCTGTGCTGCCCAAGCTATTATTCCGATGATCCTATTCTCGACAGCGCCTTCGGACAGCGCCCCGAAGGCTATCTGCGTAAGCTGGGCCGCCTGCTCGATCCGACGATCGAGATCATGTGGACAGGCCCGGAAGTGTGCAGCCGTGAGCTGTCGCCTGGTCACCTCGCCCGTGTCGCGAGCGAGATCGGCCGCAAGCCGTTCCTGTGGGACAATTACCCGGTCAATGACGGCGCCCGAATGTCGCAGCACCTCCACCTGCGCGGCTTCACCGGCCGCCCGGCGGAGATCCGCCGCCACATCTCCGCCCACGGCGTCAATCCTGCCTCTCAGGCCGTGCTGAGCCGGATTCCGGCTCTCACGCTCAAGGAGAGCTACGACCGGGGCGAGGATTATGACTATGTCGCCGCGTTCGAGCGGGCGGCGCGGGACGTGCTCGGCCCCGACCTCGCCGTGCAGGTCCAACGCGACATTTTGACGCTCCAGGACCGCGGCCTCGATCGGCTCGACCATCGCCGCCCAATCCTTCGCACCCGCTACGACAGCTACGCCCATCCCGGTGCTGCCGAGATCGTCGCCTGGCTCGACGGAGTCTGGAACCTCGCCGAAGAGGCCGTGCAGACCCAGTAGCTCCCTCCCCGCTGGCGAGAGGGCGTCAGTCGCGTAGGCGCGCTCCGAGCTTGCCCGCCGCCGCGACTATTCGGTCTCCGATTGCCTTCAGCTCCTCATCGGTGAAGCTCTTGTCGCTCGGCTGAAGGACCACCTCGAGCGCAAGCGACTTCTCGCCCTGGGCGACGCCTTGCCCGGTGAACAGGTCGAACAGACTGACCGAGGCGATCGCAGCCTTGTCGGCGCCGCGCACGGCGCGGAGCAGGCGGTCGGCCTCGAGCGTCTCGGGCACGAGGAAGGCGAAGTCGCGCTTCACCGCCTGAAGCGCCGGCGGCGTGTAGGCTGGCCGCATTCGGGCATTGCCCCCACGCTTCGGCGGAAGCGCGTCGAGGAAGATTTGCGCCGCCGCGGCTGGCCCGTCGAGGTCGAACTCCTTGAGGATCCGCGGGTGAAGCTCGCCGAACTCGGCGAGAACCGATTTGCCGAGCGTGAGCTTGCCCGAGCGGCCGGGATGATAGGTCTCGCCTGCATCCGGGCTGACCTGAAGATTGTCGACCGGAGCGCCGACGGACGAGAGGAGGGCAAGGGCCTCTTCCTTGGCGTCAAAAGCGTCGTACGGGGCCGCTCGGCCTGTGCGCCAGTGACGATGAGTCCGCTCACCGGCGAGGATGACGCCGACGGTGAGCGGCTCCCCGTCCTTGAAATAGCGCCGGCCGATCTCGAAGAGGCGAACGCTGTCGGCGCCGCGGGCGCGGTTGCGGCGCGCAGCGGCAATGAGGCCGGGCAGGAGCGATGGCCGCATGATCTTGAGGTCGTCGCTGATCGGGTTGGCGACGGTCCAGGCCGCGCCTCCGAAATGCGCCGCCTCCTCTTCTGAGATGAAGCTCCAGGTGATCGCCTCGTTGAGGCCGCGCGCGGCAGCGGAGCGGCGGGCGCGGCGCTCGATAAGCTGCTCGGGCGTCGCCGTGGGCCGGGCAACGCCGTCGGCACGCGGCAGCGGGGTCGACGGGATATTGTCGAAACCGTGGATCCGGGCGACTTCCTCGACGATGTCGGCCTCGCCGTGGATGTCGGGCCGGAAAGTCGGCGGTGTCACCTGCCAAGGATCGCCGCGCGCAACGTCGAAGCCGAGACTGCGCAGGATCTCCTCCTGCCGGTCGTCCGGAATGTCGATGCCGGCAAGGGCGGCGCAGCGCTGGGGCCGGTAGGCGACGGTCTGCCGCTCCATCGGCGGCTCGCCGGCGCGCACGACTTCAGACTGCTCGCCGCCGGCGAGGTCCAGCGCCCATTTGGTCGCGAGCTGGAGTCCGGGTTCGACGAAGGCGGGGTCGACGCCGCGCTCGAAGCGCGTGCGCGCGTCGGAGGCGAGCGCGAGCTTCTGGCCCGTGCGGGTGATCGAATGCGGATCGAACCAAGCGCATTCGATGAGGATGTCGGTCGTCGCCTCGGTGACGCCGCTATGCTCGCCGCCCATGATGCCGCCGATGTCGTGTACCGCCACGTCGTCCGCGATCACCGTCATCGTCTCGTCGAGCGTATAGGTCTTGCCGTTGAGCGCCTCGACCTGCTCGCCCGCCTTCGCCTTGCGGGCGACGACAGCTCCGCTGAGCTTCGCGAGGTCGTAGACGTGCAACGGCCGTCCGTAGGTCAACATGATGTAGTTGGTCATGTCGACCAGGGCGCTGATCGAGCGCTGGCCGACCGCCTGAAGCCGCCGCGCAAGCCAGTCGGGCGACGGGCCGTTGCGGACTCCGCGGATGACCCGGCCGTAAAAGGCCTTGCAGCCTTCCCTATCCTCGATCCGAATCTCGAGCGGCGACGGGTAGGTCCCGGCGATCTCCGGCACCTCGAGCGGTTTCAACGTGCCGAGACCGGAGGCGGCGAGGTCGCGGGCAATCCCGTACACGCCCATCGCCTCGGGCCGGTTCGGGTTGACCGAGATGTCGATGACCGCGTCGTTGAGTCCGGCATAATCCGGGAAGGCGGTTCCGACCGGCGCATCGTCGGGAAGCTCGATGATGCCCTCATGCGCCTCGCCGAGCTCCAGCTCGCGCACCGAGCACATCATGCCGCGGCTTTCGACACCGCGGATCGCTGCGATCTTCAGGGTGATCCCGCTGCCCGGGACATAGGCGCCGGGCGCTCCGAACACGCCCTTCATTCCGGCGCGGGCATTGGGGGCTCCGCACACGACCTGCATAGGCCCCTCCCCGGCGTCGACGGTGAGGACCTGGAGCTTGTCGGCCTGCGGGTGACGCTCGGCGGTGAGGATCTCGGCGACCTTGAAGGCGGCGAGCTTCTCGCCGGGATTGTCGACGCCCTCGACCTCGAGGCCAAGCGCGTTCAGCCGCGCGACGACCTCGTCGAGCGTGGCGTCGGTGTCGAGATGCTCCTTGAGCCAGGACAGAGTGAACTTCATGCGCCGACTCCCCCGCTGAGCGTGGGCACGTCGAGCGACGCGAAGCCGTAATGGCGGAGCCAGCGAAGGTCGCCGTCGAAAAAGGCGCGCAAATCGTCCATTCCGTATTTGAGCATGGCGAGGCGATCGATTCCGCAGCCGAAGGCGAAGCCCTGCCACTCGTCGGGATCGAGCCCGCAATTGCGGATGACGTTGGGGTGGACCATTCCGGAGCCGAGAAGCTCCATCCAGTGATCGCTCCCGCCGAGCACTCGGCGGCCGTTCTGAATCGTGTAACCGACGTCGACCTCGGCCGACGGCTCGGTGAACGGGAAGTAGCTTGGCCGAAGGCGAAGGACGATGTCGTCGCGCTCGAAGAAGGCCTTGAGGAAGGTCTCCAGAGTCCATTTGAGGTGGGCGAGCGTGATCCCCTTGTCGATGACCAAGCCTTCGACCTGATGAAACATCGGCGTGTGGGTGGCGTCGCTGTCGGAGCGGTACACGCGTCCCGGCATCACCGCGTAGATCGGCGGCTTTTGTGACGTCATGACGCGGATCTGCACCGGTGAGGTGTGGGTGCGCAGCACCATCTTCTCGCCCTTCGGCCCAGCCTCATCGAGATAGAAGGTGTCGTGCATCGCCCGCGCCGGATGGTCGTCGGCGAAATTGAGGGCGGTGAAATTGTGCCAGTCGGTCTCGACCTCGGGGCCGCTCGCAACCGCGAAGCCCATGTCGGCGAAGATCTCGGCGAGCTCGTCCATGACCTGGCTGACCGGGTGGACCGAGCCCCTCGGCGCCGGCTGAACCGGAAGCGTGACGTCGATCCGCTCACGGGCGAGGCGGTCGTCGAGCTCGGCCGCCTCGAGCGCAGCCTTGCGGTCGGCAAGCGCCGCGGTCACCGCCTCGCGAAGAGCGTGGATTCGCGGACCTTGCACTTGGCGCTCCTCGGGCGACATCGCTCCGAGGGTCTTGAGCAGGCCGGTGACCGCGCCATGCTTGCCGAGGGCGGACACGCGCAGGGCTTCGAGCGCCGTCAGGTCTGCGGCTCCCGCCACTTGGGGGAGGATTTGCTGTTCGAGGGCTTCAGGGCTGGACATGCCGCCCCTCTAATCGATCCGGGAGGGATTTGAACCCTGGACCGTCAGTCGCTTGCCCTCAGCCCCGCTCGGGCGAGAGCATCGGCCCGGGCGCGGTCGCAGGCATGAATCGCCTCGAAGAGGGTCTCGTCGAAGATCGCGCTGGCGCTCGCGCTCTGCATCGCCTCCCTGAACGCCTCCACCGGATAAGCTCTCAACAGGCGCTCGAACTCGGCTGCTTCCGCGGAATCCCTGTCGGCCTTGCCGGCGAGCCTCCCGAGGCGGACCAGGTCCGGCCCCTGATAGAGGCGGACGAGGGCTTCGACATTGGCGGTGCCGAGACGGGTCGCGACGTCCCGTAGCATTCGGTCGGTCGAGGCATCGGAAGGTGGAGCTATGCAATTCGCATGGGCTTGGAGGATCTGTCGGAGGTCGGCCTCTCCTCCGGGGTTTAGCCGGAGAAGCCGGCCGAGATCGTCGGGATCGATCTCGTTCAGCGGCCGCTGCCGCGGAGGAAGCGCGGCGATGAAGCGCTGCACGAGCTCAGGGGAAGGCGGTGCGTCCGCCTGAGTGGCCGACAGTAAAGCCGCAAGGGACATGAACAACGCAGACATGGCTCACTTCCGATTGCCGCGACGGCGCCATCATGCGGGCGCGCGCGCATTTGTCCACGTTGTTGGCGCTTAGCGCTCCGCGTGGAAGGCGTCGATCGGCAGTCGCCGGGCGAAACGCAGGCCCGCCGTGCCGTCGGCGGTCCAGCGTACCTCGGCGGGTACGATCTCGCCGCTGGTCGAGACCAGCTCGATCTTGCCCGCGCCGATCAGACCCTGCGGGTCGCGGATCTTCGCGCCCCCCGCCGAAACATTGTGAAGAGCAAAAGCCTGCGGCGAGCCGTCGATTAGCAAGTGGACTGCCCGCCCGCGCACGGGTCGTCGCTCGTCGCGCCGCCGCTCGGACGAACCCGCCGCGGCAATCGCCACGTGCGCATCGGGAAAGCGATGGCTGAGGCCGTCGCCGCCCCATTTGGCGTCGGCCAGCGGAAGCGCGGTGCCACAGAAGAAACATTCGGCGCTGACCCGCCCGACATACCATTGAGCATTGCCACAGCCGGGGCAACGATTGCTCTCATTGGGGCGGAACAGCACCTGGTAGCCTCGATTGGCGAGTTCGGGGGGACCCCGTTCGACCTTGGTCATCACGCCCATGCCGCCCTCGCTTCCGCCTTAGTCGGAACGTGATAAGCTGCCGTGATTGCCAATCTCTTACCGGGGGGTGAGTCGATGGGCGTTGCGAGCAGCTTCTGGCCTTCATTGTCGATCGACCGGGATCGCCCGACGATCGTGACATTGCACCTGATCAGCCAGATCATCGGCAAGGTTCCGACGGCCTTGCTGCCGTGGCGCAACCACGGTTGGCACCTCACCTTGCGAGTGACTCCGCGTGGTCTGCGCACCGAGCCGCTCTATGGCGCCGGCGAACCGTTCGAGCTCGTGATCGATCTGGTCGGTCACCGTGTCTGCCTGATCGACGGGCGCGGCGAGGCGTCGATCCCGCTCCGCCCGACGACGATGGCGGACTTCCACGCCGCGTTCATGACCCTGGTCGGCCAGAGCGGCCGCCACGTGGCGATCCATCCGGCGCCCAACGAGGTCGAGCCGGCCATCCGCTTCGCCGAGGATCGAGCGCCGCGCAGCTACGATCGCGGAAGCGCAGAACGGCTTCACGGCGCCCTTCTCGCCGCCGATCGGGTGCTGAAGCAATTCCGCTCGGCATTTCTGGGCAAGGTCAGCCCGGTTCATTTCTTCTGGGGCAGCTTCGACCTCGCCGTGACCCGCTTCTCCGGTAGGCCGGCGCCGCTCCACCCCGGCGGAATCCCCAATCTGCCGGACGCCGTCACGCGCGAGGCCTACAGCCACGAAGTGTCGAGCGCCGGCTTCTGGCCCGGCGGCGCGGGCGCTCAGGGCGGACCGTTCTTCTATTCCTACGCCTATCCCGCTCCGGATGGCTTCGCCGGCGCCTCGGTTCGGCCAGGCGCCGCCCGTTTCGAGACTGCCTTGGGCGAGTTCGTGCTCGATTATGATGCAGTGCGCCGCTCGGACGATCCCGATGCGGCCCTACTCGCTTTCCTCAGCTCGACCTATGAGGCGGCGGCGAAACTCGCCCGCTGGGACCGCGCAGCCCTCGAATGCGATCCAGGCCGCCCCGCCGTTCCGCGAGTGGTTTAAGCTCACGGGTCATCGTGAATGCTGTCCAGCATCGACCAGCGAACCGAGCAAAAGAAAAGGCGCGGAGAGCATGTGCCCTTCGCGCCTTTTGCTTTTCAGCTTGAGCCGATCAGGCCTGGGCCTGCTCCGGGAGAGCGGCCTTGGCCTGGGCGATGATGACGCCGAACGCCTCGCCCTCGTGCATCGCGATGTCGGCGAGAACCTTGCGGTCCAGCTCGACTCCGGCCAGCTTGAGGCCGTTCATGAACTGGCTGTAGGTCAGGCCTTCGGCGCGAACTGCGGCGTTGATTCTCTGGATCCACAGAGCCCGGAAGCTCCGCTTCTTCACCTTGCGGTCGCGATAGGCGTATTGCCCGGCCTTCTCGACCGCCTGCTTGGCGATGCGGATCGTGTTCTTGCGGCGGCCGTAATAGCCCTTCGCCTGCTCGAGCGTGCGCTTATGCTTGGCGCGGGTGGTTACACCCCTTTTGACGCGTGCCATCTGTCAGAACTCCTTACTTGAGGCCGTAGGGCGCCCACAGGCGCACGCGCGCCGAATCGGCGTCGGCGAGCACTTCGGTGCCGCGGTTCTGGCGGATGTACTTGCTGTTGTGGCTGATCAGGCGGTGGCGCTTGCCAGCGACACCGTGCTTGATCTTGCCGGTGGCGGTGAGCTTGAAGCGCTTCTTGACGCCGCTCTTCGTCTTGAGCTTGGGCATTTTCGTCTCCTTTGACGTCAGTGAACAGCCACGGCAGCCCTACCGGCCGGGCCGTTCGTCAAATCATTTCCAGAATGCTGGAAGCGGGCGCCTATAGAGAGGAAGCCCAGGCGAGGCAAGGCCTCACCAGGGGATCGCGTTGCCCTGATAGTCGAGGAAGCTGCCCGACTGGTCACGGGTCAGGCCCGCGATGACTCGGCGGAGGCCGGCGATGCTTTCCTCGGGCGGAGTCGGAGCCTGGGTTCCCCCCATGTCGGTCTGCACCCAGCCTGGATGGAGCATGGCGACGGCAAGGTCGCGGTCGCGCCAGTCGATGGCAAGGCTCCGCCAGGCGGCGTTGAGGGCGGCCTTCGACGAGCGGTAGATGATCGCGCCGCCGCTCTCATTGTCGGCGATGCTGCCCATCTTGCTGGTGATAGCGACCACCTTGCCGCCGGGGGCGACCCGGTCGACCAGCGCCTGCGCCAGCAGGGTCGGCGCGATCGCGTTGACGCGAAGCGTGTAGGCCCAGCTGTCGGGGTCGACCTCGCTATATTTGCCCATCACTCCGGCGTTGCAGATTAGGTGGTCGATCGGCTCCGCGACGCGTTCGGCGAAAGCGCGGATCGAGTTCAGGTCGGCCACGTCGAGCTGCTCGGTTCGAACGTCGCCCTCGACCGCGCGGAGCTCGTCCGCCCGCTCGGGATTGCGCACCGTTGCGACGACCTTCCAGCCGTCGGCGGCATATTGGCGAACGAATTCGAGCCCGAGCCCGCGATTGGCGCCGGTGATCAGCAAAGTAGGCATGGGCGACTCCCTTCGTCACCAAAACCCCGTCATGCCGGACTTGATCCGGCATCCACCTTCTTGAGGCGGCTCGCAAACGGGCAGGTCGCCCCCGGATCCAGTCGGGGTGACAGCCGGCTCAGTCGAACAAGCTGGAGACCGAGGTCTCGTCGGCGATCCGGCGGATAGCCTCGGCGAGGAGCGGCGCGACGGTGAGGATCCGAAGCTTGTCCGTCGCCGCCGCGGCCTCGTAGGCGGCGATCGAATCGGTGATGACCAGCTCGAGAAGCTCGGACTTCTCGACCCGCTGGACCGCCGCGCCCGACAGAACGCCGTGGGTGCAATAGGCGATGACGTCCTCGGCGCCGGCTTCCTTGAGCGCGGCGGCGGCGTTGCACAGGGTGCCGGCCGAATCGACGATGTCGTCGACCAGGATGCAGAAGCGCCCCGACACGTCGCCGATCACGTTCATCACTTCGGATTCGCCCGGCTTCTCGCGCCGCTTGTCGACGATAGCGAGCGGGGCGTTGCCGATCCGCTTGGCGAGCGCCCGGGCGCGGACCACGCCGCCCACGTCGGGCGACACCACCGCGATATTGCGGTCGGCATAGCGCGCCTGCACGTCTGCCGACATCACCGGAGCGGCGTAGAGATTGTCGGTCGGGATGTCGAAGAAGCCCTGGATCTGGCCGGCATGGAGGTCGATCGACAGGACCCGGTTGGCGCCGGCGGTGGTGAGCAGGTTCGCGACCAGCTTAGCTGAGATCGGCGTGCGCGGGCCCGGCTTCCGGTCCTGGCGGGCATAGCCGAAATAGGGGAGGACGGCGGTGATGCGCTTGGCCGACGCGCGGCGAAGCGCGTCGATCATGATCAAGAGCTCCATGAGGTTGTCGTTGGCCGGGTAGGAGGTCGATTGAACCACGAACACGTCCTCGCCGCGGACATTCTCCAATATCTCGACGAAAATCTCCTCGTCGGCGAAGCGGCGAACGCTCGCCTCGGTCACCGGGATCTCAAGATAGCGCGCAATCGCCTGGACCAGCGGCAGGTTGGAGTTGCCGGACATCAGCTTCATGGCGCGCACATTCCTCTGGAGGGTGATGTCGCCGCTCATTAGCCGATGGGGCCGCCGGGGCAAGACCGCGACATTGCTGGCATCGCCGCCGCGGCCTAGAGGGCGGCAATGTCCGTCGTCACCCGCTTCGCTCCGTCGCCCACCGGCCGGCTCCATGTCGGCAACCTGCGTACCGCGATCCACAACTGGCTGTTCGCAAAGCGGCAGGGCGGGCGCTTCCTGCTGCGCATCGACGACACTGACCGGGCGCGATCCAGCGAGGATTTTGTTCACGCGATCCGCGCCGACCTCGCCTGGCTCGGGATCGAGGCGGACGGCGAGGAGCGCCAGTCGGCGCGCTTCGGCCGCTACGAGGAGGCGCTCGAGCGGCTCCGCACCGAGGGTCGGGTCTATCCCGCCTACGAAACCGCCCAGGAACTCGACCTCAAGCGCAAGGTGCAGCTCGGCCGCGGTCTGCCGCCGGTCTATGACCGCGCCGCTCTTGGCTTGAGCGATGAGGAGCGGGCGCGGCTCGAAGCCGAGGGCCGCCGTCCGCATTGGCGCTTCAAGCTCGACCATGGCCGCGCGATCGAATGGACCGATCTCGTTCGCGGGCCGCAGCATTTCGACGCGGCCCTGCTCAGCGACCCGGTCATCCGCCGCGAGGACGGCAGCTGGCTCTACATGCTTCCAAGCGTCGTCGACGATATCGACATGGGGGTGACCCACGTCGTGCGCGGCGAGGATCATGTCGCCAACACCGCCGTGCAGGTGCAGATGTTCGAGGCGCTTGGCGCCGCCGCTCCGAACTTCGCTCACGAGGCTTTGCTGGTCGGCGCCGAGGGCAAATTGTCGAAGCGGCTCGGCTCGATCGGAGTCGACGAGATCAAAGGCCAGGGCGTCGAGCCGATCGCGCTGATGGCGAAGCTGGCGCGGATCGGCACCAGCCTGCCGGTCGAGCCGGTCGAATCTCCGGAGCCGCTGATCCAGGGCTTCGACTTCGCGACTTTCGGCCGGGCGCCGGCTCGGTTCGATCTCGAGGAGCTTGCGCAGCTCAGCGCGTGGGTCGTGCACCTCCTCCCATTCGCGGCGGTCTCCGATCAGCTGCCGAAGGGAATGACCGGGGCGGACTGGGAGGCGATCCGTCCCAACCTCAAGAGCGTCGCCGAGGCGGGCGACTGGTGGGCGATCCTCCACGGCCATGTCGAGCACGGCGCCGAGGAGGGCGACCGCGAGCTTTTGGAAGCTGCCGCCGAGGAAGCGGCGTCAATCGACTGGAGCGATTCGCCCTGGCCGGCTTTGGTCGCCCGACTCAAACAGCGCACCGGCCGCTCCGGCAAGGGGCTGTTCCTACCGCTCCGCCGCGCTCTCACCGGGCGCGACAGCGGTCCGGAGATGGGGGCCCTCCTCCCCCTCATCGGTCCCGACGAGACGATCGCCCGACTGCGCAGCGCCGCCACACGAGGCTGAGGCTCCGGCGTCTCGCCGGATCGCGCCCGCACTCTGCGAACAAAATGTTATAGCATCGCATTATGAGATAATGTAACATGATGATCTCGGCAGGTCAGAGGCCCTGCGCAGATGCGTGAAAGGAGAGGAGAATGACCGCTACAGGCTTCCTCGAACAAAAACCGCGCAGCCCGACAGGCTTCGGCCTCGTGCTGCTGCTCCACGGCGCCGTCATCGCCGGCGTCGTCATGATCAAGGGCCCGGAAATCATCGGGAAAAGCCGGCCGATCGAAATCATCGATATCCGCGCCCCCGAGCCTCCGCCTCCCGACCCGCCGCGGCCTCAGAAGCGTGAGCCGCATCAGACTCCCGCGCCCAGCAACCAATTTGTCCCTGACACGATCGTCGATCCCCCGCCCGCCGGGCAGACCTTTACAAGCGGTCCGAGGACCGAAACCTGGGATCCGGGGTCGGCGACCTCGGATGCCGGCACCGGTGGCCGCGGAACTGGCACCATCCCTCCGATCGATCCTGCGCGCCCGGCACCGGTGCGCACCGAGGCACTGTTCTCCAACGGTATCGAGCAGCAGCCGCCCTACCCGGTCGCGGAGCTTCGCGCTGAGCGCGAAGGCAATGTGCGGGTCCAAGTACGCATCGGCGCCGATGGCCGAGTCAAGGCGATCAGCCGCCTGAGCGCCACCAGCGACGCCTTCTGGAGGGCGACCGAACGCCACGCTCTCTCCCGCTGGCGCTTCCGTCCGGCAACGGAAGACGGCCAGCCGGTCGAGAGCAGCAAGACACTCACCGTGCACTTCCGATTGGACGGCTCGTAAGGGGTGCATGGTGAGGGGGCTGGCGGGAGGGGAGCCACCGCATTATCTCTCACATCAAGATGATGCGCCTCCCTCGCCCCGCCAGCCCCAAGGCGCTTTGGAAAGACCTGCGTGAGTTCATGGGCCAGCGCCGGCCCCACCAGGTGGTGGCGGCCGCGTTGGCCCTGGCGATCCCGACCGTGATCGCAGTCACCTTCTTCTACGATACGATCGACGCCCACAAGGTCGGCCCCACCGTCATCTATCTCGAAAGCTGGCCGGCCGACCGGAGCACCGAGGAGATCGTCGCCAAGCAGAAGGCGGACGAACAGCGTCGCCAGGAGCTGCAGGCGGAGCGGCAGCGCCAGTTCCAGCGACTGGAAGACGGCCTCAAGAATATGGGCCTTTGAGCGACGACGAACGCTGGATGGCCGAGGCGGTGGCGCTCGGCGATGAGGCGCGGGGCACGACCGCCCCCGGCGCAAATGTCGGCTGCGTGATCGTCAAGGACGGCGAGATCGTGGGCTCGGGGATGACTCAACCCGGCGGGCGGCCGCATGCCGAAGCAGCCGCTCTCGAAGCCGCCGGCGAGCGGGCCCGCGGATCCACCATCTACACCACGCTCGAGCCCTGCGCTCATGTCAGCACCCGAGGACCTGCCTGCGCCGACCTCCTCGTCACAGCCCGGCCCGAGCGCGTCGTTTCCGCCCTGCGTGATCCCGATCCCCGCACCGACGGCGCCGGTTTCGAGCGGCTAAAGGCCGCCGGAATCGCGGTGGATGTCGGCGTCGGCGCCGAAGCCGCCGAGCGCTCGCTCGCCGGCTTCCTGACCCGGACCCGGCTCGGCCGACCTTACGTGACCTTGAAGCTCGCCCTGTCGATCGACGGCAAGATCGCGCTTCCCTCCGGCGAGAGCAAATGGATCACGGGCGTCGAATCGCGACAGAACGTCCATCTCGAGCGGGCCCGCGCCGACATGATCCTGGTCGGCCGAGGCACTTACAATGCCGACGCGCCCAACCTCGACGTGCGCCTTCCGGGCCTTGAGCATCGAAGTCCCCGCCGCGCCATCCTCACCCGCGGCGAGCCGGTCGAAGGCTGGACCACCCTGCCGTCTCCGGAAGCGATCTACGATCTCCATGACGTCAACGACTTGCTCGTCGAGGGCGGCTCCGGCGCGGCCTCCGCCTTCCTCACCGCCGACCTGGTAGATCGCTTGCTCATCTACCGAGCGCCCCTTTTGATCGGCGAGGGCAAGTCGTCGGTCGGCTATATCGGCCTCACCAACCTCGCCGACGCCCACCAGCGCTGGACCTTCGCCGAAAGCCGCGGCCTTGGCATGGATCGCCTCGAAGTCTACGAGCGCACCCGTTCCTGACCTTCGAGGCAGCTGATGTTTACAGGGATCGTCACCGACGTCGGGCAGGTGCTCGCTCATGAGGAGCGGGGCGACCTTCGTCTTCGCATCGGCTGCCGCTACGACATGAGTGAGGTCGCGCTCGGAGCCTCGATCGCCTGCTCCGGAGTTTGTCTCACCGTCGTCGACAAGGGCCCCGATTGGTTCGCCGTCGACGTTTCGGCCGAAACCCGCGCCCGCACCGCGCCGGGCCTGTGGGAGGAGGGCGCCCGCCTCAACCTTGAGCGCGCGCTTCGCATCGGCGACGAGCTCGGCGGCCACATCATCACCGGCCATGTCGACGGCATCGGCGCGGTCGTCTCGGCGGACCAGGTCGGCGATTCCGTCGCAATCGTCATCGCCGCCGGGCCGGAGGTCTCGCCCTATATCGCGACCAAGGGATCAGTTTGCATCGACGGCGTCTCCCTGACCGTCAACTCGGTCGAACCGCTCGCGGACGGAGTCCGCTTCGGCCTCAACGTCATCCCCCACACCGCCCAGCATAGCACTCTCGGGGAACTCCGGGCCGGCCGCGAAGTGAACATCGAGATCGACCTGATCGCCCGTTATCTTGAACGGATGCTCGCTAACCGTACGGCCTGAACAACACCGGGTTGCACGCCCTGATGTGATTCCTGGCTGGCCATATCACACTGCAATGTGATAATCCGGATGGATGAGCACCATTCTAATTGATCGAATCAACGATCTCGTCGCTGCCGGCGAGATGAGCCGGTCGGGTCTCGCCCGAGCCGCGGGACTCCACCCCAATTCGCTTCGCCGCCTCGGCGAGAGTGACTGGAACCCGACCGCGGAGACCTTGATGAAGCTCGAGCGCTTCCTCGCCTCCGGTCCCGCTGACGTCATGGCGTCGCCCGAGCAGATCATTGACGAAGCGCGCAATGGCCGAATGTTCATCCTCGTCGACGACGAGGACCGGGAGAACGAGGGCGACCTCGTCATTCCCGCGCAGATGGCCACTCCGGAAGCGATCAACTTCATGGCCCGCCACGGCCGCGGCCTGATCTGCCTGACGCTCACCAAGGAGCGTGTCGACCAGCTTGGCCTCGAGCCGATGAGCCGCAACAACGGCACCCGCCACGAGACCGCCTTCACCACCTCGATCGAGGCGCGCGAGGGGGTCACCACGGGAATCTCGGCAGGCGACCGTGCGCGCACGATCTCGGTCGCGATCGACGCCGGTAAGGGCCGTGACGACATCGTGACTCCAGGGCACGTCTTTCCGCTCATGGCGCGCGAGGGCGGAGTTCTGGTCCGCGCCGGTCATACCGAGGCCGCGGTCGACGTGTCGCGCCTCGCCGGGCTCAACCCATCCGGAGTCATTTGCGAGATCCTCAAGGAGGATGGGACGATGGCCCGCCTCGACGATCTCATCCCCTTCGCCAAGCTTCACGGGATGAAGATCGGAACCATCCGCGACCTCATCGCCTATCGCCTTCGCAAGGACCGGCTGATCGAGGAAACCGCGGCCGCGAAGTTCGAGAGTCGCTGGGGCGGCACCTGGACTGCGCGCACTTTCGTCACGAAGGCCGGCGGGCAGGAGCATGTCGCCCTGGTCAAGGGACCGATCGACCCGACCCAGCCTGTGCTTGTTCGAATGCACGCGCTCGATCTTCTCTCCGACGGCTTCGGCGAGGCCTCGGACCGCGGCCGACTGCTCGAAGGCGCGATGAAGCAGATCGGCGATGCCGGCTCCGGGGTTATCGTCGTCATCAACCGCAACATGCCGGGCGCGCTGTCCCGTGCGCTCAAGGTCCGTTCGGGCGAGCCGGCGCAGCCCGACGGCGAGGCGCTCCGCGATTATGGAGTCGGCGCCCAGATCCTCGCCGCGCTCGGAGTCCATGACATGATTCTTCTCACCAACACCCACCACGCCCCGGTGGCGCTCGCCGGCTACGGCCTGTCGATCGTCGAGGAGCGGCCGATCCCGCTGGCGGCGCGCTGAGATGGCGAAGTTCCTGATCGTCGAGGCGCGCTTCTACGCCCATCTCAATGACATGCTCGTCGCAGGGGCCAAGGCGGCGATCGAGGCTGCCGGCCACCAGGCCGAGGTCGTGACGGTTCCCGGCGCGCTCGAGATCCCGGCAGTAATCGCACTCGCGGCGGACAGCGGCCGCTATGACGGCTTCGTCGCCATCGGCGTGGTGATCCGCGGCGAGACCTACCATTTCGAGATCGTCTCCAACGAGAGCGCCCGTGGAATCATGGCCCTCACCCTCGACGGCCTCGCCATCGGCAACGGCATCCTGACGGTCGAGGACGAGGTCCAGGCCTCGGTCCGCGCCGATCCCGCCCAAAAGGACAAGGGCGGCGAGGCTGCCAAGGCGGCCCTCGCGCTCCTTGACCTGCGCCAAAAGTTCGGTCGGTGACTGCCATCTCCGCCGAAAGGGATTCTCGGCGCGCGAATAGGCCGCGACCCGCACGATAGTCCGATATGGCCTTAACCCCGCGCCTGTGCGAAGGGCGCGCCGGTGTCGCAGCCGCTCGCGCCTCGCCTGGCCTTTCCAGCCCTGATCGTCGCCAACCTGTTCCTTGCGGCGGGCCCGTGGATGGTGCGCCTCACCGATGTCGGCCCGGTCGCCGCCGGCTTCTGGCGCCTCGCCCTCGCTCTTCCTCTGCTCGCCGCCCTCGGCGCCTGGCAGCAGAAGGGCAAGCCGCTGCCCGCCTGGAGCCTCATCGGAGCGGTCGCGGTTGGGGGTCTCTTCTTCGCCGCCGACCTCGCCGTCTGGCACGTCGGGATCCTTCAGACCAAGCTCGCCAACGCGACCCTGTTCGGCAATTTCGCGAGCTTCCTATTCGCGATCTACGGCTTCATCCTGATCCGCAGGGCCCCGGACAAGGTGCAGGGCGGAGCGATCCTTTTCGCCGTCTTCGGTACCTTCCTTCTGCTCGCCAGAAGCTACGAGCTCTCGCCGGACAATCTGGTCGGCGACCTGTTCTGCCTTCTCGCCGGCCTGTTCTACACCTTCTATCTGATCGCAGTCGACCGCGCTCGCCGCAGCCTCGCACCCTTTCCCACGCTTGCCATCGCGACGGCGGCCGGGACTCTCCCGATCCTCCTCTTCGCGGTCCTTCTGGGGGAGCAGGTGATGCCGAGCGACTGGGGGCCAGTCATCCTTCTGTCGATCGGAAGCCAGCTCATCGGCCAGTCGCTTCTCGTCTTCGCGATGGGCCATCTCAGCCCCGTCGTCACCGGGCTCGGCCTGCTCACCCAGCCCATTGCCGCGGCGGCGATCGGCTGGGGCATCTATGACGAGCGACTCGGCCCGGTCGACATGGCCGGCGCCTTGCTGATCTGCATCGGCCTGGTCCTCATCCGACTTCCGCAGCGCGGCCTTGCCACCAATCCGTCCGAGGATCATTGAGACGCCATGGCTACGACGTCCGCGATCCCGCCCCCCGACATGACCCTCGATGAGCTGAAGGAAGCGCTCGCTCCGCTGCTCGGCGGCCACACGGCGTTCGACGGCTGGTCCGAGGACGCCCTCACGATGGCGGCGGCCGAACTCGGGGTGCCGGCCGAGCGCGCTCGGATCGCCTTCCCCGGCGGAGCGGTCGAAATGATCGATGCCTGGTTCGACTGGGTCGACCGCTCGATGCTGCTCGCCTTCCCGCCCGAACGGATCGCGGCGATGAAGATCCGCGAGCGGATCGGCGAGCTGATCCTGTTCCGATTCCAGCTTCTGCGTCCCTATCGAGAGGCTTTGCGGCGGGCGCTTGCCACGCTTGCGATGCCTCAGAACGCGATCGCCGCAGGCCGCCTGGCCTGGCGAGGCGCCGACCGCATCTGGCGGACGGCGGGGGACACCGCGACCGACTATAATCACTATACCAAGCGTGCGATCCTGATCGGCGTCTACGGCTCGACGACCTTCGTCTTCCTCGACGACGAGAGCGAGGATATGGCCTCGACGCGGGCATTCCTCGCCCGCCGGATCGACGACGTCATGCAGTTCGAAAAGGTCAAGGCGCGCTTCACCTCCCGCGCCGGCCACCGTCCGTCGTTGAGCCGCTTCCTGGGCCGCCTTCGCTACCCGAACTGAAGCCCAATTCCTGTGGTTGAAGCGATCTTAACCGTGGCTTCTCGTGGTCCTTTAATTACCTTTCGTTAGTCCTGTCCGGATCGCGGAAGAGGCGTCCGCGTCGCATAAGGGGTCGTCGCGGACGTGGACGGGGCAGGTTATGGCGGTTCGGTGCGCTGGCGCGCCACCCGCTGGCTTCTCGATATCGGCAAGGAGGTGCCGGCGCCCGTCCGTGCCCGGTTGCTTGCCAACGTCTTCGGCTCTCTCACCATCTATGTCGGCGCGGTGTTCAACACGATCATCGTCGCCGCCGTTCTTGCCGAGCGTATCGGCTCGCCGCTTCTCTACATCTGGGCCAGCTTCGAAATCCTGCTCGCTGCGGTCCGTTTCCACGTCCTTCTGACCTGCCGCCGAGCGCTCAGCACGGGCGCGCCGGCCCCCGTCGACCTCTACGTAAGCCTGTCGCTCCTGTGGGGCGCGGGGATTGGCTTTGGCACTTTCGTCGTGGTGACGAGCGGCGACTGGGTCGCCGCGACGATCGCCGGAATGTCGTCCGCGGCGATGCTCGGCGGGCTCGCCTTCCGGTTTTTCGGAGCGCCGCGCCTCGCCTGCGCAATGCTCGTCGTCGCGACCCTGCCGGGTGCCGTCGCCTGCGCGATGTCGGGCGAGGCCGTCCTCCTCATCGCCGCGATCCAGATGCCGCTCTACGTGCTGATCATGACCCGCGCCGCCTGGTGGATGAACCGGATGATGCTGGCCGCTCTTTGCGCCGAGCATGAGAATAGCCACCGCGCCCGCCACGATGCCCTGACCGGGCTGATGAACAGAAGCGGGCTTGCGGACGCGGTCGCGGCGGCGCCGGCGGGTGCCCGCCTCGGCTGCCTGTTCCTCGATCTCGACGGCTTCAAGCGGGTCAACGACACGATGGGCCACGCCGCCGGCGACGACCTGCTGGCGATGGTTGCGGCGCGCCTTCGCGATTCAACCCAGCCCGGCGACATCGTCGCCCGCATCGGCGGGGACGAGTTCCTGCTCGTGGCCCCGATGGCCAGCGCGACCCATGCGCGGATGCGCGGCGAAGCGATGATCGCCGCGGTCGCCGGATTGCCTTATGTCATCGGCTCGCAGGGCGTGCTGATCGGCGCAAGCGTCGGCGCGGCGCTCCAGACGGAGGCGGCCGGCAGCCTCGACGCGTTGATTGCGGCCGCCGACGAGGCCCTTTACCGCGCCAAGTCCGGCGAGCGCTGCGGCTGCGTCGTCGCCGACGAGGCTGACGAGGAAGAGGCGGCACGGCCCCTCTCGCCGCGCCTTCACGATTTGCGCACGGCCGCTCAGGCGGCGCAAGGCTGACCGGCGACATAGGACTCGCTTTCGCCTCTTTCTATTGATAATCACTCGCAGCAATGACCCTGCGCCTCGATCAGTTGCCGTTTCGCCAGGTCGCGACCGTCGTTTCCGTCGACTGGGCGCAGCTCAGCGACTCCGACGCTCTCCGCCTGCGCAATCTCGGCCTCGATGAGGGCGTTCAGGTGGAGGCGCTCCACGGCGCACCGTTCGGCCGCGACCCGCTCGCGATCCGCATCGGCCGGATGATGCTCGCCATGCGCCGGGCCCACGCCCAGGTGATCGGAGTTGCTCCGGTCGCTGCCGCGGCGCCGGCCGCCTCCTTCCCAGAAGGCGTGGCGGCGAGCCTGGCAGCAGAATGACCTCGGTCCCGCTCGTCGCGGTCGTCGGCAACCCGAATGCCGGCAAGAGCGCCCTGTTCAACATGCTGACCGGCGCTCGCCAGAAGGTCGGCAATTATCCCGGGGTCACGGTCGAGCGAAAATCGGGGCGCTTCAGCCTCGCCGACGGACGCCCGGTCGAGCTGGTCGATCTGCCCGGCGCCTACAGCCTTGAGCCGTCGAGCCCGGACGAAGCGGTGACCCGCGACGTCGTTCTCGGTCGCCAGCAGGGCGAGCGCCGGCCGGACGCGCTTCTGCTCGTCCTCGACGCGACCAATCTCGACAATCATCTCCGCTTCGCCCTTCAGGTGCTCGGGCTTGGAATCCCGACCGTGGTCGCGCTCAACATGGTCGACCTCGCCCGCCGCGACGGGCTCGAGATCGACCCGGCCATCCTTGCCTCGGAGCTCGGCGTTCCGGTGATCGAGACGGTCGCGGTTCGGCGCCGCGGTGCCGAGCCGCTTCGCGACGCGCTTTCCGAGGCGGTCGTCGCGCCGCGCGGCGACGTCGTCGAGCCGGACGCACTTCCAGCGGTCCAGCGCCGCGCTCGCGAGCTTGCGCGCAAGGCAATCGTTCGCGAGACCCCGACCCGCCGCTGGACCCGGGGGATCGATTCCTTCGCCCTCCATCCTGTCGCCGGACCAGTCCTGTTCGCGGCGATCATGTTCCTGATGTTCCAGGCGGTGTTCGCCTGGTCCGAAGCGCCGATCGCATGGCTCGAGGAGGCGATCGTCGGCCTTCAGGGGCTGGCCACCGATGCGCTTCCAGACGGAGTGCTCCGGTCGGCCCTTGTCGACGGCGTCTTCGCCGGCGTCGGCGCAGTCGTGGTCTTCCTGCCGCAGATCCTCATCCTCTTCCTCTTCATCATGGTTCTCGAGACGAGCGGCTACATGGTCCGGGCGGCGTTCATGATGGACCGGCTGATGGCCAGCGTCGGACTGTCGGGCCACGCCTTCATTCCTTTGCTGTCGAGCTTCGCCTGCGCCGTCCCCGGGATCATGGCGACCCGCACCATCCAGGATCCCAAGCACCGCCTGACCACGATCCTCGTCGCCCCCTTGATGACCTGCTCCGCGCGGCTTCCCGTCTATGCGATCATCATCGGCGCCTTCATCCCGGCGACCGATCTGGGCGGGGGAATTGGCCTCCAGGGTCTCGTCCTGTTCGGCCTTTATTTCACCGGGATCGTCGCCGCTCTGGTCGCGGCCGCGGTGATCCGCCGGACGGTGACCAAGGGCACTCCTCAGGGCTTCATGCTCGAAATGCCCAAATATCAGATGCCGCATGTTCGCGACGTCCTCATCGGCGTGTGGACCCGGGCGCTGATCTTCCTCAAGCGGGCCGGCACGATCATCCTTGTCTCGACGATCATCCTGTGGGGGCTGCTGTCATTCCCGCAGCCGAGGGAAGGCGAGTCGGTGCTCGAAGCCTCGATCGCGGGGCAGATCGCCGGTGGCCTCGAGACGATCGTACGCCCCATCGGCTTCAACCACGAGATCGCGCTCGCACTGATCCCCGCGATGGCCGCTCGCGAGGTCGCCGTGTCGGCGCTCGCCACCGCTTATTCGATCGACGCCGCCGATGAGGAAGCCGCCGAGCAGCCGTTGATCGAGCAGCTTCGCGGCCGCTGGAGCCTGCCCACCGCCTTGGCCTTCCTCGCCTGGTTCGTGTTCGCGCCCCAATGCCTGTCGACCATCGCGGTCACGAGGCGCGAGACGGCCGGGTGGAAATGGCCGCTCTTCATGATCGGCTATCTGTTCGTGCTCGCTTACGTGGCGGCCGGAATCACCTACTGGACGGCGGTCGCGCTGGGCCTCTAGGGTGGCTCAAACACTCTTAGGAGAAGGCGCATGGCCGGTTCGGTCAACAAGGTGATTCTGGTCGGCAATCTCGGGCAGGACCCTGAGTCGCGCTCGATGCCGTCCGGCGGCGAGGTCGTGAACTTCTCTGTGGCGACGTCGGAGAATTGGAAGGACCGCGACGGCAATCGCCAGGAGCGGACCGAGTGGCATCGGGTCGTCATCTGGAACGAGAATCTCGGCCGAGTCGCCAAGCAATATCTCAAGAAGGGCAGCAAGGTTTACCTCGAGGGCCAGCTGCAGACCCGCAAGTGGACCGACCAATCGGGCCAGGACAAATATTCGACCGAGATCGTGCTCCAGCGCTTCCGCGGCGAGCTCGTCCTCCTCGACCGCCGCGAGGGCGGTGGCGGCGGTGGTTTCGGTGGCGGCTATGGCGATGACGATTATGGCAGCTCGTCCGGTGGCCGCTCCGACTCGTTCGGAAGCAGCGCCCCCCGCGGTGCCGGTGGCGGCGGCAGCCGCCCGGCGCCTGCATTCGACACCGACCTGGACGACGACGTGCCGTTCTGAGCCGAAGAACCCAAGCCTAGAGAGAAGATCGCCGGGCGATCCTCGATCCGCGCGAAAAGAGGGTGCAGGCCGGCCAGCGGCTATTACTTCCCGAGCTTATCTTTGAGCGCGGCCAAGGCCCCGAACGGCCCCGCTTCGCCCTCGTCCTTCACTCCGGCTTCCCTGAGCGCGGCCTCGGCGCCCGGCGCCCGCGGGTAAGGATCGAGGTGGAGCGCCAGGGTCTGGGCCGCGGCCTCGCCGACGTCGACCAGGCCGGCGTCCGTGAAGATCACGTCCATCTCGTCTTCGCCGAGCTCGACCTCTTCCTCGGCGCCGCCGCTCTCGGGCGGCGGGCGGAAATGGACCGTGAATTCCTCGTCGATCTCCGTCTCGACGGGTTCGCCCGTAGCGACGCAGCTCTGACGGACCGATGCCCGGACTCGCCCCCGAGCGACGATGTCCGAAGTGGCGCGACTCACCTCGACATCCGAGTCGAGGCGGTCGAGCGCGACGAGGCCGAACCGCCGCGCAAGCGCTTGGCGCTCCGCTTCCTCGGCTTCGATGTGCATGCGCTTCGGCTCGACTCCGATCATGTCGTCGCGCACCGTCCGGCTGAACTCGGTCTCGTTCATGGCTTCGGCAGCCGCCCATCGGCGAGGTCGGCGTGGGAAAGGCGTGCGAGCGATTCGTCGAATGAAGCGATTCGAGCGCTCACCAGGGCCAGCGCATCATCGCCCGGCGGCGCCTCGTGGAAAATGTTGCGGCGCACCGCAGGGGCGAAATCGCTGGCCGAGGACGCCTCGCGAAAGGCAGTCAGCCGGCCGCCGAGCGCCCCGACCAGCCGCCCGACATGCTTGCCCACGGAATAGTCGCCGACTCCGATCTCGAGCAGGCTTTCGTCCATGTCGGCGATGAACAGCTCGGTGAGGAGCACCGAATCGCGTTTCGCCGCCGGCTCTTCCATCCGCTCCATCCGCACCAGCACTAGGGCGCTGATCGCCGATAGCATGTCAAAACGGCCGGTGACGGTGTCGGGCACCTGGCCTTCGCGATACCATAAGGGATCGCGCGCGGCGGCGACGATCGCCCGGTAGAGCGGCAGCATCCGGTCGCGCTCCTTGGTCCGGCTGGTGAGTCGGGAGAACCAGCCGGAGCGGCTTCGGGCGGCATTTGGATTCGTGGACACGATTTTCCTTGGGTCGTCGGCTGCTTGCGCCGGTTGCTCGATGTTCATATTGGTCGGGCTACGCAAACGCTCAAGCCCGCTTCGTGCACGAAGCGGTGCCGTCAGGAGTTTCAATGCCGATGTCCGTCCGGCCCCGCGCCCTTGCCGCCCTGGGTCTCCTCGCGCTGGCCAGCGCCGGCTGCACCTCGATCCGCGATCATCAGGGTTACGTCGTCGACGAAGCCCTCATCGGCACCGTCCAACCCGGAGTCGACAACCGCGAGTCGGTTCAGGGCACTCTCGGGCGCCCGACCTTCGTCGGCCAGTTCGATCAGCGCGACTGGTATTATGTTTCGCGCGAGACCAAGCAACTCGCCTTCGCGCGTCCGCAGCCGACCCAGCAGACCATGCTCCACGTCCGCTTCAACGAGGCCGGCACCGTCGAGAGCGTCCAGCGCACCGGCCTGGAACTCGCCCGCGCGGTCGAGCCGATGGGCGGCCGCACGCCAACCCTCGGAAGCAATCGCAGCTTCTTCGAGGAAATCTTCGGCAATATCGGAGCCGTCGGTGGCCGCGGTCGTGCCGGCGAGACGGCTGACAATCCCCAGTAAGTACCTCTCTCGCGTGCGGGACAGGCGCTAGCGGGCGATTCCGCCCGCCGCGAGCACCGCCAGAGTCACCAAGTCCGATGCGGACGCCGTCATCGACGCGATCTGCACGGGCTTCTGCATCCCGACCAGCATCGGACCGATCATCGCGTCTCCGCCCAGCTCCTTGAGGAGCTTGGCGGCGATGTTGGCGGTCTGCAGGCCGGGCATGATCAACACGTTGGCGGGCCCGGTCAGGCGGCTGAACGGGTAGACCTTCTGCATCTTGTGGTTGAGCGCCACGTCGGGCGGCATCTCGCCTTCATATTCGAACGGCACTTCTCCGCGCGAATCGAGGATCCGCACCGCCTCGCGGATCCGCTCAAGATAGCTGCCTTCCGGATTTCCGAACGTCGAATAGGACAGGAAGGCGACTCGCGGCTCATGCCCCATCCGGCGCGCCACCTCGGCGGTGTGGCAGGCGATGTCGACCAGCTGCTGGCCGCTCGGCCGCTCGGTTACCGTGGTGTCGGCGAGGAACACCGTGTGGCTTTGACCCACGAGCACATGGACCCCGAACGGGGTCACGCCCTCCACCGGATCGAGAACGCGCCTCACCTCGCGCAATGACTGGGCATAAGGCCGGGTCACCCCGGTGATCATCGCATCCGCCTCGCCAAGCTCGAGCAGCAGTGCGGCGAAGATGTTTCGGTCCTGGTTGACCAGGCGCTCGACCTCGCGGTGAAGATAGCCGCGCCGCTGTACCCTCTTGTAAAGATGCTCGACCATCTCCGGCACCCGCCCGTAGGTGCGGCTGTTGAACACCTCGATCCCGCTCGCATCCTCGACTCCGAGCGCGCGCAGCCGGTCGTGAACGTCGTCGCGGCCGACCAGCACGGGGACTCCGTAGCCCCCATCGCGGAATGCCATCGCGGCGCGAAGGACGGCGTCCTCCTCGCCTTCCGCGAACAGAACCCGCTTCGGATTCGCCCGCGCGGCTTCGTAGGCGAGGGTAAGCACCGACGTGGTCGGGTTTAGTCTCGACCGGAGCGCAGTCCGATAGGCGGCCATGTCGGCAATCGGCTTCTGGGCGACTCCGCTGTCCATCGCCGCCTGGGCGACCGCGGCGGGAACCACTTCCATCAGGCGGGGGTCGAATGGCGCCGGAATGATATAGTCGGGTCCGAAGCTGTGCGCCTTGCCATAGGCGGCCGCCACTTCCTCGGGCACCGCTTCGCGTGCCAGCTCTGCCAATGCCCGGGCCGCCGCGATCTTCATCTCTTCGTTGATCGCGGTCGCGCGCACGTCGAGAGCGCCGCGGAAGATGAAGGGGAAGCCGAGCACATTGTTGACCTGGTTCGGATAGTCCGAGCGGCCGGTGGCGACGATCGCGTCTGGCCGGGCTTCCTTGGCCTCGGGCGGCGTGATCTCGGGATCGGGATTGGCCATCGCGAAGATGATCGGCTTGGGCGCCATGGTCTTGACCATCTCGGGCTTGAGCGCGCCCGCGGCGGAGAGACCGAGGAACACGTCGGCCCCGACCATCGCGTCGGCCAGAGTCCGCCGGTCGGTGTCGACGGCATGGGCGGACTTCCACTGGTCCATGCCCTCCTCGCGGCCCCGGTAGATGACGCCCTTGCGGTCGCACATCAGGACATTGTCGTGGCGGACGCCCATCGCCTTGATCAGCGCGGTGCAGGCGATGGCCGCCGCTCCGGCGCCGTTGACAACGACCCTGATGTCCTTGAGCTCACGCCCGGTGAGATAGGCTGCGTTGATCAGCCCGGCGGCACTGATGATCGCGGTGCCATGCTGGTCGTCGTGCATGACGGGGATGTTCATCCGGTCGCGAAGGGTCTGCTCGATGATGAAGCATTCCGGCGCCTTGATATCCTCGAGGTTGATGCCGCCGAAGCTCGGCTCCATCAGCGCCACCGCATTGATGAACGCCTCGGGATCCTCGGTCGCAAGCTCGATGTCGATCGAATCGACGTCGGCGAAGCGCTTGAACAGCACCGCCTTGCCTTCCATCACCGGCTTGGACGCAAGCGCGCCGAGGTTGCCGAGACCGAGGATCGCCGTCCCGTTGGAGATCACCGCGACCAGATTGCCCTTGGCCGTATAATCATAAGCCTTGGCCGGGTCCTCGGCGATCGCGCGCACCGGAACCGCGACTCCGGGCGAGTAAGCGAGACTGAGGTCGCGCTGGGTCGCCATCGGCTTCGATGCGATGATCTCGATCTTGCCGGCACGACCCTGCGAGTGGAATTCGAGCGCTTCGGCTTCCGAGAATTTGACGTTGCTGCCTTCGCTCATCGGCCGTCCCCCTTTTGTCGTGTCGCCGGCGCGGCCCGGTCTATGCCGCATCGCCACCGTGCGGCAAGCTCTGGCTTTGTGTGGATTATGCCCAATGCGGCGTTCCGCATCCCTGTTCCATCCTCTAGGCTCGCCGTCTTATGGCCGCCCGCCCCCAGACCGACTCCGCTCCGACCCCGATGATGGCGCAATATCTCGCCTTGAAAGCGGAGGCGGACGACTGCCTGCTTTTCTATCGGATGGGCGACTTCTTCGAATTGTTCTTCGAGGATGCCAGGATCGCCGCGGCCTGCCTCGACATCGCGCTGACCGCGCGAGGGGAGCATGACGGCGCTCCGATCCCGATGTGCGGCGTCCCGATCCACGCCGCCGAAGCCTACCTCGCGCGACTCATAAAAGCCGGCCACCGGGTTGCCATCGCCGAGCAGACGGAGAGCCCGGCCGAGGCGAAGAAGCGCGGCTCCAAGTCTGTCGTGAACCGCGCCATCGTCCGGGTCGTGACCGCCGGCACCCTCACCGAGGAGGCCTTGCTCGACAGCCGAGCCGCCAACTGGCTGGTCGCTCTCGCGCCGTCGGCCGATAAGATCGGGCTCGCCGCCGCCGACATTTCCACGGGCCGGTTCGAGCTCGCGACCGTGTCGCCCGCCTCGCTCGACGCCGAACTCGCCCGGCTCACGCCGAGCGAAATTATCGCTCCCCAGAGCATTGCCGCCTTCGCCGGAGCGCAGCTGGCCGAGCGCCCGCGCGCCGACTTCGACAGTCTCGCCGCCGAGCGTCGTCTCAAGGATCGGTTCGGGATCGCGACTCTCGACAGTTTCGACCGGCCTTCACTCGCGGCGGCCGGCGGGATGCTCGCCTATCTCGACGAGGTCGGGCGCGACTCGCTTCCGTTCCTTCGCCCGCCGGTGCCGGTTCCGCCCGCCGCTCACATGATGATCGACGCCTCGACCCGCGAGAGCCTCGAATTGGTCGCCGCGCGGGGCGGCGGTCGCCAGGGCAGCCTTCTCCACGCCGTCGACCGGACCGTCACCGGCGCCGGCGCCCGTCTGCTCGCCGCCGACATCGCCGCACCGCTCACCCATCGCCAGGCGATCGAGGCGCGGCTCGACCTGGTCGCCCTGTTCGAAGGCGATTCCAATCTTCGTCACGGTCTCCGCACCGCGCTCAAGGCGCTGCCCGACATCGGCCGGGCGCTCGGTCGGCTCGTCGTCGGCCGCGGCGGCCCGCGCGATCTCGGCCTTCTGCGCGACGGGTTGGACGAAGCCCGTCGTCTCCACGACCGCCTTGCTGCCCTGGGGGACGCTCCGCCGCTGCTGACCGAGCTGCTCCCGGCCCTCACCGGCCATGGCGAACTCGTCGACCTGCTCAGCCGAGCGCTCGTGCCGTCGCCGCCGATCGACTCGGCTCAAGGCGGCTATATCGCCGAAGGATATGACGCCGCACTGGACGCGCTTCGCTCGACGGGAGGCGAGGGCCGCCGGGCCATCGCCGCGCTCGAGGCCCAATATCGCGCGTCCACCGGAATCACCGCGCTGAAGATTCGCCACAACAACGTGCTCGGCTATCACGTCGAGGTCCCTGCACGGCATGCCGACTCGCTGATGGCCGCCGACAGCGGCTTCACCCACCGCCAGACACTGGCCGGAGTCGTCCGCTTCAACGCGCCCGACCTTCACGAGCAGGCGATGCGTGTTTCCCAGGCCGGGGCCCACGCGCTCGCCGCCGAGGCCGCTCATCTTGAGGAACTGACCACGGGGGCGCTCGACCGCGCCGAGCCGATCGCCACAGCCGCCGACGCGCTCGCCCGGCTAGACGTTGCCGCGGGACTTGCCGAGCGTGCCGTCGAAGGGGGCTGGTCGCGGCCCTATTTCGCCGACGAGCCCTGCTTCGACATCGAAGGCGGGCGTCATCCGGTCGTCGAGGACGCATTGCGCGCCCGCGGCGAGCGCTTCGTCGCCAACGACCTAAGTCTCGGCGAGGCCAAGCGCCTGTGGCTCGTCACCGGCCCGAACATGGGCGGCAAGTCGACCTTCCTTCGCCAGAACGCGCTGATCGCCGTGCTCGCACAGGCCGGGGCCTATGTGCCCGCCGCGCGCGCCAAGCTGGGGCTCGTCGACCGACTGTTCAGCCGCGTCGGAGCCTCAGACAATCTCGCTCGCGGCCGCTCGACCTTCATGGTCGAGATGGTCGAGACCGCGGCGATCCTCGCGCAGGCGACCCCGAACAGCTTCGTCATCCTCGACGAGGTCGGTCGCGGCACTTCGACCTATGACGGCCTCGCAATCGCCTGGGCGGTGGTCGAGTGGGTCCACGACCGCTGCCGGAGCCGCTGCCTGTTCGCGACCCATTATCACGAGCTCACCCGCCTCGCCGAGCGGCTCGACGCCTTGTCGCTCCATCATGTTCGCGCTCGAGAATGGAAGGGCGACCTCGTCCTCCTCCACGAAGTCGCCCCCGGGCCGGCCGACCGCTCCTACGGAATCGCTGTCGCCCGTCTTGCGGGCCTGCCGCCAGCGGTCCTCGCCCGCGCCAAGTCGATCTTGGCCAAGCTGGAGAGCGGCCGCGCCGCCACCGGGGGAATCGCGGCAGGGCTCGACGACCTTCCGCTCTTCGCCGCAGCCCAGGAGGAGGAAGAAGCTCAATGCGACGCCATCCGCGCGGCGGTCGAAAGCCTCGACGTCGACAGCCTCAGCCCGCGCGAGGCGCTCGACACGCTGTACAAGCTGAAGGCGCTCGCTCGGGACTAGGAGTCAGCTCCGCTCGATGATCGTGTAGTTGACCTCGGCACGCCGTCGGAAGCCGAGTGACTCGTACAGCGCGAGCGCCGGCAGATTGTCCGGGTAGGAATGGAGCCAAGGGATTTCGCCGCGCTCGACGATCCGCCGCGCGACGACGCTGATAAGGGCTTTTGCGAGGCCCCGGCCGCGATGATCGGGATGCGTGCAAACCGCGCTGACCTCCGTGAACTCGTTCACCTTCATCCGCTCGCCGGCCATCGCGACCAGCCGCCCGGAAGAGTCGCGGATTCCGATGAAGCCCCCGAGTGCCGAGGTGCGTGCGAAGAAGGGCCCCGGCCGGCACAAGGTCGCCAGCTCAAAGGCGTCCGGCTCGTCCGCCTCGCCGAGCTCCATGAAAGACAGGCCGGAGCCGGGTCCGCCGATCCCCTCCGTCGCGACCAGCTGCACGATCACGGCGTCAGCCACGAGCCGCGTACCTGGCGGCAGGGGCCAGCGCTCGCGCTCGACCAGCGCCGCCTGTCCGTCGGCAGGCACCAACTCGGCCATCTCCGCCAGGCTTCGCGCCGACTGATCGGCCCCGGCGACGAACATCGCATAGGGCCGTTGAAAGCCGACCGCGCTCGCACCGCCGATCGCGAGATGCGCCTGGCGCGAGTGAAGCGCGTTCCACACTGGCCGGTCGAGCGGATGGGTCACCGCAACACCCTAATCGCGTGACGCGCTCTCCCGCACCTCCTATCTTGTCGGCAATGTCCGGCCTGTTCGACAGCCTCGCGAACCGCCGCGCCATCGTCGACCGGCGCAGGATCGCTGATCGCCTGCGCGAGGCGGATCGTGCCAGCGCGACCGACATCCTCAAGGAAGCGCTTGCTCTCGGCCGCTCGGAGATCGCGCGGCGCCTGATCGAGCAGCCTTATGCCGGCACCGAAAGTGCCGCCGCGACCGCGTTCCTTACCGACCAGGTCCTTCGCCTCAGCCACGATTATGTGGTCGATCGGCTCCACCCGCGCGCCGCTCGCGGTGAAGACGAGCGCCTTCTTCTGCTCGCCCTCGGCGGCTACGGCCGCGGCGAGATGGCGCCGCACAGCGACGTCGACCTGAGCTTCGTGACTCCCGGCAAGCCGGCGGGATGGACCGGGGAGGTCATCCAGTCCTTGCTCTACCTGCTCTGGGACCTCGGCCTCACCATCGGCCATTCGGTGCGCTCGGTCGACGAAGTCATCGCTGCCACTCTCGACGACCATACCGCCCGCACCGCGATGCTCGAGTCGCGCTACATCTGGGGCGACGAGCGCCTCCACGACGAGGTCCAGGCGCGCTTCCAGAGTGAAGTCATCGGCGGCGATGTGCGCAAGTTCGTCACCGAGAAGCTCGACGAGCGCGAGGCGCGCCACGTCCGTATGGGCGACAGCCGCTATGTCGTCGAACCCAACGTCAAGGATGGCAAGGGCGGCCTGCGCGATCTCCACACGCTCTTCTGGATCGGCAAATATGCCTATCGGGTGCGCTCGGCCGCGGACCTGGTGGACGTTGGCCTGCTGTCGTCAACCGAGCTCGGCCAGTTCCAGCGCGCCGAGCGCTTCCTCTGGGCGGTGCGCTGTCACCTCCATACGATCACGGGTCGCGCTGAGGAACGGCTCACCTTCGACTATCAACGCGAGATCGCCGAGCGGATGAATTATTCCGGGCGCCACGGCAACGCGCCGGTCGAGCGCTTCATGAAGCATTATTTCCTTCATGCGCGAACCGTCGGCGACCTTACCGGAGCCTTCCTTGCGCAGCTCGACGAGCGCTTCGCCCGCCGCGGCCGCCGGCTCATGTTCCCGTCGCTGCGGCGCCGCCCGCGCAACCTCAACGGCTTCATGCTCGACCGCGGCCGGCTCGCCGTTCCGAGCGACGAGTTCCTCGCCGAGGATCCGGTGCGGCTGATCGAGGCCTTCCAGCTCGCCGATGCTCACAATCTCGACATCCACCCGGTGGCCCTTCGGGCGATCGCGCGCCACGCCAAGCTGATCGACGCCACCATACGATCCGATCCGCGCGCCAACGCCCTGTTCCTCGACGTTCTGACCAGCCCACGGCGGCCCGACATGGTCCTACGCTGGATGAACGAGGCCGGCGTGTTCGGCCGCTTCGTTCCCGATTTCGGCCGTGTCGTCGCCCAGATGCAGTTCGACATGTATCATCACTACACCGTCGACGAGCACACCATCCGGGCGATCGGTCTGCTTGCACGAATCGAGCGCGGAGACCTCAAAGACGAGCACAAGCTCGCCACCGGTCTGTTCAAGCGCATCGCCTCGCGCCGGGTTCTTTACGTCGCGGTTCTCCTCCACGACATCGCCAAGGGCCGTCCCGGCGATCATAGCGTCGTCGGCGCCGAGATCGCCAAGCGCCTGTGCCCGCGCTTCGGGCTGACTCCAGCCGAGACCGAGCAGGTCGCGTGGCTCGTGCGCTGGCATCTGCTGCTTTCCTCTACGGCGCAGAAGCGCGACATCTCCGATCCGCAGACGATCCGGGACTTCGTGGAGCGCGTGAAGAGCCTCGAGCGGCTTCGCTTGCTCCACATCCTCACCGTGGTCGATATCCGCGCCGTCGGTCCCGGCACCTGGAACAGCTGGAAAGGCCAGCTCATCACCAACCTGTTCGAGGCCGCGGAGGAGGTCCTGCGCCTCGGCCACAAGCAGCGAGGCCGGCAGGAACGAGTCGATGCCGTGCGCGAGGAGGTGGCGGCCGGCCTCGACTGGGAGGAGGAGCGCTTCTCCGCTCACGCCCGGCGCCTCGCCGACAGCTACTGGCTCGCCGAGCCGCCCCAGGTCATCGAGCGCAACGCCCGTTTCGTCGCTCAGGCCGACTCTGCCGATGGGCCCCGGCGCGCCGTGGAGCTGGTGCCGCAGCCTGACCGCGGCGCTACCTTGGTCAGCATCTACACGCCCGACGAACCGGGCCTCTTTTACCGGATCGCAGGCGCCATCTCGCTGTCGGGCGGCAACATCATCGACGCTCGGATCCACACCACGGCCGACGGAATGGCGCTGGACAATTTGCTGGTCCAGGACAGCGTCGGCGGCGCCTTCAGCGATCCGCGGAAGGTCGCGCGCCTCGAAAAGGCGGTTCGCGCTGCAGTCGAGGGCCAGGAGCCGTCGGTCGACCGGCTCGAGGCGCGAGCGCTTCCGCTGCTTCGCGCCGAGGCCTTCTCGATCGAGCCGGCAGTGTTCGTCGATAACAAGGCTTCGGGCCGCTACACCGTCGTCGAGGTCAACACCCGCGACCGCGCCGCGCTTCTGTCGGAGCTAGCCAAGGCGATTTTCGACAACGAGGCGACGATCCACTCGGCGCATATCGCCACCTATGGCGAGCGGGCGGTCGATGTCTTCTATCTGACCGACCGCGACGGCCGGAAGATCGAGTCGGTCTTTCATCTCGAGGCGATCCGATCGAGCCTGCTCCATTCGGCGCTCGAGCCTGGCCGCCGCGACTCCGATCTCGCCGCCGAATAGCCGCGCAAAGAGAAAGGGCCCCGCCTCGCGGCGGAGCCCCTCCCTTCGAACTGACTGTCTTTAGAAGCGGAAGCGGCCGGTGATGCCGTAGGTCCGCGGCTCGGCGAGATAGGCCGAGAACAGCTGGGTCGCGTTGGCGAAACCCTGGTTGGCGCCGAAATGGGTGATGTGGGCGCGGCTGTTGGCGCCCTGCACCGGCGTGTTGAACGCGACCTGGGTATATTCCTCGTCGAACAGGTTCTGCGCCCACACTTCGAGCGACCAGCGCTGGTCCGGCCCGCGCAAGCCGATACGGCCGTTGACCACCAGGAAGCCGTTCTGCTCCTTCTCCGGGAACAGGTCGGAGCCCGTGTTGAAGTCGTCGGTGAGTCGGCCGTCGAGGTAGAAGAGGCCCGAAAGGCCGCTGTTGCCGATCCGCGGCGTGTAGGAGATCGATGCGGTTGCCACATGCATCGGCGCGTTCGACATATTGTCGCCCGGCAGCAGGAACAGGAACGGATCGAGCGGCTCGCCGCTGCTGCTTCCGATGAGGTTGCTGCGATACTTGGTGTCGGCAAGCGTGTAGCCGAGGTTGATCCCGAGGTCGGGATGCGGACGCAGGCTGAGCTCGAGCTCGATACCGGTCGAGCTGACGCCATAGGTCACGTCGTCGGCCGCGCAGCCGCCGGTCGCCGCCGAGGGATCGGAATCCGCGCCGTCGCCGCCGATCAGGTCGTTACAGCCGTTGATGTTCTGGACGATGAACACCGTGCCGTTGAACGTGTTGAGCTGGAAGTCGCGGAAGCGCTGGTGGAAGGCCGCCGCCGCGAACTGGAAGCCGCGACCGCTGAGCTTGAAGCCGAGCTCGTAGGCGTCGTTGATCTCCGCGCCGAAGCGCAGATTGCTCGCATCGGCATTGGAGCGCGGCGACAGCGCCGAGCCGAGATCCGAGCGGTCGAGGTTGTAGCCGCCGGCTTTGTAGCCGCGCGAGTAGCTCGCGTAGATCAGCGTGTCGGGGTTCGGCTGGAACGACAGCACCGCCGTCCCGGACAGCTCGCCGTCGTCGAAGCTGTCGGTCGGGTTGAGGCCGTTGAGGCCGCTGCTCGAGTTGCCGACGCAGGAGAGGGTGACGATACCGCCGATGAAGGACCGCGCCGAAGCCGGAACCGCCGGGTTGGCGGCGAACGGCGTGAGCGACGCCTGCTGGACCGGGCAGACCGTGTTGTTGTTGTTGAAGTGGCCCTCGAAGTCCTTGTTCTCCCACGTGTAGCGGGCACCCAGGGTTAGCGCGACATGGTCGCTGATGTTGAAGATATTGTGGGTGAAGATCGCGAAGTTCTGGCTTTCCTGCAGATATTCCGCGCGGATGTCGCCGACGTTGTTGACCGTGCTCAGACGGTCGAGGCCGGCAAGGACAACCGGCCCCAGCGCCGGGCCGAACGCCGCCGGCGAGACGACGGTGGCTCGGCCGGCCCCGCTTAGGCAACCCGGAGCCGCCGGG
>JAEZHP010000112.1 GCA_023416515.1 Pseudomonadota bacterium | reverse complement strand
GCTCATCACCGGGCTACTCCGGCCCGCGCGGCGGTCCACCGCCCCGCGCCCGTCGTCCGCGCCGCCACCCGCGCGCCCGTTCGAGTCGTCACTCCGCGCCCGCAGCAGCAACGGCCGACTCCTCGGCCGGTCACTCCTCCGCGCCAGCCGTCCTTGCCCAACACACCCGGAATCTGACGCTCAATCCTCGCGGCCGTACCATTCGTCGAGCCGCATCAGTTGGTCGTAATCGCCATAGGGCGCGTAGACCGGGTTGAGCTTGGCGGTGAACGGCTTGCCGCCGGTGAGCCATGCCTCGGCGGCCTCGGTGAAATGCGCCGCCGACTTGGCCACGAAGTCCTCCGGCTCCATGCCGCTGCGAAGGTCGGCCGAGACGACATAGCCGAACTTGCCCTTGTCCTTGGCGAGCGACCAATATTCGAACCGCCCTGCAACGCCCTCGGCCCCGGGGAAGCCCCCGCGCTCGGCGATGAGGCCGAGCAGGCCGAGTTGAAGCGAAAAGCCCTCGTCGATCGCCTTTCGGCTCGGCGGCTTGCCGGTCTTGTAGTCGACGATCGCGAGCGTGTTTTCGCCGCAGCGGTCGATCCGGTCCGCGATCCCGCGAAGCTCGATATCGGCGATCTCGGCGCGCCCCTCGATCTCGGCCTTCATGGGCAGGCGACCGCCCTCCCGCCCTTTCGCCATCTCGAGCGCGATGAAGTCGATCGCCTCCATCAGCCTGGGCTGCCACAGCGCCCGAAGCATCGGATGGACCCCGGGCTCATCGAGAAGCGCCTCGGCGCGCGGCCGAAGGCGTGCGGGATCGCAATCGTCCTCCTCCATCCAGTCCTGAAGCACCTTGTGAACCGCGCTGCCGCGCCACGCCGGCGTCGGATCGGCGTCGGCCGGGTCGAGCGAGGACAGGCGAAGCATTCGCTTGGCGTAGAAGGCGTAGGGATCGGCCTTCAGACGGTCGACATCGGTAACGTAGAGGATCCGCGGGCGCAGCTTCGGGTCGGGAGCAGGCGCGGGACGGCCCGCGGGACGGAACGTCGCTGGACGGTCGAGCGCCTTCGCCCAGCGGCCATGGTTAGGCTCGCGAGTGACTCCGCCGGTCATTGCCTCGATCCGAAGCCATAAGCGCGAGGCGATTGCGGGCGACCGCGAGTCGCGGCGGGCACGGGTCACGAGCACCTGGCGGGCACCGATTCCACAGGCGAAATCGTGGGCGGCAAGGCCGATCCGGCGCTCGAGCGAGGGCAAGCCGAGATCCGCCCGGATCCGCGGCGCAAGCCAGGGATCGGGCGACGGCGCCGCCGGCCAGGTGCCTTCGTTGAGGCCGGCCAGGATCATCAAATCCGCCTGCTGAAGCCGCGCCTCGAGCAGGCCCCAGATGAACAGGCGGGGATGCTGCCCGTAAGGCGGACGAACCGCCTGCCCGTCCATCATCCGCTCGAGCAAGGCCGGAAGCGACGCCGGCTCGACCCGTTCCGGACCGTGCACGGCTGCCTCTTCCAGCGCACTGAGCAGATCCGCTGCCGCACGCCCAGCCGGGCCGCGCCAAACCGAGTCGCCGGCGAGCGCGGACGCGGTCTCGCGGATGCTCGCGAGGATCTGGGCGAGGCCGTCGGCGCGCTCGCGCGGCTGCCAAAGCCGCTCCTGGTCATCCGCCAGCGCCTGCGCCGCCGACTCGAGCGGTCGGAGAAGCGGCGACGCCTCGTTCCAGAATGGCAGCGCGCGCTTGCGCTTGCGGCCTTCCCTGCCCTCGCCTTCGGACAGATAGGCGGAGGTCCCGCTCAACCCAGCCGCCGGGCGCGGGCCGCGCAGGGCCAGATCGAGCAGGCGGACTCCGTCGAGCCAGGTTCGCCGCTCATCGCCCTGGCGAACGAGGGGGTGGTTGAGCAGGGTCAGCAGCGGCACCGGAGCAAACCGCTCGACGGCCGCGCTGGCGATGGCGAGGAGCAGAGTCCCGGGCGGTGTTTGCGAAAGCGGCCTGCCTGCGCTGTCGTCCGCTGCAATTCCCCAGCGCTTGAGATGCGCCGACACCCGCCGGGCGAGGTTGCGGTCTGGAGTGACCAGGGCAGCCGTCTTCTCCGGAGTCTCCAGCGCCTCGCGCATCGCGATGGCGATGGCCTGGGCCTCCTCTGCGGGGTCGGCCAGCTCAAGCGCCCTGACACCGCTCAGCCGCCGTTCGGCGGGCTTGAGCTCGGCCCATTTCGAGGTCGCCTCGGGCGGCGCCATGGCGTTGCCGATCGCCCGGCTTCGCACGGCCGGAGCGTCGCGCCCGCCGCCCCAGCGCCAGGTGTCGACCTCGCCGCGGGCGACGCCCATCCGGTCGAGCAGGAGCTTCAAGTGGAATTGCGGGTGGCTTTCGGCCGCCCGGCGCCGTCGTCCGCCTTCGCCCTCGTGCGGGCCGAGCATGTCCCATTCGTCGTCGGGCATGGCAAGATCGAGCGCCGGGAGGACGACCATCCCCTGCTCCAGAAGCGCCACGCGGCGAAGCAGCCGCGCAACCGCCGGCGCGGAAGTCGTGATACCGGCCGCGCATACGAAGGCCGTCGGCGGCGCGCCGCGCCAGCGCCGCTCAAGCGAGTCGAGAAGCCGGTTGCGGCGCTCTGCGAGGTCGATTCGGCCGAGCTTGGACAGCTCCTCCGGCCAATCGCGAACGATCAGCTCGAGAGTCGCAAGCGAGCTTTGCCAGTGGACGGCGAGGTCCGGCAGGTCGGCGGCGACGTCGCGAAGCCGGGTAGGCTCGACCTCCTCGATGATCAGTTGGTCAAGCGTTCGCCCAAGGTCGCCGGCAAGCCGGAGCGCCTCGGCCGCATCGACTCCGCGATGGCGCTGGACGAGGCGCGCGAGCCGCATCTGCCGCTCGGTCGGGTCGATCGCAGGGGGGATCGGTTCGGCGTCGAGCGGGTCCAGGGCGCCGCCAATCCGTTCGTCGAGCTCCGGATCGCCGATGGGGACGAGCCGCGGCAGCAGCAGGCCGCCGTCCGAGCGCCGAACGAATGCGTCGCTGACCGCTCGCGCCGCTCGGTTGTTGGGGAGAAGCACGATCCCCCGCGCAAGCCCGGCCGGCTCGCCTCCAAACCGCGCGAGCAGGCCAGCGGCCAGCGCGTCCGAGAAGGAGCGATGCGGTGGAATGGTGAAAAGGCTCGGACGGGTCACCCCCCTAGCTATCCGCTCGTCCGGAGCGAAGTCGAGGGGCGCTTGCACGCAATTCGGTTCGGGCGCGCCCGACTTCGCTCGGGACGAGCGGCGACCCAGCGGACCGCACTAAGCGCCGGCGAGAATGTCCTCGGTCCGCCGGATCGATTGCGGCTGGCCGACGTCGAACCACAGGCCCTGGTGAACGGTGCCGAAAAGACGGCCGGACTCGATCGCCCGGTCCCACAGGATATTGGTCGAGAACGGGCCCTCGGGCAGTTCGCCTTCGAACATCCGCTTCGAGATCATCTGGATTCCGGTGAAGACGAACGGAGCTACTCCGTTCACCCGGCGGCGGCGAAGGGTGCCGGTCGGGCTCATGTGGAAATCGCCGCGGCCGCCATGGCAGTTGGCGCGGGCGAGCGGGACGAGCAGAAGCAGCGCGTCCATGCGCTCGTCGTCCCAGTTGGAGGCGAGGAGCTTCATGCTGTCGACGGGGCCGTCGATCCACAGATTGTCCGAATTGACGCTGAGGAACGGATCGGCGCCGAGCTCGGACAAGGCTTTGACAAGCCCGCCGCCGGTTTCGAGCAGCTGGGCGCGCTCGTCGGAGATGACGATCTTCATCGGCCCGCGCCGCTTGGCGACATGCGCCTCGAGCGCGTCCGCGAGGTAATGGACGTTGACGACCGCTTTCTTCACGCCCGAAGCCTCGAGGCGGTCGAGGGCGTGGTCGATGAGCGGCTTACCGGCGACCTCGACCAGCGGCTTGGGCCGGGTAGCAGTCAGCGGGCGCATGCGCTTGCCGAGGCCCGCGGCCATGACCATCGCCACTTCGGGAACGTCGGCGATCGGCACGGGCCGAAGCGCAAGCGGCTTCATGTAGCGGCTCATTGGCCGGTCCACGCCGCGGCGCGCTTTTCGGCCGGCACGTTTGAATCGAACCAGGCCTTCACCGGCGCAAGGTCCGGATGGGCGAGGTCGCGCTCGAGCAGGCCCCACATGCGCGGTTGATAGCTGGTGTAATGAGGCTTGTTGTCGCGCTTCCACAGACGGGTGAAGACGCCGAGGATCCGGGTATTGCGCTGCGCGGCAAGCGCCCAATAGGCGCGCTCGAAGCCCGGCGGATTACCGGTGGCGTCGAGATAGCGCGCCAGCATCTCCCGCTCCACCGACGGGGTCACGTCACGCCGAGCATCTTCCAGGACGGAGACGAGATCGTAGGCCGGGTGGCCGGCAAGCGCATCCTGGAAGTCGAGAAGGCCGAAATGGCGGATGCCCTCGCGACCGGTGATCAGCATGATGTTCTCGGCATGATAGTCGCGGAGCACCGTGACCGGCGCGTGCCCGTCGGCCGCGACCGGCGCCAGCGCTTCTTCCCAGGCCGAGCGATAGCCCTCGACATCGACCTCGAGGCCAAGGGCCGGGCAATACCATTCGGGAAACAGTGCGATCTCGTTCAGCCATTCCTCCAGGCCGTGCGGCTTGAGGCCGGGCATCGCCGGGAGGGCGTGGAGATGGACGAGCAGGTCGGTCGCCTGGGCGTAGAGCGCCTGCTCGCGCTCCGGGCTTTCGTCCAGGGTCTCACGGAGGCGCCGGTCGCCGAAATCGTCGAGAAGGAGCAGGCCCTGCTCGTAATCGGCCGCGAGGATGCACGGGGCCGACAGGCCGGCATGCGCGAGCCATTCGGCGACGGCGACGAACGGCCGCGGATCCTCGTGAGGCGGCGGCGCATCCATCAGCACCGCGGTCTCGCCGTCCGCACCATGGACCCGGAAATAGCGGCGGAAGCTCGCATCGCCGGCAAGCGGGCGAATTTCGGCGCCGGCCCAGCCATGCGCCGCAAGGAAATCAGGCGCTTGAGCCGGCGGAATCATCGTGGAGGCCATCGGCGCTCCCAAGCGGTCGGCACCGAAGCTGTCAAGTTGCGGCCTCCACGGGGGTCGTGCTCGAGCCGCAGCTGAAGCGTGCCCGGCCACAGCGCCGGAAGCCGCTCCGGCCATTCGATGAGCAGCGCCGAGTCGGTCAGCGCCTCGTCCAGGCCCAGCTCCTCGAGCTCGTGGGTGGCCTCGATGCGGTAGAGGTCGACGTGCCACACCGGGAGCGAGACGTCGGGCGGATCGTAGGTCTGCACGATCGGGAAGGTCGGGCTCGCAACCTCCCCGTCATGGCCGAGGCCGAGCAGGATTCCGCGCGAAAGGCTGGTCTTGCCGGCGCCGAGCGTTCCGAACAGGGCGATCACGTCGCCAGGGCGAAGCAGCAGCGCGATCGCACGGCCGAACCCTTCGGTCGCCTGCTCGTCGGGCAGGTGGATCATGTTCAAGCGGGAGCCTGCGCTTCGCCGCTGTGAGGTGCAGCGAGGGCGCGATGCGCGGCGCGCTGGCCCTCGGTGCGCGGCAGGGTCACCTGGAAGGTCGTGCCGCTGCCCAGCTCAGAGGTCATCTTGATCGTGCCGCCATGCGCCTCGACGAACTGGCGGGCGAGCGGCATTCCGAGGCCCATTCCCCCGTCGCTCTGGGCAGCGCTGCTCTGGAAGCGGTCGAACACCCGTGCCTGCTCGGCCGGCGGGATGCCGGGGCCGTTGTCGGAGACGATCAGCTGGGCCTCGGCCTCGCTGCCGCGCACCGTGAGAGTGACCCGCCCGCCCTCCGGAGTGAAGTGGATGGCGTTGCGCAGGAGATTCAACATCGCCTGGTTGAGGCGCCGGCGGTCACCCGTGATCGTGCCCGCCGAAGCGTCGATCGTCGCCTCGAACTCGATCTGCTTGGCCCCAGCCATGTCGCGGGCCTGAAGGGCGACCGCCTCGCCGAGATCGGCAAGGTCGATCTCGTCCTCGGCGAGGAGGAGGCTTCCCATGTCGCTTTGGGTAAGGTCGAGGATGTCGTCGATCAGGGCGGACAGGCGGCCGACGCTGGCGATGATCGCTCCGACATAATCGTTCGCTGTCCCGGGCAGTTTGCCGGCATAGCCGCCCTCGAGCATCTCGGCGAAGCCGGCGATCGAGGTCAGAGGCGTTCGAAGCTCGTAGCTGATGTTCGACACGAACGCCGTCTTGACCCGGTCGGCCTCCTCCAGCGCCATCGTCCGTTCGCGAAGCGCTGTCTCGACCCGGGCGCTGTCGGTAACGTCGAGGATTGTGAACAGCACGTCATCGGCGGGAATCGGGATTGCCGCGAGCTCATATTCGCGGCCGTCCTTGAGCGACAGTCGGCCGCTTCGCGGACGCCGGGTCGAGATGGCCGCGCGGATGAGGTCGCGGACAAGCACCGCCTGGCGCGGGCGCTTGACCAGCTTGCCGATCTGCGCCGCGATCGCTTCGACCATCGGCCGCTCCGCGAGGTCGGCTTCATTGAGGCCCCACAAGGTGAGGAAGCGGTCGTTCCACAGCTTGAGGCGTCGGCTCGACGCGAACACCGCGATCCCCTCGGCGAGGTTGTCGAAGGTCGTGGTCTGGACCTGGACCATGCGCTCGCGGTCCGATTCGAGCATCATCTGGCGAGTTCGGTCCTCGAAGATCGCGAGGAGACCGCCGTCCGGGAGCGGCTGGGCGAGCACCCGCAGGTGGCGCCGGTCGGGGAGCTCCCAATCCTCCTCGATCGCAGCCAGCCCTTCGGTGAACCAGGCCCGGCGCTCGGCCTTCCAGCCGGGATAGTCGCGCGGCTCGGGAAGCTTGCGGGCGTCGCGCATCGCATCGATCACTCGGTCGAACTCGGGGCGGTCGGCGAGGAACTCGCCGCCGAGGCCGAACAGCCGAGCGAACGGCTGGTTGAAGAAGATTAGGCTTCGATCCTTGGAGAATTGAGCGACTCCCGCGGACAGGCGGTCGAGCATGTCGCGCTGGGCCTGGACGAAGCGGGCCAGCTCGGCGCGGGTCTGCTCCAGATCCTCCACGTCCATCGCGAAGCCGGCGACCCCGGACGGTCCGACCGGAAGCTCGACGATGTGCATCATCCGCCGTTCGCCGGCGATGGTGGCGGGGACGATGCGGTGAACCGGCTCGCCGCGCTCGCGAATCTCGGCGGCCTCGCGCGTCGCATTGCGCCCGCCCGCCTCGTCAATGAGCTCGATCCCGTCCTGCACGACCTGTGACGAATCGCGTCCTTCGACCGCGGCGACATAGGCACTGTTGACCAGCGCAAGCCTGAGGTCGGGACCGCGATGCCAGATTGGGAACGGCGCGGCCTCGATCAGCCCGGACAGTGCATCGAGAGCCGCGGCCTGGCGCTCCGCTTCGGCGGCATGGGCCTCGGCGCGGCGCTCCTGGTCGGTGACGTCGATGATCCAGATGATGGCCGCATTGCCTCCGAAGCCCGACGGCGCCGGAGCGATCTCGAAGCGCAGAATTCGGCTCGACGCCGCTGGCCGGAGCACCAGCACGGCGGTCCCGCCGCCGCGCGAGGCCTCGGCGAGACGCTGCGAAAGCATCGCTGCCTCGTCCGGGGAAAACGCGCCGCTCTCGGCGACCATCTCGGCGAAGCGCCGCGGCAAACCCTCCATACCGAGCAGAGCGGCAAGCCGCTCGCCGCCCTCGAGAGTGCCGTCGCGCCTGACGACGAGCGGGATCGCCGGACCCGAGGCGAGCAGCCCGCCGAGCCGGGCAAGCTCCCGCCGCTGTGTCGATGCGAGCACTGCGGTGCGGCGCCCGCGCAACGTCGCCCACAAGGCCACGGCCAGCCAGGCGCCGGCGAACACGGCCAGCAAGGCAGCGGCTGATGCGGAAAGGGTGACCATCGGCCATCCTTGTAGACAGGCCTGGGCGGTTTCGGAAAGGCGCCACGAAAGAGATCGAACCGGCCAGGACCCGGCGTCAAGAAGTGCTTCCGCGGCAATGTTGCAGAACTGCTACAGTCCTGAACTTTCTGTGAACGGAACGACCATGCCGCTTGATCCAAGGGCCTCAGTCGCCCAGCGTCCCGCCCATCTGAGGCTGCCCCTTTGAAAGGATTCCAGATTCTATGAGACAGACAGTCACGCTCCGTCGGAGCGCGCTCTGCTCCGCATCGTTCGTGGGCCTCGCGCTCGCGCTCGCCGCCCCGGCTTATGCCGAGACCGGCACCGTCGGAAATGCCCAGCCGACCTGCGACCCCGCCGATCGGAACTGCCAGCCCGGCCAGTCCGAGGTTGAACTCGAGAGCGGCACCGTCGCTCAGACCGGCGCGCAGGGCGAGCCCGCGCAGGGCGAGAACCAGATCACCGTCACCGGTTCGCGCATCCGTCGCCCGAACCTCGAATCGAACGTCCCCGTGACGTCGGTCAGCGCCGCTGACCTGACCGAGCAGGGCGACGTCAACGTCGGCGACGCGCTGAACGACCTTCCGGCGATCCGCTCGACCTACAGCCAGGCGAACTCGACTCGCTTCATCGGCACCACCGGCCTGAACCTGCTCGACCTTCGCGGTCTCGGCGTGACCCGCACCCTGGTCCTCGTCAACGGCCGCCGCCACGTCACTGCGAGCCCGGGCGACTTCATCGTCGACACCAACACCATCCCGACCGATCTCATCGAGCGCGTCGACGTGGTGACGGGCGGCAGCTCGGCGGTTTACGGCTCGGACGCCATCGCCGGCGTCGTGAACTTCGTCCTTCGCAACAATTTCGAGGGCGTTCGCCTTCGCGCGCAGGGCGGCATCTCGGACGAGGGCGACCGCGGAATCTATTTCGCCTCGCTGACCGCCGGCCAGAACTTCCTCGATGACCGCGCCAACCTGGCGATCAACCTGGAATATGCGCACGCCGAGCCGCTCTATTTCCGCGATCGCCGTATCCAGGGGTTCCAGAACGGCCGTTGCCAGTTTAACCTGGCGGAGAACACGGCGGGTGAGCCGCGCGCCGGCAACGGCGTTCCGGACCAGACGCTGTTCTGCGGCGTCCGCAATGCCCGCATCTCGACCGGCGGCACGCTCGAGGCGAACGCTTCGCTCGCCCAGTGCCAAAGCGCGGCTTTCGGCCCCGGCGGCGCCAGTGCCGCGATCGGCGCTGCCCGCTGCTACAATCCGGGCACCGCTCAGGGCGCGCCGCGCCTGTTCCGTTTCAACACAAGCGGCAACCTCGTTGAGACGCGTCCGGCTTTAGACTTCCGTCCGATCGGATCCGGAAACTATATTGCCAATCCGAATGACACTGTGCTCGGTTCGACTCTGCGCGAGACCGGCCAGTTCGCTCCCGGTCTGGACCGCTACACCGCGAACGTCCTCGGCCACATCGACATCTCGCCGGCGTTCCAGCCCTTCTTCGAGGGCAAGTACGTCCACATCCGGTCGCTTCAGGAAGGCCAGCCGAGCTTCTTCCAGTCGATCGCCAACACCATCGGTGCCCCGAACCTGCGCTGCGACAACGCGTTCATCACGAACCTCGCGCAGATCCAGGCTCTCGGCTACTGCTCCAACGGCGCGGTCTCCAATCAGACCGTTCCGCTGGGCCGCTTCAACGTCGACTTCGGCGGCCGTAGCGAGATCGTCGAGCGCGACACGTGGCGCGTGGTCGGCGGTTTCCGCGGCGAGTTCAACGGCGACTGGAACTACGAGATCTCGGCCACCTATGGTGAGGTCAAGATCCACCAGGACGAGCTGAACGACCTGGTTCTGACCGACGTGAACGGCAATTTCGACGGCTTCCTGCTTGCCTATGACGCCGTTCGCAACTCCGCCGGCCAGATCGTCTGCCGCGTCAATCAGACCACCGTCACCCGGCCGGACTGCGTTCCGATCAACATGTTCGGCGAAGGCCGTCCGTCGCGTGAGGCTCTCGCCTTCGTCAACACCACGTCGTACCTGGACAGCGATGCGTCGCAGCTTGACATCCTCGCTTACGTCAACGGCGATCTGTCGCAGCTGTTTGAGTTCCCGGGCGGTCCTGCCCGCTTCGTGATCGGCGGCGAATATCGCCGTGAGACGGCCTATCAGATCGCGGATCCGCTGTCCTCGGCCGGCGGCACCTTCTTCAACGCCTTCCCGGAATTCGATCCGCCGGCGTTCGAGGTGAAGGAAGCGTTCGGCGAGCTCGAACTGCCGCTGCTTCGCGACGTGCCGTTTGCCCAGGAACTGACCGTCACCGCAGCAGCCCGTTACTCGGACTACAACACCAGCGCGGGTGACACTTTCGCCTACAACTTTAACGGCACCTGGGCTCCGATCCGGGATCTGCGTTTCCGTGCGAACTACTCGCACTCGATCCGCGTCCCGACTCTCGGCGACCTGTACTCGGCTCCGTCGCAGAACTTCGGCTTCGTCGGCGATCCCTGCGACATCCAGAACATCAACAACGGAACCCCGAACCGTGCAACCAATTGCGCTGCTCAGGGCATCCCTGCCGGCTTCATCAACGCTCCGGCTCGCTCGCAGACGATCGGCTTCCTGTCCGCGGGTAACCCGAACCTGACCTCGGAGACCTCGGACAGCTACACCGCTGGCTTCGTGTTCACGCCGAGCATGGTTCCAGGCCTGAGCTTCACGGTCGACTACTACCGGATCACGGTGAACAACCTGATCGCCGTCCTCGGGGCTCAGACCATCCTGAACCAGTGCTACGATCTGCCGCAGCCGAACCAGTATTGCAGCCTGATCAATCCGCGTAACCCCGACTTCACCTTCGCTGACCCGGCCCTCACTTCGGCCGGCGTCAACTTCGCGAAGTACCGGGCGGACGGCATCGACTTCGAGCTCGCCTACACCCGGCGGCTTAGCGAAGATGTCCGGTTGAACCTGCGCGCGATTGCGACCTACGTAATCAAGCGCAACAACTACACCAGCCCGACAGATCCGACGTTCCGCGATCAGATCCTGTTCGAGCTGGGCGATCCGGAACTCGCGGCGAACTTCACCGCGAACCTGTCGCTGCGTAACTTCGACATCCGCTACTCGATGAACTACGTCGGTGAGCAGGTCGTCGGTGCGTATGAGAACTACTACACCGTGGACGGCCGTACCCCGGCCAACCCGGATGCGTTCTTCCCGAACGAGTACCCGGAGACCTTCACCCACAACCTCCGGTTCGCGTTCAACGCTACCGAGCGCTTCCAGTTCTACATGGGCGTCGATAACGTGTTCGACACGCTGCCGCCGCTGTTCCTGATGGGTAACGAGGGCGGCGTTCCCTACGATCCGATCGGTCGCTACTTCTACGCCGGTGCGCGCGTCGACTTCTAAGACCGCTCATTGCACAATTTGGGGGCCGCCTTTGGGCGGCCCCTTTTTTTTGGCTGATCGACGAGGCGAAAAGCTGCTGTGACCGATCCCTCGGCCCGCTAAGACAGGGCCATGACATCTTCAGAAGCCGAAATTGACCGGCTGCTCAGCAGCGATCCGAGGAACGTCGAGGCGTTGGTGGCGAAGGGCGACCATCGCAACGCCGCCGGAGAAGAGCGCAATGCCGTGGCCTTCTACAAGGCCGCGCTTCGCGCCGCTTCGGCCCGCGGAGGTCCGCTTCCGATGAGCCTGAAGCAGCCGATCGAGCGCGCCCAGGCGGCGATCGCGGCGGCCGAGGGCCGCTTCGAGCGGCATCTGCTCGACTCCCTGAGCCAGGCGGGCTTTCCCGAGGGGAAGCGCCCTCCCCGCTTCCAGAAGTCGCTGGACCTGCTGACCGGCCGCCAGCACGCTGAGCTCGAGCTCCAGCGCCCGACCACTTATTATTATCCCGACCTTCCGCAGCGCCGTTACTATGAGCGCGAGGAGCTGCCATGGGCAGCGGCTCTCGAGGCCCAGACCGGTGCAATCCAGGAGGAGCTGACCGCCTGGCTCGCGCGGGGCGAGGACGGCTTCTCACCCTACATGCTGAGCAATCCGGATCGGCCGCGCAGCGAATATCATGGCCTCGTCGACAACCCGGCCTGGAGCACTCTCTACATCTGGGAGAAAGGCAGCCCCGTCGCCGGGCTCGCCGACCATTTTCCGCGGACGCTGGCAGCGGTCCAGCAGGCCCCGCTTCCCCACATCACCGTGCGAGCCCCCTCGGTCCTCTTCTCCCGGCTTCAGCCGGGCGCACGCATTCCTCCGCATCACGGAATGCTCAATGCCCGCCTGATCTGCCACCTTCCCCTGGTCGTGCCGCCGGGCTGCGGCTTCCGGGTAGGGGGCGAGACCCGCGAATGGGAGGAAGGCAAGCTTCTCGTGTTCGACGACACCGTCGAGCACGAGGCGTGGAACGGAGGCACGTCCGACCGCATATTGCTGATCTTCGACGTGTGGAGGCCCGAGCTCGATCAGGACGAGCAGCGGGCCGTCACCTCCCTGTTCGAGGCTCTCGACGGCCCGAGCGCCTGAGAAACGCAACAAAAAAGGCCGGCGAGGTGCTCCCTCGCCGGCCTTGCTTGTGCTTGCGCCCGGATCAGTAGCGGTAATGATCTGGCTTGAACGGGCCTTCGACCGGCACCCCGATATAGTCGGCCTGCTTCTGGCTGAGGGTCGTCATCTTCACGCCGAGCTTGTCGAGGTGGAGCGCGGCGACCTTCTCGTCGAGATGCTTCGGGAGGACGTAGACCTTGTTCTCGTACGTCTCCGCCTTGGTCCAAAGTTCGATCTGAGCGAGAACCTGGTTGGTGAAGGACGAGCTCATCACGAAGCTCGGATGGCCAGTGCCGCAGCCGAGATTCACGAGGCGGCCCTTGGCGAGCACGATGATCTTCTTGCCGTCCGGGAACTCGACCTCGTCGACCTGCGGCTTGATCTCGGTCCACTTCATGTTGTTCAGCGCCGAAATCTGGATCTCGCTGTCGAAGTGGCCGATGTTGCAAACGATCGCCATGTTCTTCATCGCGCGCATATGGTCGAGCGTGAGCACGTCCATGTTGCCGGTCGCGGTGACGAAAATGTCGGCGCGCGTCGCCGCCTCTTCCATCGTCACGACCTCATAGCCTTCCATCGCCGCCTGAAGCGCGCAGATCGGGTCGATCTCGGTCACCAGCACGCGCGCGCCGCCGTTGCGCAGCGAAGCGGCCGAGCCCTTACCGACATCGCCGAAGCCGGCGACGACGGCGATCTTGCCGGCGAGCATGACGTCGGTGGCGCGGCGGATCGAGTCGACGAGGCTTTCCTTGCAGCCGTAGAGATTGTCGAACTTCGACTTGGTGACGCTGTCGTTGACGTTGATCGCCGGGAACGGAAGCTTGCCCTGCTTGGCGAGCTCATAGAGGCGGTGGACGCCGGTGGTGGTCTCTTCCGAGACGCCCTTGATCGCGGCGACGGTCTTGGTGAGGTAGCCCGGACGCTCCGCGAGGAAGCGCTTCAGGGTCGCGGCGAAGATTTCCTCTTCCTCGTTCGACGGGGTGAACAGCTCTTCGCCGGCCTCGACGCGCGCGCCCCACAGAGCGAACATGGTGGCGTCGCCGCCATCGTCGAGGATCATGTTGCAGGTCGTATCCTGGCCCCAGTCGAAGATGCGGACCACGTAATCCCAATATTCCTCGAGCGTCTCGCCCTTCACGGCGAACACCGGGATGCCCCGCGCGGCGATTGCGGCGGCGGCATGGTCCTGGGTCGAGAAGATGTTGCACGAGGCCCAGCGGATCTCGGCGCCGAGATCGGCGAGCGTCTCGATGAGCACCGCGGTCTGGATGGTCATGTGGAGCGAGCCGGTGATGCGCGCGCCCTTCAGCGGCTTCGACGCGCCGAACTCATCGCGCAGCGCCATCAGGCCCGGCATTTCGGTCTCGGCGATCTCGATCTCCTTGCGGCCGAAGTCGGCGAGGCTGAGATCGCGAATGACATAGTCGTCAAAGTTGGACTTGGGCTGCGTGGCCAAGGGACTGCTCCTGAATTTGCGAAAGTTGGGCGTTTGTGACGCGCGCCCTAGCGCGAGCCCGGCCGAATTTCAAATATAAAGATATCTTTATATGTTTCCAGGCCCCTCCCTCGACGCCACTGCTCGCAACGAGCGGCAACCGCTCTTTAACGGCGTTTGCCGTAGTCTGTCCGCATGCTGGGAGGTGTCGACGCATGGGCGTGAAGGACCTTGGCCTGTTCGGGACCGTAATCCTGGGCGGACTCGCGCTTGGCTGGACGACCGCGGGCACGCCCACGGGGGATGCGGCAAGCAGCTCGGATGGCAGCCCGGCCTCGCCCGAAGCATCGGCGTCCGCGATGGTGGGCACGGGAGGTTTCTGGCCCAACGGCAACACCACGCCCGAGCGCGAGGGTGACAACCTCCGCGCCGCGCCGGACCCGGTCGCCGAGCAGATTCGCAACGATGCCAGAGCGTCATTCCGGGCTGAGATGGCGAAATCCGGCGTGACCGACATCCGCGTGCCGCCGGAGCGGGTCAGCGCCCCTGCCCCTGCCCCTGCCCTTCAGGCCGCGGCCGGGCCGCATCCGCAGCAATCCGCGCCCCGAGCCGCCTCGGCTTCGGCGTCCGCAGGCTGGAGCAGGCCGACGAGCGGCGAGGGCGGCTGGGGAGTGCAGGCCGGCGTCGCGCCCAGCTCGGGACCGATGGCGCCTCCGAGCAGAGCTCAGCAACCCCAGGAATCGAACTAGGACTTCTGGTCAGGCCTGAAAGGCATTGCAGCTGCGCGGCGTTATCCGGCCGGCATTGCGCAGCGACTGATCGCTGCGCTGGCGAACGCTATAGGCGCTCTCATAGCGGATCTGGATCGGGCCGAAGAGCCGCTCCGAGACGATCGGCTGGTAATTGTACACGACCTCCACCACCATCACCGCGGTCCCCGAGGCCGCCGAGATCTGGCGACCGGCAGGCCCGACCGCGGTCAGGGTCGAATAGGTTGGATCGCTGCGCTGGCTCGCGTCCGACAAGGTCGTCCGATTCGACTGATAGATTTCAGTACCGTCGGCGATGACCGCGCCATTGGCTCGCTTAGGCCGAAAATCGGGGCCGTAGGAGGAGGCGACATTCAGGGCGCCGTCACACCGCTGCCAGCGGATCCACTGGCGACCGTCGGTGTGCCGCTCGATGTCGGTGAGGAAGATGCGGCCGTTCTCGGCAAAGCGGATCGAGTTGCCAGTCATCTTGGCGCCGGTCATCAGCTCTACGATGTTCGCCTCGTCGATGCTGTCGCGAACGCGCGCGGCGCTGTCGGCAGTAATCGTGGCAATGTTGCTGACCCGAAGATGCGCAATCGCGAGATTGGCCGTCTCGAAGCCGTATAAGCTCAGCGCCAGCAGGATCGGCAGCGAGAATGCGAACTCGGTCAGCGCCAGGCCGCTGTTGCAGCCGCGAAGCTCGCGAAGCAGCGCGCGCCGGGGCCGGCGGGCGAGCACAGGATGCGATCCGGTCATGAGCAGCGCACCGAAGGAGTGGGGATGCTTCGGCCGGCATAAGGCTGGTTGCGAAGCACCGTGTTGGCGGTGATCGTGTCGGTATTGCTCCAGCCGAAAAATCCCGCGACCGGGAACATCCGCGGATAGCTGATGCTCACTTGGTAGCGGACGATGTCATCGGACTGGCCCATTCCGCCCCGCCCGCGATCGACATCGTAGCGCTGGTTGTTGTTGTAATCCTCGTAGCAGTCGCCGGCGTTGTACTGGCCCAGCGGAGTCGTGTCCGACGTGATCCGCTCCGGCAGGCTGACCTGGCTGAACTCGTCGTAACTGTCGGTCGAGGTCACGATGGTGGCGGCATGGCTGAACGAATAGAGCCGGCGCTTCACCTGGGTGTCGATCTGAGTCGTCGTCACGCCGCCGACCGTCGCCATTCGTGCCGCTTCGTGGAGCGCGCCCTGGACGACCGACGCGACGTACATCCGATAGCCGAGCTCGAACGTCCCGAGCAGGATGAGGCACAGCGCCGGAAGGATCATCGCAAACTCGATGATCGTGGCGCCGCGCTTGTCGCGCACCAACCGGTTGCGGGGGGCGGAGGCGATCACTGCGTCAGTCTCAGTGCGCCGATATTCTGGCCGATCTCGGCGAAGCGATCGATCAGCTGCTGGCGGTTGGTCGCCGTCGACGCCTGGTTGGGATTGCTCGCGCACTCCAGCATCGGCCCGCTCACCGTGGTGCCGGCGAAGGCGATCACCCAGATCGAGGTATTGTTATTCTTGGCCGCGTTGCAGGCCATTCGGAAGCGCTGCATGTGCCGTCCGTTGAGCTCGGTTTCCGACGGGTTCGACATCCCGCTGACGCGTTTGTCGTTCCGCTCGATGCCCTGGAAGGCATTGATTCCGTTGTCGGTGTCCATCGCGCCGTCGGTCATGAAGATGATGTGGCGGGCGACCGGCATGTTGTTGAAATTGTCGGGACTGTCACCGAAGACCCCGGCATTCGAAATCAACCGGGCACCCCAGATCATGCCGATGTCGTGATAGGTGCTTCCCACCGGCTGCAGGCTGTTGACGTAATTGAGCAGATTGCTGCGGTTCCAGGCGGCGAGACGGCGGGCGCCCACCGGACAATAGGAGTTGGCCAGCGCTCCAGTGGTCGAGGTGACGGAGCCAGCCGTCCGCCTGAACGTGATGTCCGGGAGCATTGGGCGCCAGCGCGTATCGTCATTGGTCGGAATCAGGTTGATGTTCAGATCGAATGCGTTGGCCGGGATGTCCCCGACACCCACCGGAGATGTGGGGGTGATGGTGCTCACCGTGTCGCGTTCGACAATGCAGCCGTTCCAGGTGGTCGTCCCGGTCGACACGCCGATGCCGTCTCGCGCGAGCTCGAAGAGATCGCGAATGCCGGGGGTCGCAACCGTCCCGTTGAAATCCACGGCGACGCGGGCCGTATTGCTGGTCCTGAACGGCGACGTGTCGATCGATTCCGTGCGGTACTCGGAATTCGTGAAACGGTATTCGGTCGTGTAGGTCGTATCGACTTCGACATATCGGCGCCGGCAGCTGCGAGTGGTTCCCGACGCGACCGTAGCGCCCGGCCAGCCCCAATCGACGCCCGCCGACTCGTTGTTCTCGAAGGTGCGCGACCATGACGGGTTGGGCGGCGGGCCGCCGCCCTGCGACGCACTTGGAGTGAAGCCCGAGAAGGTCACGTTGCGCCCGTAGCTGTCGCAATCTGCGCGGGTGATTGCCCGGTTGTAGACTTGCTCAACCGCGGGCTCCGGAGTTCCCTGCTGAGGAATGTAGACCGGCGTGTTGTAGTTCGCGACGATCGTCGAATATTCCGCCTCTTCGGCGAGATTGTTGACGTTCGCGCTGCGGAGAAGCTCGCCGACGTTGACCGTGCTTGAATAGGGCACAATCCCGTAGCGTAGCCGAAGCCCGGCCGCCTCGAGCTGGGCCTGAATCGGCGCGAGCTGGTCGTAGAGCGCCATCACCGCGTCGCGCAGCGCGACAATGCGGGTCGACCCGTCCAGCGCCGTGCTCATCGAGCCGGTGACGTCGAGCACCAGCAGGACGTCCGTGTTGACGTAGTTCAACGACGCGTCGCAGGTCACGCTCAGTGGCAGGCTCGTATAGCCGAAGAGCCTCATAATGCTGGTCGGGATCGTTGTCGCCGCGCTCACCCGGACCGTGCCGGGGCCCGAGCGCGACACGTCAGGCGTAAAGCTCGCGGTCTGGTAGGCATTCTGTGCGAAGTTGAAGTTGAAATAGGCGCGCGCCTCGTCGCGGACCGCGTTGCTCATCTGGTCGTTGGTCATGACCCGGCGTCCGGCGAGCGCGGCGGCGTCGCACGCGCTCTGAAGCCGTTGCTTGGCCATATATGCGCGGCTCATGTCGACGCCGGAGCCGATCATCGCGGTCAGCGGCACGAGCGCCGCTCCAACGATGGCGAGGGTGTTGCCCTTCTTGTCGCGAGCGAGCCGGCGCAGCACGCCGCGGCCGATCGGCCCGTCCTCCGCTCCTGATCCCTTACGCATAGCCATATGGGCTCCTGCCCGGCCCGTTCGGGGGGCCGCGCTATGCTAATGGTATAGAAGGAGATAAGGGCGCTTCATCGAACGCGGTTAGCGCCGCGTTAACCCTAATCCGGCCCGATCACGCCGTGCCGTAGTCGGCGGTGAGCAGCCGCGGGTCGATTCCGGCGGCCTTGAACCCCTGGTTCCAGCGGCTCTCGGCGGTGCCTTCGAACAGCAACTCGTCGTCGCCCGGAGCGACGAACCAGCCATGGCGGGTGAGTTCCTCGTCGAGCTGGCCGCCGCCCCAGCCGGCATAGCCCAAGGCCGCGACCCATCGCGCCGGGCCCATTCCCGAAGCGATCGCCTGGAGCACGTCGATGGTCGGACTCAGGGTCCAGCGCCCGGCGACGTCGACGCTTTCCTGTCCGCCCCAATCGCGGCTGTGGATGACGAAGCCGCGCGACGGCTCGACGGGGCCGCCGAGATGGATCGGCGCATTGGGAGCGACTCCCGGCTCGATGTCGAGCTGAATCAGCAGGTCGTGGAAGCCCAGTCGCGGGATGATCCGGCCGAGACCGATGCCGAGCGCACCCTCCTCGTCATGGGAGCACATCGCGATGACCGAGCGCTCGAAGCGCGGGTCGCCGATGCCGGGCATGGCGAGAAGGAATTGGCCGGTGACGAAGCGGGGCGTCTCCATGGCGGCCGATATAGGAGCGGGGAAGGCACCGCGCCACTGGCCGGAAGCCGACTGGGTTGCTAGGGCGCGCAGGACTCGAAGCACAGGAGAGTGAAGATGGCCATCCAGGTCGGCGAACGCATTCCAAGCATGACCCTCGTCAAGGCGACCCCGGACGGTCCGCAGCCGGTCGGGACGGACGAGTTCTTCGCCGGCCGCAAGGTCGCCCTGTTCTCGGTTCCGGGCGCCTTCACGCCCACCTGCTCCGCCCGCCACCTGCCGAGCTTCGTCGACAAGGCCGACGAGCTGAAGGCCAAGGGGATCGACGAGATCGCCTGCACCGCGGTCAACGACGCCTTCGTCCTGTCCGCCTGGCAGAAGGCCAGTGACGCCGACGACGTCACCATGATCGCCGACGGAAACGGCCAGTTCGCGCAGGCGCTCGGTCTCACCATGGACGGCTCGAAATTCGGCATGGGAACCCGTGGCCAGCGCTGGTCGGCGGTGGTGGAGGACGGCGTGGTGACCCAGCTCAACGTCGAGGAGCCGGGCGGTTACGGTGTCTCCGGCGCCGAGCACATGCTGGGCCAGCTCTAGCGCGAGAGCGGCGCCAGCACTTCCTGGGCGAACAGGTCCATCTGCGCCGCGAAGGCGAGCAGGTTCACGGCGAGATTGCCGCGGACGAAGCCATAATCCGCGGTGAGGTAGCGCTGAAGCGCAAGATTGCCGTTGGGCAGCATGAACGCGCGGGAGAAGGCGTAGCGCTGGCTGAACGCGAGCAGCGCAGCGGCGGCGCGCTCGCTCGAGGCGCCCTGCGGCCGCTCCCAGCCACCCTGAAGGCTGATCGCCCGGCACACATTGCCGTCGCTCGAGCAGGCGCCGAACACGATCGCCGCGCGCCGGCCGCTGGCAAAGGTGACGAGAAGGCTCGGCCGCGAGGGCGTTCCGCGCCGCTCGTGACGCGCGCCGATTTCGTCGAGCACGCTTTCGACCGTCGCATAGTTGAAAGTCGGCAGGAGCTGGCGGTTCTCCGCTGCCTCGGGAGTCCAACGCCCCTGCCCCAGCGCCTGCCCCGGAACGAGGGCGAGCGCGCAGGCAATCGCAATAGCGCCGCCCCGCATCACCGAGGCGAAAGGATGAAGTCGACGCCGATCCGCACGTAGGCGGGGACGTTCGGGTCGCTGCCCGGCGCTCCGGACATGGCGAGATTTTGCAATGCCGGGTCGCCCATCATCAGCGCCATGAAATCGGCCTCTACGCGCTCGGTCACCCGGGCGATGCGGGAGACCCGCATGTTCATCGACGCCGCGTAGGACTCCGCCTCGGCCCGCGCCGACGCAATCGCGGTGTCCCGCGCCTGACGGCGGACCGCGGACATGTCCGAGGCACTGTAACGAACATCGGAATAAACGCCTTCGATCCCTTCGAGCGTGCGCGTCAGGGCCTCAATCCGGCTGAGGTCGCGCAGCCGGATCACGGCGCCGGAAGAGCCCGAATGTTCGTCCTGACCGGCCTCGACCACGTCGAAACCCGCCATATTGGTCTCCACCGCGTTGACCACCATGTCCGCGAAGGAGGTCAGCTCCTGCACCTCGAGTTCGCCGCGCGAATCGCGGGCCGCTGCACGAAGGCGGGCGACGACGCGGTCATATTTGCGACGAAGGTCCGCCTCGTCGCTTCCCTGAAGCGCGATCTGAATGTTCACCTCGGCCGAATCTGCGCGGACGGTGGCGCTGCCCATGCTGTTGAGCTCGAGAAGCATCTCCCCGGCCGCGAGCGGAACGCTCGCCACCGGGCCTTGGGCCGACGCCGATGGCGCCGCCGCCAAAAGCAATGCCAAGCCGATTCCGATCGACGCTTTCATGGCAGTCCCCCCTCTGCTCGCCCCGCCCCCCGATGGAGCGAAGCGAGCATAAATCAGTAGAGGACCTGCCGCCAGCGATCAGCGCGGCTTACCAGCCGCAGCGGCGGCCCCGGTTTTGCTGCTCGAGCCAGCCGAGCAGCGGCCGGAAATATTCCACCATCGGCTGGGCGGACATTTCGCGGCTGCCGGTGAAGGCCTCGAGAGCCTCCGGCCACGGGCGCGAGGCGCCCATTGCGAGCATCTGGTTGAGGCGCTGGCCGACCTCGCGGTTGCCGTAGAAGGAGCAGCGGTGGAGCGGCCCGGTCCATCCCGCCTGGTCGCACGCCGCCTTGTAGAACTGGAACTGCAGGATTCGCGCGAGGAAGTAGCGGGTGTAGGGCACGCTCGCCGGCACGTGATATTTGGCGCCGGCGTCGAAATTCTGCTCGGTGCGGGCGACCGGCGGACGGATGCCCTGATATTGAAGGCGCATCGAATCCCACGCCGACTGATAGTTGGCCGGGGTGATCGATCCGTTGAAGATGCCCCAGCGGTAGCGGTCAACGAGGAGACCGAACGGAAGGAAGGCGATCTTGTCGAGCGCCTGGCGCAGAAGCAGTGCCCGATCCTGCTCCTCGGTCGGCATCTGGTTGGCGCGGAGCAGCCCGATCTCGCGCAGATATTCCGGCGTGACCGACAGCGCGATGGTGTCGCCGATCGCCTCGTGGAAGCCGTCATTGGCGCTGTCGAGATACAGGAACGGCTGCTGGTTGTAGGCGCGCTGATAGTAATTGTGCCCGAGCTCGTGGTGCACGGTGACGAAGTCGTCGCCGTTGACTCGGGTGCACATCTTGATGCGAAGGTCCTCGACATTGTCGACGTCCCAGGCCGACGCGTGGCACTGGACCTCGCGGTCGCGCGGCTGCGTGATCATCGAGCGTTCCCAGAAGGTCTGGGGAAGCGGCGCGAAGCCCAATGACGAGAAGAAGCTCTCGCCCTGACGGACGATCCGCTCCGGCGTGTAATTGGCGCGCTCGAGAAGCTGGGTCAGGTCGTAGGCGGGGCGGCCGGACGCGCCGCGCGGAGCGACGACGTCGTAGATGTTGCCCCATTCCTGAGCCCACAGATTGCCGAGCAGGTCGGCGCGGATCGGCCCGGTCGCCGGCTGGACCTGGTCACCATATTGGCGGTTTAGGCCGGCTCGAGTGAAGCAGTGGAGCGCCTCGTAGAGCGGCCGCACCTCGTTCCACAGCCGCTCGGTGAGCTGCTCGAACTCGGCCGGTGTCATGTCATATTTGGAACGCCACATCGCGCCGGTGTCGTCGAAGCCAAGCTCGCGGGCGCCGGCGTTCGAGATCTCGACCAGCCGCTGATATTCGTCGCGCATCGGAGCGCCGACATTGTTGTTCCAGCTGGTCCACATCTCCTGCAGCTGGGCCGGGTTGCGGACCGTGCCCATGCGGGCCTCGATCTCGTTGCCGTTGAGGGTCTCGCCGTTCATCGTTCCGCGGCCGCGGCCATATTGCGACTGGAGGTCGGTCGAGAGGCGGTTGAGCTCGGCTGCGGCGCCCTCCGTCGTCGGCGCTGCGAGAACGAGGCCGGTGCGCAGGATGTTGAGCTTGCGCTGGGTGTCGTAGCTGAGGCCCGGCACATTGGCGAAGCGGGCGGCTTCGTTGGCGAGGCGGACCTGAAGCTCGGTTCCGAGGGTTCCGAAATGGGTGGCGAGCGCGTCGGTATCCGGGGTGATGTAGGTCGCGTTGACCCACTGGGCGCGCGCATTGATCACCGACAGCTCGGAAAGCTGGCGCTCGGCCATGGCGACGAAGGTCTCGGCATCGGCGACCGTCGGCGCTGCGGCGGGCGCGTCCTGCGCCGGCGCTGCTGCGTGCTGCGCAGCAGGCGCGGCGGAAACGGTCGCCGGCTCCTGCGAGGCGGAAGCGGCGGCGCAGCCGGCCAGGCACAGAGAGGCGGCAAGCGCGAGCAGGGAGGCTTGAGCTTTCATTTACGCATCCTCGAAAATCGGGTTGGTCGTTGAGGCGTTTATGTTCTGGATGGACCGCCCTTGCTCCCGCAGGACGGCGCCGGTCAACCCAGGAAGGCGGCGATCGCCGCGCCGAGCTCCGGCTGAGTGACGCTGCTCATGTGGCCGCCCGGGACCTCCTGGTAGGTTCCGTTCGGGAGGCGTTGGGCAAGCTCGGGTGCGGAGCCGTTGTCGTGGTCCTCGGCTCCGGCGACAACCAGCGTCGGCATTGTCAGCTTGTCGAGATCCGATTCCTCGACATTCTCCCAGGTGTCCAGGAGGAGAAGCAGCGCCTGCGGGTCGCCCTTGGTGGTCTTGAGGAAAGCCTCGGCAAGCCATTTCGGCGAGCCCCGTTCGTGCTTCCCGAGATTTTCGAGGACGTCACGAAAGTGGCCGGCGCGGCCGCGGGTGCCGAGCAGGCCTTCGAGCCCCATTCCGGCGAGGACCAGCCGACGCGGCCTCGCGCCCTTGGCCACCATCCGAGCCGCGGTCCGGGCGCCGAGCGAATAGCCGACCAGGTCATAGTCGGTGAGGCCGAGATGCTGGATCAGGGCGAAGGCGTCGCTGGTGAGCACGTCCTTGGGATAGAAAGCGGCATCGTGCGGCTTGGCGCTGTCGCCGTGGGCCCGGTGGTCCGGCATGATTGCCCTCAGGCCCTGGGCGGCGATCGCCTCGGCATGGCCGAAGCGGATCCAGTTGGTGAAGGCGTTGGAGAACAGGCCGTGGAGCAGGACGACGGGCCGAGCGTCCGCCTCGCCCATCTCGTGCCAGGCGATTTGCTGCCCGTCTGGGGCAGTGAAATGATGGATCGTCGTGTCAGCAACCATAATCGTCACCCTGAACTCGTTTCAGGGTCCATGGTGCCACCAGGCGCTGCGAGCAACCGTTGGCGCGGGCGCCGGGTCGCCATGGATGCTGAAACAAGTTCAGCATGACGATTGTGTCACTTCGGCATCTTCCCCGTGGCTTTCACCCAGCGGTCGACCAGCGGCTGATAGTCCTTGGTCGCATATTCGGGCAGGCCCTCGGTGTCGAGCCAGGCGCGGTGGATGCTCTCTGCGCCGAAATGGTGCTTGGGGCGGAAGCGGGAGGGATCGTCGAAGGAGGCGACGGTGAGATCGATATTGTCGCTGTCAGGGAAAGCGAAGCCGAGCGAGGTGCCGCACTCCCGGCAATAGGGCCGCTGGGCGATCGGCGAGCTTTGATACCAGTCGGGCTCCTGCACCCAGTCGATGTCGGCCTTCTTCAGATTCTTGAACGCGATCGAGATGCTTCCGGTGGCGCGCTGGCACATCCGGCAGTGGCAGAGGTAAGCCTCGTCAGTCTCGATCCGCGCCGAGTAGCGGATCCGGCCGCACGCGCAGCCTCCGTCCATCCGGTCGGGCATCTGGTTCCTCCTTGGCGGGATCTGCGGGAGCGGCGATGGCCTCGATCTTCGAGCGCCAGTCCGCCGGTAGAGCCGCGGGACGACGGCCCGCGCGGTCCACATAGACGTGAACGAGATGACCCTCGGCCGCCGCCTGCGACGCGCCCTTGCCGAAGATGCCGAGGCGGTAGCGAACGCTCGAGCGGCCGAGATGCTCGACCGCAAGACCGACCTCGACCGGCTCGGGATAGCTGAGCGGCGCGGCGTAGCGACAGCCGGTCTCGACCACGAGGCCGATCGGGTCCCCATGCTCGATGTCGAGCAGTCCCGCCTCGATCAGCCACGCATTCACCGCGGTGTCGAACCACTGATAATAGACGGTGTTGTTGACGTGGCCGTAGGAGTCGTTGTCGGCCCAACGCGTGCCGATCTCCCGCCACACGCGATAGGCGTCCCTGCCCTTCAGCGCATCGCGGCTCAAAGCGCGGCCTCGTAGAGACGCCGGGCGTCGGCCTGGCTGATCGGGCACGGATTGTTGATGAGCAGCCGCTCCTGCTTCATCGCCTCCGACGCGAGCAGGTCGAGATGCTCTTCGCTGACGCCGACCTCGCTGAGCCGCTGAGGAACGCCCGCCTCGCGCGACAAGCGGGCAAGCGCCTCGACGAAGCCTGCCGCCCTCCCCTGCTGGCCGAGCCCTTCGAGGGAGGGGTCGATGATCGGACCGAGCTCGGCATAAAGCGGCATCGCGGCGTGCATGTTGTGGCCAAGGACGTGGGTCAGCATCAGGGCGTTGGAGGCGCCGTGCGGCACATGGAAATGGCCGCCGAGCGGATAAGCGAGCGCATGGACTCCGGCGACCGGCGCGTTCGCGAAGGCGACACCGGCAAGATGGGCGCCGAGCAGCATCGCGCTACGGGCGTCGAGATCGCTCGGCGTCTCGCACACCTTGAGAAGATTCGCGCTGAGCAGCCTGAGCGCCTCGCGAGCGAGAAGGTCCGACATCGGGTTCTTGAGCCGCGCCGACGTGTATGCCTCGATCGCATGGACCATGGCGTCGATCCCGGTCGCGGCGGTCACTCCGCGCGGCATCGACAGGGTGAGGGTCGCGTCCAGGATCGCCCAGTCGGCGAGCAGGTTAGGACTGTTGACGCCGCGCTTCTCGCTTCCTCCGACGGTGATCACGGTGACCGCGGTCGCTTCCGAGCCGGTGCCGGCGGTGGTCGGCACCTGGACCAGCGGCAGCCGCGCGCCCGTGGCCTTGTCGACACCCCACAGG
>JAEZHP010000103.1 GCA_023416515.1 Pseudomonadota bacterium | reverse complement strand
GACCCAGCGCTGAAGAGCAGCCATGCGATGCCCCGGTTGTGGAAATTGGTGGTTTGTTCAGATTGATTGACTTCATCACTCAAAGCCATCTTCCTTCCGGCAAACCGGCTCTGGCAATCCAGTATTTTTGCCCAGCATTCATCGGCAGTATCACCGGGAACCAGGCTTGTGGTCGCGATGGCCCCGGCGTTCACGAGTGGGGAAAGCGGTTTGCCATTATGAAGCTCCAGCGCCATCACTGAGTTGAATGGCAACCCCGTGGGGTCGGCGCCGATCTTCTCGCGCACCGCCGGCGCTCCGATGTCTTCCATGACGAGGGCCAGCGTGAAGACCTTGGATATGGATTCAAGTGCGAAGGCAAAATCGGCGTCGCCGGATTTGAACACCTCTCCGTCTGTGGTCACGATGGCAAGGCCGAACAGGTCTGACGGCACGGAGGCAAGGTACGGAATATAGTCAGCATTCTTTCCCCCGCTCGCCGCAAGCCCTGCAGCTCGGCCGGCATCAAGCGACTTTTGTATTTCGTCCGGGTGAACCATCGCTGTGCTCCTTCAGGTACCTATCGGCACCAAGACATCACTTGGCGGGCGGCGTTGAGGCTGACGCCGCCGTTACCGTGGTGGATGGCGCCGCCTGACCGGGCGTTGCTACAGCAGTTTGAACCGCGCCGGGATGCCGGCCTTCCCTTTGCCAGCCGAAGGGTTCGAAATCCGAAGAACCCTCTTCCGTTTTCCAGTGCGGCTTGCGAACGGCATAGATGATCAGGGGAATGGCAACGAAGACAATGTTCCCGGCGATCAGGATCATAACATACGCTGTGGGGCTGCCGACCGAGATCTGGGACGGCGGCACAAAGCTGAGCACAAAGGCGATCAGCGAGCCAATTAGCCCGATGCCGGCAAAAATCCACATCCCGGCAGCACCGAACGGCACTCGGTAGGGTCTTGGAGTGTGAGGCTCGGTGTGGCGAAGGTAAATCCCGGCGGCGAACATCATTAAATACATGATCAGGTACAGCGTCACGGTTAGCTGGCTCAGGATTTGATAGGCAGCTTGGACCGACGGCAGCACGACGAACATGATGGCGAGGAATGTGACGATCAGACCTTGGAGCAGCAGGATGTGGCTGGGCGCGCCGTGCTTGTTGAGCTTCTGGAAGAACGGGGGCAGATAGCCGGCACGACCGACCACCACGAGAGCGGCAGACGGACCGGCGACCCACACGGTCACGCCGCCCAGCACGCCGAATGCAAGGGCTATTGCCATTACCGGTGAGAGCCAGTCGATCCCGAAAACCTTGAAGAAGGAATCGTAGGTGATCAGTAGGCTCTGAACCAGGTTGATCTGGGAGGACGGGATGATGAAGGAGATTGCGAGGGTGCCGAGCACGAAGATCGCTACTGTCACAACGGAGGAAATAAGGATCGCCAAGGGATAGTTGCGGGAAGGATTGTCGAGTTCCTTGACGTGAATGGCGTTCATCTCCATGCCCGCGTAGAACAGGAAGATCCCGGCAGCCAGCACCAAATTGTTGAAGTTGGTGAAGTCCGGAATGAGGTCGCAAAGAAGCAGACTACAAACATTGCCTGTACTGTCTCTGCTGATGATGTATAATCTCTAGTTAATTCACCTGGCACAGCAAATCTGCGAGATCCATAAGGACTGGGCGCGGGCTGAAAACGTTGTAGTTGCCTTTTTGAAGAGGTGCTATGCGGTGTTCGATCTTCTCAGGGATATAGACAAGTATAAAGGCGTCCCGCCTTACGCGAGCGAGCATTACGGCGTCTATCAGCCCCTGCTGGGCTGGCAATCCCGTCTCACCAAGGACTGGATCAAATATGGCGGGGTCGCCATCGATCCCGCCATCAAGAAGATCCTTGACGCGCGTTTGAAGCCGGGACCCGGTGAAGAGCGTGGCAACGAGCCCGATGAATGGCTCGCCTATCCTCCGGTGGCCGCATCGGGCATTTCGCCCTACCGCGTGCTGCTCGCCAAGGATCTTGGCAGCCGCATCCTTCGAGACGTGCTGCCGGGGGTTCAGAACTGGGTGCAAAGCCATGGCGGCGCGCTTCCCGATGGCGCCCAATGGAACACGATCTTCGAGTTCAACGCGCTCAGCGACGAGCAGCAGGGCGCTCTGAAGGCGCTAAACGATCGCCTGCGCCTGGAACTCTGGCAGGACTTCCTCAAGACCGGCCAGCCGGTAAATGCGGACGCGTTGAAAAAGGTGCGCGACCAGCATTTTGCGATCATGCAATATGAATCACAGATCGTGACCTTTCTGTTGTCCTATGCCGAGGCTCAGGGCGGAAGCGATCCCAACGAACTCAAGAAGCTCTTCAAGGTGGTCGAGGCGCGGCCTCTGAGCGATCTGTTCGCGCCCACCGATCCACTGGCCAACATCGATCCTAGCGACCGAAGCGGCGTTCTGGCGCCGGCGGGGTTCGTTCACCTGTTCCGCCAGTATTTCTTCGATCTGGGTACGTTTCTGGGCGAGCCCGTGGAGCATGTCTGGCTGGCTCCGGGCACGACCATGGAACTGGTCGAGGTCAGCACGCGCAAGGTCATCGTGGAGCGCACGGAGGAGGCAG
>JAEZHP010000054.1 GCA_023416515.1 Pseudomonadota bacterium | reverse complement strand
CCACGGGGGGGGGCTGGGCGCGCGGCCCCGGGGGGTGAGGTCTGTTTGCCCGCGGGCTCCCTAACCCAATCGTCGGGCCGCTCGCTAGCCCCGTTCCGGCAGATGAATGGCCTAGCCGACCAGACCGCCGATAACCCAAACCGTACCGACCATGATCGGGATGCCGGCGAGGTCGAGCAGCAACCCGGCCTTGAGCATTCGCGGCAGGGCGATGTGGCCGGTGGCCCAGGCGATGGCGTTCGGCCCCGTGCCCGCCGGGAGCATGAAGCCCCAGCTCGCGGCGAAGGCGGCGGGGATGGCGAGCAGCAGGGGATCGACTCCCGTCGCCAGGATCAGCCCGCCGACGACCGGCATGATTCCACTCGCCGCGGCGACGTTGGAGGCGAATTCGGTGACCAGGATGACGATCCCGGTGACGACTGCGGCGATGACCAGCGGGTGGACTCCGCCGAGCGGCTGAAGCGCCACTCCGAGCCACTCGGCGAGGCCCGATTGGCCGATGCCGGCCGCGAGCGCGAGGCCGCCGCCGAACATCATGATCACTCCCCACGGCGCCCGGTTGGCCTCGTCCCAGTTGATGAGGGCACGGCCGGTTCCGTCGGGAATGACGAACAGCAGAACCGCGCCGACGATGGCGATGGTGCCGTCGGTGAGGCTGTCGCGCGGGAGCAACGGGGTCAGGAACGGCAAGGCGACCCAGCAGGCGACCACGGCGGCGATCAGCGGGATCAGCCTCTTCTCGGCAATCGTCCAGGCGCCGACGTCGCCGATGCCGCTCTTCGCCGCTTCCGGGTCGAAGTCGGTCGGCTTCACGCGCTGGACCTTCATCAGGATGAACCAGCAAAGCGGAATCGAGATGAGCACGACCGGGATTCCGAACATCGCCCAGGTCACGAAATCGATCCTGACTCCGGTGATCCGGTCGACGATTCCGACGGCGATCGCATTGGTCGGAGAGCCGACGATGGTGCCGAAGCCGCCGATCGTCGCCGCGAAGGCGATGCCCATCGCCAGCGCTCCGGCGAAGCCGTCGGTCGCCTTGTCGTCGATCTTCGCGGCCTTCAGCACCGCCATCGCGATCGGCATCATGATCAGGGTCGTCGCGGTGTTGGAGACGATGAGGCTGATCATCGCGGTGGCGGTCATGAAGGCGAGAAGCATCGCCGCCGGGCTCGAGCCGCCCCGGCTGACGATGGCAAGGGCGAGCCGGCGGTGGAGCCCGGTCCGCTCGATCGCAAGCGCGATGATGGCTCCGCCGAGCACCAGGAACAGGATCGGCGACCAATAGGCCGCGGCGGATTCGGTCGCGTTCATCACCCCGATCAAGGGGAAGGCGAGGAACGGCACGAGCGCGGTGACGGTGAGCGGCAGCGCCTGGGTCATCCACCAGGTCGCCATGAGCAGGACGATCGCGGTGGTGCGCCACGCCGCGAGCGGCATCCCCTCGGGAGCGGGCAACAGCAACAACAGAATGAAGACGGCCAAGCCGCCCCACAGCCCAACGCGTGCCGCCACAAGCTCCCCCCTTTGTTTGCGCGCACAAGAGAGGAAGGCCGAGCCGGGATCAAGCCCGAGTCGTGGTTACTCGGGCACCGCGATGATCGAGATTTGGCGGCCGTAGCTCGGCTCTTCGCGGTGGGTGGCGCGGCGGTAGCTGTAGAAGCGGTCCGGGTTCGAATAGGTGTCGAGACCCAGGGCCTCGATCCTCTTCACGCCCGCGGCGGCGAGGCGGGCGAGGACATAGCCTTCAAGATCGAACTGATAATGGCCTGCGCGGCCGTCGCTGAAGAACAGATCGTTGTCCTCGTCGGCGGCGAGGAAGCGCTGGAAGAATTCGGAGTCGACCTCGTACGACTTGCGGCCGATGGTCGGGCCGACCGCAGCGACGATCCTGCCCCGCTGCGCCCCGAGCTTCTCCATCGCCTCGACGGTCGATGCCAGGACACCGCCGAACGCGCCCTTCCAGCCGGCATGGGCAGCGCCGACCACTCCCGCCTCACGGTCGGCGAGCAGTACGGGCGTGCAGTCCGCAGTGAGGATTCCGAGGGCGATGCCCGGCCGGTCCGTGACGAGCGCGTCCGCCTTGGGCCGGTCGTCGTCGCTCCATGGGTCGGCGACGATGACCGCGTCGGCGGAATGGACCTGGTAAACGGTGACCAGCCGAGCACCGGGCGCCACCGCCTCGACCGCGCGGCGGCGGTTCTCTGCGATCAGGGCGGGATCGTCGCCTGAGCCATGGCCGACGTTGAGCCCCCAGCATATGCCTTCGGACACGCCGCCGACCCGACCCAGAAAGCCATGCGGAACGCCGTCGAGCAGGCGCGAGCGGATCACTTCGACCATGTGACGGTTCCTACGCGTGCCAGCGACCACGTCCAGAGAGATGACGAGCCTTCACCACTCCTTCGCCAATTCCACAGCCCTCGACCGCGCGGAATATGACACGCAGACCTGCGTTCTCGACCTCTGGTACGCCGACGGCGACCGCTACAGCTATTTCATGGTCCCGAGGCGGATCTTCGACGCGTTGATCGCCGCTCCGTCCGCGGGCACGTTCGTCAACCAGCAGATCAAGCCGCGCTACCGCTGCGAGATGGAAGAGCGCCGGCGGCGTTTCCGGCCCGACTAGCGGCCAGGAGCGAGAAGCGGAGCGACCTCGGGCGATTCCTCGATCGAGTTCAGGAAGCGAGGCTCGACCCGGGCAAGGCTCGCCTGCTCATAGGCGTAGCCCAGCGACAGGATCAGAGCATCGGACCATTTCGGCCCGATGAAGGACAAGCCCACCGGCAGGCCGCGGACGAGCCCCATCGGCACTGTGAGGTGCGGATAGCCGGCGACCGCGGCAAGCCCGCCTGCCCCGCCGCCGCTGATCTGGTCGCCATGGACCGCGTCGATCGGCCAGGCCGCCGGCATTGTCGGCCCGACGAGCGCGACGACGTTGTTCTCGCGCAGAAGCTTGTCGATGCCCTCCGCGCCGGCGAGGCGGAGGCTGGTCGAGCGGGCGTTGCGGTAGGCCTCGCTCGCGAGGCCCGGCGTCGCTTCGGCCGCTTCGAACGTGTCCTGCCCGAACAGTGCAAGCTCGCGCGGAGTCGCCCGGTTGAAGGCGATCACGTCCGCGAGCGTCCGGGTCGTGACGGTCGCCGGGGTGGTTGCGAGATAATCGTTGAGACCGGCCTTCAGCTCGTTGAGCAGGACTGTGAACTCGTTGCGACCGATCTCGCCGCGGTTCGGGCCTTCGGCGATGTCGACGAGGATCGCGCCCTGGGCGCGGAGAACGGCCAGCGCCGCCTCGAACCGCTCGTCGGTCCCGAAGCCGTCGGCGAAGCGCATGACCCCGATTCGGCGCCCGCGAAGGGAATCGGCCGAGAGCCGCTCTGCATAGGCCTCGCGGCGGCGATCGGCTTCCGCGGTCGCCGGATCCCCGGCGTCGCTCCCTGCCATCGCCTCGAGCATCAACGCGGCATCGCGAACGGTCAGCGTCATCGGGCCTGCCGTGTCCTGGCTGGCGCTGATCGGAACGATGTGGGTGCGCGGCACCAGGCCGACGGTGGGCTTGAAGCCGACGATTCCGTTGATCGCGGCAGGGCAGGTGATCGAACCGTCAGTCTCGGTTCCCACCGCCATCGGCACCATTCCCGACGCGACCGCGACGGCGCTTCCCGAGCTCGATCCGCACGGGTTGCGGTTGAGCGCATAGGGATTGCGGACCTGGCCGCCGACCGCGCTCCAGCCGGAGATGGAATCATTGTCGCGGATGTTGGCCCATTCGCTGAGGTTCGCCTTGCCGACGATCACCGCGCCGGCGAACCGAAGCCGCGCTACGAGAGGGGAATCGCGTCCGGTGACGTTGTTGGCAAGGGCCATGCTCCCGGCGGTCGTCGGAAGCGGCCCCGAGGTCTCGATATTGTCCTTGATCAGCACCGGCGTGCCGAACAGCGGCCCGCGGGCGCGGCGGATTCGGTCGAGCGTTCGGGCCTGCTGGACGGCGGTCGGATCGACCGCGATGACGGCGTTGAGCCGGGGGTTGAGCTCGGCGATCCGATCGATCGCGGTTCGGGTGCGCGATTCAGCCGATGCCGCGTCGAGCACGATCGCCGAAGCGGGCGGTGCTTGCGTGGCGGAGGTCGCGCAGCCGGTAACGGCCAGAGCGAGGAACGGAAGCGCGACCCGGATCGACATCAAGCGGCGTGTACCTCTTGCCCTGCGGCCTTGGCCGCCTTGGCCCTTTCAATAGAACTCAGGATGATCCGGCAAGCCTCTTCCTTGCCGGCCCAATGGCCGACCCGGACCCACTTTTCGGGCTCCAGGTCTTTGTAGTGGGTGAAGAAATGCTCGATCTGCTGGCGAACGATCGCGGGCAGATCGTCGGCCTCCTCGACCTTCTCGTAATAAGGGAAGGTGCTGTGCTCGGGCACTGCGAGGATCTTCTCGTCGCCGCCGGCCTCGTCCTCCAGAATCAGGACCGCGATCGGCCGGGCACGGACAACGCAGCCCGGAACGAAGGGCGAGCGTGCGACCACCAGGCAGTCGAGCGGATCGCCGTCGTCGCCGAGCGTGTGCGGGATGAAGCCGTAATTGGCGGGATACCGCATCGGCGTGTGGAGGATCCGATCGACGAACAAGGCTCCGGACGCCTTGTCGAACTCGTATTTCACGGGCTCGCCGCCGAGGGGTACCTCGATGACTACGTTGATGCTTTCGGGCGGATTGTCGCCCACGGGAACCAGATCTATGCGCATGGCGCGGCCCATAGGCCCAGCTTTGCCGGAATGGAACCGGCAACGGCCTTTCGCCAAACGACAAATCTGCTAACGGCCCCCGAATGAGCAAGAGCCCGCAGCGCGTCCGCGGAACGCAGGATATTTTCGGCGAGGATGCCGACCGCTTCCAGACGGTCGTCGCGGCATTCGAGCGGGTGCGCCGGCTTTACGGCTTCCGCCGGGTCGAGATGCCTGTGTTCGAGGCGACGGCGGTGTTCGCCCGCTCGATCGGCGAGACGACCGACATCGTCTCCAAGGAGATGTACAGCTTCGAGGACCGCGGCGGCGACAGCCTGACGCTTCGCCCCGAATTCACCGCCGGCATCGCCAGGGCCTATCTGTCCGAAGGCTGGCAGCAATATGCGCCGGTGAAGATCGCGACCCACGGGCCGGCCTTCCGCTACGAGCGCCCCCAGAAGGGCCGCTACCGCCAGTTCCACCAGCTCGACGCCGAGATCATCGGCGCCGGCGAGCCTGCCGCGGACGTCGAGATCATCGCGATGGGCGCCCAACTGCTGAGCGAGCTCGGCATCGGCGAGCGCATCGAGCTGAAGCTCAACACGCTTGGTGACCCCGAGACTCGCGATGCCTGGCGCGGCGCGCTGGTCGAGCATTTCCGGGCGCGCCAGAACGACCTGTCGGACGAGAGCCGCTCGCGGCTCGAGAAGAACCCGCTTCGGATCCTCGACAGCAAGGAGCATCAGGACTGGCCGATCGTCGACAGCTCGCCAGTCGTCGACGACTTCCTCACCGCCGAGGCGGCGGACTATTTTGGACGGGTGACCGCCGGTCTCGACGCGGCGGGCATCAAGTGGACGCGCGATCCGCGCCTCGTCCGCGGCCTCGATTATTACCGGCACACGGCCTTCGAGTTCGTCACTGAGGATCTCGGCGCGCAGAGCGCAGTGCTCGCCGGCGGCCGTTATGACGGTCTCATCGAGAGCATGGGCGGACCGCACACTCCGGCGGTCGGCTGGGCGGCGGGCATCGAGCGTCTGGCGATGCTGATCGAGCAGCCCGGTCTTGATGGTACCGAGCTTACTCTCATCGCGGACAACGCAGAATCGCGGGCATTGACGTTTGAATTAGCGGGGTTGCTGAGGCGCGAACACATTGCCTGTGAAATCCCGTTCGCCGGCAAGCCTAACAAGCAGTTTGAACGAGCTAAGCGCCGTGGGGTGGGTCGAGTCCTGACGGTGGCCGTCAATCTGACAGGCTTCACAGTAGGAGATGTCCGCCTGGTCGATTTGGCGGACGACGCCCCTCCCGTGCGGGCAAAACTGCTGAAGGCATTGAGAACAAGGTTCCTTGTGGAAGAGATGGGAGATCGCCGCATTTCGCTTGAGCATCGACTGAAGTGACCCGCATCCCGGCCGACCGGATCGCGCAGATCGAGGCGCGGCGCGACGAGTTGCAGGCTCAGATGTCGTCGGGCGAGCTCGACGCCCAGGCCTTCGTCAAGCTGTCCAAGGACTATGCCGAGATTGAGCCCGTCGCCGAGGCGGCGCGGGAGGTGCGGCGGCTTCGTTCGGAGGCGACGGCGCTCGAGGCGATGACTCACGACGGCGATCCCGAGCTTCGGCAGATGGCATCGGAGGAGCTTCGCGAGAATGCGGAGAAGCTGGAGGCCGCCGAGCGCAATCTCGCGCTCAAGCTGCTTCCGCGCGACTCCGCTGACGAGCGCGCCGCAATGCTCGAGATCCGCGCCGGCACGGGCGGCGATGAGGCGGCCCTGTTTGCGGGCGACCTCCTGCGCATGTACCAGCGCTATGCCGAGGCACAGGGCTGGCGGGTCGAGATCATCTCCGCGAGCGCATCCGAGGTCGGCGGTTACAAGGAAGTGATCGCCTCGATCACCGGCCAGGGCGTGTTCGCGAAATTGAAGTTCGAGAGCGGAGTCCACCGGGTCCAGCGCGTTCCGGCGACCGAGAGCGGCGGGCGAATCCACACCTCGGCGGCGACCGTCGCGGTGCTTCCCGAGGCCGAGGATGTCGACGTCCAGATCGACGAGTCCAAGGACCTGCGCATCGACGTGTTCCGCGCATCCGGACCCGGTGGCCAGTCGGTCAACACCACCGACAGCGCGGTGCGCATCACCCACCTTCCGACCGGTCTCATCGTCATCCAGCAGGACGAGAAGTCGCAGCACAAGAACAAGGCCAAGGCGATGAAGGTGCTGCGCTCGCGCCTGCTCGATCACGAGATCGCGCAGCGCCAGGCCGCCGAGCGCGACGCCCGCCGCTCGATGGTCGGCTCCGGCGATCGCTCGGAGAAGATCCGCACCTACAACTTCCCGCAGGACCGGGTCACCGATCACCGCATCGGCCTGACCCGGCACAACCTGCCGTCGGTGATGGACGGCGACCTCGGCGACATCATCGAGGCGCTGCGCGCGCACGATCAGGCCGATGCGCTCAAGCAGACCGCGGTGTAAACCGCGGACTGCTTGCCCGTGCCCGTGCCCGTGCCCCTGCCCCTGCCCGCAAAGGCCGCCCTGGCCTTCGTCGCGCTCGCGGCATGCACGACCTCGCCGCCGCCGCTCACCTCGTGCGACGACTCGCTCCGCGGCATCTGGGCCACCGAGCCGGGCGCGACCCCGGCGGCGACCTTCCACGTCGTCGACCGCGGCGCCGCCGTCGACGCCATCCCGATCACC
>JAEZHP010000053.1 GCA_023416515.1 Pseudomonadota bacterium | reverse complement strand
GGGGCGCGCGTCCGCGCACCCGGAAGACTCGATTGCGCCGCGGCTGAAAAGCGCCGCGCGAGGCATCGAGCCTCGCCCAGCGCTACACCCACCCCCGACCCCTCCCTTTCAGGGAGGGGAGGTTGGTGCCTTACCGATCGAAATCGAGGATCCGGCCGTCGCCGAAGGCGAGGCAGCTGAAGCCTTCGCGCTCGACCCGCACCCTGCCGTAGCGGTCGTGGCGCATCTCGTCGAACGTGCCGCGGACCCGGAACCGGCCGCCCGACACGGCGTCGACGTCGCGGATCTGGACCTGGCCGCCGCGCGAATAACGCTGCGCCTCGGCGCCGCAGCTGCTCGCGGCCGCGCCATAGCCGTAGCCGCCGCCGGCATAGCCGTAATTGGCGCCGTAGCCGGCATTCGGATAGCCGTAGCCGGCGTTGGGATAGCCATAGCCGTAGCCCGGTGCCGGGTAACCGTAGCCCTGCGGCGCTCCATAGCCATAAGGCGCATAGCCGCGGCCGGTCACCGCGTTGACCGCTCCGGCGATCGCTCCGACCGCCGCCACCGCTCCGGCGATGTCGCGCGCGCTGATGCCGTCGTCGCGGTCGTCATAAGGGTAGGGATAGGGATTGGGATAAGGCTGGGCGCCCGCCGGAGTGGCGGTCGCGAGCAGAGCGGCGGCCCCGATGCCGCCCAAGATCGAAGTGATACGCTTCATGACTGGCCTCCTTGTGCCCCCGCCCGGGCGCACCCGGGCAAAGCTGAGCGCTTTATGCGCGCACGGCCATGATCTCGGACTGAACCGCCCGTATCGCTGAGGTTCAGGTTTCCGCAGCCGTAACGAGCGCCCCTGCCTAGCGCTCGTAACCCATCAGCTCGAACTCGAATCGCGCGTCGTCGAAGATCCGCCGCTGTTGCGCGCCGGTCAGGATCTCGCGCGCCGGCCGGCGGTCCTTGCGGAAATTCGCCTTGGCTCTCGGCCGCTCGGCCGGAAGCTCGGTCCCGAGCTTGCGAGCGAGGACTTCGAGCCGATCCCACGCCTCGCCATGGTCCCACACCTCCGCGACCGCGAGCCGGCCGCCGATCGTGTAGAGCGGGTGGTTGAGATACAGCCGCGACTCGATGACCTGCTCGATCGCCTCGCCGATCGCCGTGCTCTCGGCCTGGCCCTGGCCAAGGTTGAACCACGCCAACGAGACGACCTTCTCATAAGGATGCCGCTCGACCGTGAAGCGGAACGCCCGATGCCACAGCAAGGGCAGCCGGCGCCGCACCAGGCTCGCCGGCATGTGATTGTCGAAGCGCTCGCGTCCGTTCCGGCCGAGATTGTTGAGCGGCGCTCCGCCATATTGCGCGCGCAGGGCTTCGTCGGCGGGCGAGATGGCGCTGCAGATGTCGCGTCCCGAGCACCATGAGCTCAGCACGATCTCGAGGCTGGTGCCGCCGGTCTTGCGGGTCTTGATGAAGATGAACTTGTGGGATCGGGAGGCGATCATGATAGCTCAATGCCCCGCTCGCCGCGAATGGGCCACCTCCCTGCGAGCACCATAAGGCGATTTACCGGTCGAGTGATGTTCAGCGTCGTCATCCCCTTATGGAATAAGCGCGACAGCGTGGAGCGCGCGGTGCGCAGCGTGCTGGGCCAGTCCTTCGGTGGCTTCGAGCTGATCGTTGTCGACGACGGATCCACCGACGGCAGCGCCGAGGCGGTCGCGGCGATCGGCGATCCGCGTCTCCGCCTGCTTCGCCAGGCCAATGCCGGCCCCGGCGCCGCGCGCAACGCCGGGATCGAGGCCGCCCGCAACGACTGGATCGCCTTCCTCGACGCCGACGATCTGTGGCTTCCCGATCATCTCGCCGAGCTTCACCGGATCCGCGCCGCCCACCCTGAGGCCGGGCTGATCGGCACCGCCCCGGTCCGGGCGCGTCCCGGCGATCGGCTCGATCCGTCCTCGCAGCCGAGCCCGGTGATCCGCCCGATCCGCTACTTCGCCGAAGTCGCCCGAATCGGCGATCCGCTCAACGCCAGCTGCGCCGCCATCCCGCTCGCCACCTATCGCACCCTCGGCGGCTTCTCGGATGCGCGCCTCGGCGAGGACAGCGAATATTGGGCAAGGATCGCCCTCGCTCTTCCGGTTGCGATCTCGAGCCGGGCCACCGCCGTCTACATGCGCGGCACCGGCGGAGCGATGGAGTCGAGCCGCGGCCGCTGGAGCGGAGTCGCCTCGGCCCGCGAGATCACGCCGGCGCTGGCGCTGATCGAGCAGCGCTACGACTCGATCCAATCGGAGCAGCTTCGGCGCGATCTCGACGCCTTCGTCCTTCGCTACCTCGACTGGACTTTGAAAACCCTGGTCGCGGAGGGGGATCTCGCGACGGTCCGCGCTTACCGCCGCCTCTACCGCGACCGGCCTCCCGCCACTCACCGTCTCCTGATCGCGCTCGCTTGGCTGCCGCGCCCGCTCGCAAGCATCGCCCAGCAGTTCGTCGTCGCGGCCTCGTCGCGGCTTCCCCGGCTCAGCAATAGCCGTAGCGGCGCCGAATCTCGCTGAGCTCGCCGAAGCGGGGATGGGCCCGGATCCGCTCCTCCAGCCCCGCTTGCCAGTCCTCGCCCACCGCCGAATCGCGGCTGTTGAAGTCGGTCGGCACCGCCGCCGATGCTCCCCGCGGCCGCTCGCCGATGGCCTCGAGGATTTCCGGCAACGCCGCCGCCAGGTCCTCGATCCGGTAGCGAAGCTGGGCGGCCGCCTCGGCCCGCTCGTTCCACTCGAGATAGAATCGAAGCGCGCTGTCCACCGGATCCTCGCTCACCTCGAAATGGCGAGCGATGAAATCGGTGTAGCGCCGGTAGCGCTCGCGCAGGCTCGGCTCGAAATGGCCGGTCTTCACCAGCGACCGAACCACCGCCAGCGGCTCGCGCACCTGGTGGAGCCGGACCATGTCGAGCTCCTGCGCGAACGGCACCGCCATCCACGACGCGTCGCCCCTCGTTCCGAACGGCCGGTCGCGGTTGCGAAGCGTCGGTCCTTCCGGGGTGAAATAGCCTTCGTGGGTGCAGGCGATCCCGATGCTGGTCAGGTAGCGGGCGATGAACGCCGTTCCCGACCGCGGAGTGGCGAGCACGACGAAGCGGGGCCGGCGGGCGAGCGCCAGGTTCAGGTCGTGGCTGATCCTGAGCTTCGCCCCCTCGAGCACCCGCTTTCGCCCACTGCTCTCTTTTAGCCGCGCTCGCCGGCGCGGCGGGTCGTGGTCGCCGCCCTCGGCACCGCCATCCCGGTGAAATGGGCGATGAAGGCGTACATGTCGGAATATTCCTCGATCTGCTTGTCGGTCGGCTTGCCCGATCCGTGGCCGGCGCGGGTCTCGATCCGGATCAGGTGAGGCGCTCCGTTGGGGTCGGCGTTCTGCAGCGCGGCGACATATTTGAAGCTGTGGCCCGGAACGACCCGGTCGTCCGTGTCCGCAGTCGTCACCAGGATCGGCGGGTAGGAAACGCCCGTCCGGACATTGTGATAGGGCGAATAAGCGTAGAGCGTCCGGAAATCGGCCTCGCGGTTCGGATAGCCATAGTCATCGACCCAGTAGCGGCCCGCGGTGAAGCGGTCGAAGCGGAGCATGTCCATCACCCCCACGGTCGGCAATGCCGCCGCGAACAGGTCCGGCCGCTGGTTGACGACCGCGCCGACCAGGAGGCCCCCGTTCGACCGTCCCTCGACCGCGAGCTGGCGGTTGGTGGTGATGCCCTCGCGGATGAGGTGCTCGCCCGCCCCGATGAAATCGTCGAACACATTCTGCTTGTTGGCGAGGCGGCCGGCATCGTGCCACGCCTGGCCATATTCGCCGCCGCCGCGGATGTTGGCGACGGCGAGCACTCCGCCCATGTCGACCCAGGTCATCCACTTGGGCTGATAGCGCGGCAGCTCCGGCGCATTGAACCCGCCATAGCCGTAGAGCAAAGTCGGCTGCGGCCGGCTGGTGTCGAGATCGCGGCGGTGGACCAGGAACATCGGCACCCGCGTGCCGTCCTTCGAATTGAAGAAGACCTGGCGGACCTCGTAGCGCGCCGGATCGAAGGCGATCTCGGGCTGCGCGAACACGCTGCTCTGGCCGGTTCGGCTGTCGTAGCGGTAGATCGCGCCCGGCGAGTTGAAGCTGGCGAAGGAATAGAAGGTCTCGCTGTCGCTCATGTCGCCGGAGAAGCCGGCGACCTGGCCGATTCCGGGCAGGGCGATGGTTCCGAGCCGGCGGCCGGTAAGGTCGAAGGTTCGCACCTCGCTCTTGGCGTCGGCGAGGTAGCGAAGGATCAGCCGGTCGCCGACGATCGACGCGCCCTGAAGGGTCGCGGCATCCTCGGGCACGATCTCCGTCAGCGCCGCGGGATTGGCGACGTCCATCGCGACGATCCGCTGGCGCGGCGCGTCCTTGTTGGTCTGCCAGTAGAAGCGCGAGCCCTGGTTGCCGAGATAGGTCCAGTCGTTCTGGGCCTGAGTGACGATCCGCCGCGGCTGGGCGTTCGGCTGGGTGAGATCGATGAGGGTGATCTCGTAGCGCGCGTCGGTGCCCTCGTTCGACAGCACGATCAGCCAGCGCCCATCGTCCGACACCTCGGCATTGTTCGACATGCGTGGCCGGTCCGGCTGGGCGAAGACCAGCCGGTCCTGCGCCTGCGGAGTTCCGATCCGGTGGAAGTAGATCGCATGGTTCTCGTTGGTGGACTGGAACTGCTGGGCCGCGGTCGGCTCGGGGAAACGCGAATAGAAGAAGCCGCTATTGTCCTTCGCCCACTCGATCCCGGTGAACTTGGCCCAGCGTACCTCGTCGTGGAGCACCCGGCCGGTCGCCGCGTCGAGCACCCGGATGACTCGCCAGTCGGTGCCGCCTTCCTGGATTCCGTAGGCTACGAAGCGCCCGTCCTTCGACGGCTCCCATTCGGCGAGCGCGGTCGCGCCGTCCTGGCTCCAGCTATTGGGGTCAATCAGCTGGCGCTGGGCGCCGGTCAGGCCGTCGCGGACGTACAGCACCGACTGGTTCTGGAGGCCGTCGTTGCGCGTGTAGAAATAGCGGCTTCCCGCCTTCTGCGGCACGCTGAACCGCTCATAATCGTAGAGCTCGCGCATCCGGGCGCGGAACGCCTCGCGGTGCGGCAGCTGCGCCAGGAAGCGGTTGGTGACCGCATTCTGCTGGGTGACCCACTCGCGCACCCGCGGGTCCTGGCGAACGTCATTCTCGAGCCAGCGATAGGGATCCGCGACCGCCACGCCGAACTGCGTCTCGACGACATTCTCGCGGGCGGTCGGCGGATAGGCGATCCGGGTCGCGCTGGCCGTATTGTTCTGCTGGGCGGCGACCGCGAACGGCGAAACTGCGACGGACAAAGCGGTCAGGCACAACAGGATAGGGCGCATCGTCAGGCTCTCTCTCGGATATGTTGCGTTATGCAACGGGCGTCTAGCACCCGCCCCATCCGAGTCAAAGCTGAGGACTGCGGCTTAGTTCAGCCAGCCGCGCTTGCGGGCGTTGCCGGCGAACCACACCAGGGCGATCCCGATTACGATGATGGTGATGGGCAGGGGCAGCGCCTCGCCAGCCGGCATGATCTCGAGCAGCCGGGTCGCGGCGAAGGCATAGCCATATTGGATCACGGCGGCGACCAGCGACACCAGCAGAAGCCAATAGGCCCAGCTCTTGCGAAGCAGCAGCCCGACCGCTCCGAGCAGGCCCGACCACACCGCGATCGCGAACACCGCCCACTGCCACTGCGCCATCGCTCCGAACGCCTCGGCCTGGGCCGGCGGTAGCGCCGCGAGATCGGCGGCGTCCATGCTCACCTGGGCCAGGTAGAAATAGCAGCCGATCGCTTCCCAAAGCACGGCCAGCGCCGTCACCGCCCAATACCATCCCGGCACCGGGCGGGTCGTCATGTCGTCCATCAGGGCCCCTCTCTCACTTGATCGATGGTTCGACGCTGCGCCCGATGAACAAGATTGGCAAGCGCTCCGCGGACAAAGAAAAAGGGGCCGCCGAAGCAGCCCCTTTCTTGTTCGTCAGACGAAGGAAGCGATCAGGCCGCCTCGTCGAAATCCTCGTCGCTCTGCACCGGACCCGAGTCCTGGCCCTTGGCGGAGAAATCGCGGTCGACCAGCTCGATGATCGCGATCGGAGCGGCGTCCGAGGCGCGGATGCCGGCCTTGATGATGCGGGTGTAGCCGCCGTTGCGCTCGGCGTAGCGCGGCGCCAGGACGTCGAACAGCTTCACCAGCTGGGCGTCGTCGAGCAGGCGCGCATGGGCGAGGCGGCGGTTGGAAAGGCCGCCCTTCTTGGCGAGCGTGATCAGCTTCTCGACATAGGGCCGAAGCTCCTTCGCCTTGGCGACCGTCGTGGTGATCTGCTCGTGCTTGATGAGGGCCGCGGCCATGTTGCGGAACAGTGCCGCGCGATGGCTGGAAGTACGCTGCAGCTTGCGGCCGCCGACGCGATGACGCATGTCTCTTCTCCGTTCGTACGGGGTCCGTCTCAGGTAACCCCGGCCAGGCCGTCGAAGGGGACGGCCCATACCCATGTGTGAAAACGGCGGACGCCTGAGGCCCCGCCGGACGCGCGCTCCTAGAGCGCAAACGCGGCGGCAAGTCAAGGCGCCGTCGAGCCGCGCGCTATGCTACGACACGCTCGCGAACCAGATGGTGTGGATCGGGCCCTTGCCGTTCTCCCGCGCCCGGACGCGCACCTCGTCGACCGTAAATCCGGCCTGCTTCAGCCGCTTGGTGAAGGCGGCGTCGGCTCCGGCCGACCAGATTGTGAGGATTCCCCCGGGCCTCAGCGCGGCCCGCGCATTGGCCAGGCCCCGCGCCGAATAGAGGCCGTCATTGGCCGGCCGGGTCAGCCCGTCGGGGCCGTTGTCGACGTCGAGCAGGATCGCGTCGTAGCTCGCCTTGCCGGCTTCGATCGCCCGGCCGACATCCTCGATCCGAACCTCGACACGCGGATCGTCGAGGCAATCCTTCGTCATTTCCGCCATCGGCCCGCGCGCCCATTCGAGGATCCCCGGGACGAGCTCCGCGACGACCATCCGGGCCCCGGGCCCAAGCGCCTCGAGCACCGCCCGCAAGGTGAAGCCCATGCCATAGCCGCCGATCAGCAGCCGGGCGCTGTCCGGCCGCCGAAGCCGCTCGCAGGTCATCACCCCGAGCGCCTTCTCCGACCCGCTCATCCGGCTGCTCATCAGCTCGTTGCGGTCGAGCATGATGATGAAGTCGCCGCTGTGACGGACCAGCCGAAGCGGCGGGCCGCCTGGAACCTCCGCTACGCCGACGACCTCGCGGGGGATCACTTCTTGCGTGCTTTGCGCGCCGCATAGCGGGCGTCGCGCGCCGCCTTCAGCTCGGCCTCGCTCAGCGCGGGCTTGGCCGCGGGCGCGGAGGCCGCCGGCTTCGCCTCGGACTTGGCAGCCGCCTTGGCCGCCTTGGCCTCGTCGGCGGCGCGCTGGCGCTCGGCCCGACGTTCCGCCGCGGCAGCGTCGCGGGCAGCGCGCGCGGCCTGCCGCTCGGCGATCACTCCGGGGTCGGGCAGGGGCTTGTTGCGCAACTTGTCGAGCGCCCGTTCCTTGGCGGCGCGGGCCGCGGCCATGCGCTCGTTGAAGTCGGGACTTTTGTAGCCGGCCATTCTCACTCCAATATCTCAACGCCGCCGACATGGCGGCCTTTCGCGCTCCCCTAGCGCCAACTGCGCCCGGCCGTCCAACCATCGCTCCGCTTAGCCGAGCTTTGCGCGCTGCTTGTCGACCCACGCCTTTCCTTCATCGCCGCCCCACAACAGCCAGGCGACGAAACCGGCCGAAGGATTGTCGGTCGATCCCCAAACATGACGGGTCGTGTTCTTGTCCACCGCATGGCGGGCGAAATAGCTGTACATCGACTTGATGTCGGCCGGGGCGAGGTCCTCGCGTGCGGCGAGCTGCTTCGCACGCCGCACCCCGACCTCGGTGCCGCCGCGCCCGAACCGCTCGCGCAGCTCGAGGCCGAGCGTCGCGTTCGCCGCCATCTTCGCCGTCGGCTTGAAGCTCCCGTCCGGCATCGGCGTCATCCGGCCGTGACTGAAAGCGTCCGCTCCGCCAGCGCGGCCCGGACTGCCGCCGCCAGTTCGTCGATCTGGAACGGCTTGCGGAGCACTCGGTCGGCGGCGACCACCTCGTCCACGGCGTCCATGTCGGCATATCCGGTCGCGAGGATGATCGGCAGGTCGGGGAGCCGTTCGCGAACCAGGGTCGCGACCTGGGCTCCGTTCATTCCCGGCATGGCGAAGTCCACGATCATCAGGTCGGGTCTCGCATCGGTAAGCCGATCGAGCGCTTCCGAGCCGTTGGCGGCCTGGAAGACCTTGCAACCGAGCATTTCGAGGCACTCCACGACGAAGCGTCGAACGCCTTCATCGTCCTCGACGACCAGGATCCGCTCGCCGATCGCCGACCGCTCCGGCCGATCGCCGGTTTCGCCCTGGCCAGCGACGTCCCTCGGAGCGGCCGCCAACGGAAGCCAGATCGAAACCGTCGACCCTTCGCCGACCGCGCTTCGCAGCTTGACGGTGCCTCCCGACTGGCGCGCGATTCCATAGACCTGGCTGAGGCCAAGGCCGGTCCCCTTGCCGACCGGCTTGGTCGTGAAGAAAGGATCGAACACTTTCTCGATCAGCTCGCCCGCGATCCCGGTGCCGGTGTCGCATACGCTGATCACCCCGAACCTCTTGCCCGATCCGCCGGCCTCGCCCTCCGGGTCGCTCTCCAATGACGAGCTGATCGTGATCACTCCGCCCTCGGGCATCGCGTCGCGGGCGTTGATCGCGAGATTGAGCACGGCCAGTTCGAGCTGGTTCGCATCGGCCAGGGCCCATGGCGCGGTGGGCGCGAGTTGCATCTCAATCCGCGCCTCGCTGCCGATCGTGCGCTCGAGCAGGTCGCTCATCCCCGACAGAAGCGCGTTGATGTCGACCGGCTTGAGGTCCAGCCTCTGGCTCCGCGAGAAGGCGAGCAGCTGCTGGGTCAGCTTCGCCGCGCGGTTCGCGGCCTGGATCGCGAAGCTCGCCTGCTTGGTCGTCTTCTCGTCCGCGGCGCGGCGCTGGATCATCTCAAGATTGCCCGAGACGACGGTCAGCAGATTGTTGAAGTCGTGAGCGATCCCGCCGGTGAGCTGGCCCATCGCCTCCATCTTCTGGGCTTGCACCAGTGCGGCCTGAGCGCGCTCGCGCTCGGCAATCTCCTGCATCAGCTGGTCGTTGGCGCGCGACAGCTCGCCGGTTCGCTCGCAAATCCGCGCCTCCAGGGTCGCGTTCAGCTGGGTAAGCCGCTCCTCGGCATTTTTGAGCTCCTCGAGATGCCTCCGCGCCTCATATTGCCGGCGCCGTCCGCGAAGCGCCGACGACACCGCCCGAAGAAGCGTCTCGCCATGGATCGGCCGCTCGAGCACGATCACGTTGCCGAGCTGCTCCAGTATCTGCAGAGCGTCCGCGGGGCGGTGGCCGGACCGCTTGGTGGCGAGCAGGACGAACGGGAAGTCGGACCATGGCGGCTGGCTCGCGAGCCACGCGACCAGCCCTTCGCGGTCCGCGTCGACCAGCGATTCCTCGGTGATCAGCGCAGTGCCCGCGCCCGCGCCGAGCTGCTCGGTCAGTTCCGCGACGCTCGTGCAGGCACGGCATTTGAGCCCCTGCTTGCAGAGCAGCTGCTCGACAACCTGGGAATCCCGGCCGCGAAGGGCCAGGAGCAGGACCCTGTCTTCCACCTTATTCCTCGGCCGCGGCAGGCTCGGCCGCGAGCAGCGGGGTCGAGCCGCGATAGGCGGGCGCCCCGGTCAGGACGCCTTCGAAATCCTTCAGCGGCGCTCCGACCTCGATCCCGGCCGACGTGAGCTGGAACTCGCGAATGCTCGGCTGGTGGGACGATACGCGGCTCTTGACCACGCTGAACGCCTTCAGGAGCGAGCCCTTCGCCTCGAAATAGCGAAACAGGAAGATGGTGTCGGAAAGATAGCTCAGATCGACGTCCGATCGCACGTCTCCGACCATCCCGTGCTGGCCCAGGACCAGCATCGTGATCACGCCCTGCTGATTGAGATAGCTCAGCATCTCATGCATCTGCAGGAGAAGATATTTCTCGCCCGGCATCGCCTGGAGGAAGGCGTTGAGGCTGTCGATGACGAGGAATCGAACTCCGTCCCTCTCGACCGCGGTGCGCACCCGGCTCGCAAATTCCCCTGGCGACAGCTCGGCCGGGTCGATCTGCGTCAGCTGGAGCATCCCGCTGTCGAGATGCGGCTGAAGGTCCATGTTCATCGCCGCGGCCCGGCCGAGCATGGTCGCCTTGCCCTCGTCGAACAGGAAATAGGCGGCCTTCTCGCCGCGCTCGATCGCCGTCAGCCCGCACCGGACCGCGGTGGTGGTCTTGCCGACGCCCGACGGGCCGCTCAGAAGCGTGTTGGTGCCCGGCGCGATCCCGCCGCCAAGCATCTCGTCGATCCGCTCGATCCCGGTCGAAACCAGCGTTCCGGTAAAGGGCCGGTGATGCTCCGCCGCGACCAGCCGCGGGAACACCGAAACCCCGCCGGTCTCGATCTCGAAATCGTGGAATCCGCCGCGATATTTCACTCCGCGCATCTTCACCACGCGAAGCCGGCGCCGCTCCGAGCCATAGTCGCCGGCCGCCTGTTCGAGCGTGATCACTCCGTGAGCGATGCTGTGCAGCTGAAGGTCGTTGGGGTCGGAGCTTCGGTCGTCCAGCATCAGCACGGTGCACTGGCGGGTCGAGAAATATTGCTTCAGCGCGAGGATCTGGCGTCGGTAGCGAAGCGAGCTCTGGGCGAGCAGTCGAAGCTCGGACAGGCTGTCGAACACGACCCGCAAGGGGCGCGACCGGTCGACGCATTCCATCACGCCCTTGATCGTCTCGCCGAGCTCGACCTCGGACGGCTCCAGGATCGATTGCTCGCTGTCGAGGTCGAGCCCGTCCTCGCTGACCAGCTCGAAAATCTCGACGTCGTCGAGCGACCAATGGTGGCTTCGGGCGACCTCGCGAAGCTCCGCCGCGGTCTCCGACAGGGTGATGTACAGGCCTCTCTCCCCGGCGTCGGCGCCGTCGAGAAGGAACTGCAGCGCGATGGTGGTCTTGCCGCTGCCCGGCGTGCCTTCGAGCAAATAGACCCGGTGGGCGGTCAGGCCGCCGCCGAGTATGTTGTCGAGATCGGGAATGCCGGTTGAAATGCGCGTTCTGGGGTCGTCGCCTCCTTCGGCTGTCGGATTCATTCGGGCCTCATGATCGTGCGGTGAAAACTTTCGCGGACGAAACGTGTCCGGCGCATTTTGGCTGCATCGCCAGGATCAGCCTGGACGTTTCGCTATCGATGATCGAACCGGCACGCCAGATCGCCGCGCCGTCACCGCCGAGTCCCGGGGAGCTACAGCCGTGCCGAGCGCTCAATGCTGCTCCGGCGCCGGCGAAGCGCGGGGAGGCCGGCCCTCCGCCTCCTCCCGAGTGACCCGCACTCCGAACGCCTTGAGCGACTTGACGAGCGACTCCCGAACCTCGGCGTTGCTCGCGATCCGCGGCACATGGCGCCCGTGCGGCCCGCCTCGCCCGGGTCCGCCCGTGTCCCGGCAGGCGCTGAACACCGCGACCGCCTCCCTCATGGTGATCGGCGGAGGCTCGGCTGGATCGATCGAGTCGAGCGCCCGGTTGACCGCTCCAAGCATGTTCATCTCGAGCTGGACCTTACTCTCGCTCAGCACGGCCGCCCAGGCCTCGGCGAAGGGTTCCGAAGTCCGCCGCCGATTGTAGATCGCAGTCGTCGAGGTCCCCACCGCCGCGGCCGCCGCGCGAACGTTGCCGGTGTCGAACAGCGCCTGGAAGAACGCCTTCTCCTTCTCCTCCGACCACCGCCCCTCCGCCGCCCGAACCACCTGCGGCCCATGCCTCTTGGAGACCCGCACGACCCTCAAATCCTCCCTGTGCGGCGCAGCCGCATGGGGAGGGGGACCATCCGAAGGATGGTGGAGGGGCAGCCCGCGCGAGCCGTCGCGATCTCTCCGCTCGTCCTGGCCGAAGCTTGTCCTAAGCTTCGCCGAAGGCCCAAGCCGCTCCCCCACGCAATCGCGAGCCCGCTCCAACGCCCGCTCCCAAGCCCTTGCAAACCGCCGATCCCCCTTCCTCAGAGCATAAGCGGTCGAATGATCCACCCCCGCCGCCGCGGCCGCCATCCGCACATTCCCGGTCCGCCCGAGCGCACGCAAAAACGGGCGCCGCCAAGCGGCACCCTTCCGTCTCCCACCCATGTCGATTGCCTCCCGCCGCCGCGTCAGGCGCAGCGCTCCAGCCTAGGCTGTGTGTACCAGAACAGCGTTACGATGTCAAGATATTATAACCGATCTGGATCACCCGTCGGATTCTTCAAGGTCGGAACTTGGCCGAAAGCAGAATGACCGCTTCTCGCCAGGAAAGGGTGCAAATCGGACATCGTCGAAGCGACGGCGCAGGTGGAAGGACGGAACTCTGACCAAGCCACCAGGGTTTCGAGTAAGGACTGAGCGCAATCATCGACCGAGGAGGGCGTAAGTTTGGCGCTGTTCGTTCGGAAGCTCGGTGTGATGTGCCCAGATGATCCGCGAAGGTAGTTGGCGTGCAGGAACGAAGGCTGGTCGTGGTTTCGGCCTTAATCACGCTCATGGTGATCGCGCTGGCAGCCGCTTTGCTCCTAACGTGACTCCCGTTGCCGCCGGAGTCCTGTCGTGGCAGCAATCCCGGGATGGAACTCCCTGGCACCCCTAGGCAAAACCTTGACGCTGCCGTTCGCAGTTTGCGTCGACTCCGGGGCCCAGAGCGTGCACGCCGAGATCTCGTTTCCGCGCACGCTACTAGCGATAGGGGACCCAGCAGGACGTGAACGCGATTAAGGAGCTAATCCTAGAGCTCCAAAGGGAGCTCAAGCGCCGGCGGATCGGCCCGCTTCAGTAACCACAGTCTCTTTGGGCGAAGCAATCGAGCCGGGCGCCTGCGCACCAGATGATCGCCTCTCGCCACGGGTGGCCAAGCACACGACAGACCCTTTGCTATTCTGGCTGATGGTCGCCCCGGCGCAACGTGGGCGCCCTTCTCCATGACTTGTGCGCCCGCGCTCACACGCGGGCCACAAACTACACGGCTATTTCGCCATGCCGGCTTTCAAGATCGAGCAGTTCCCCTTCGCATACTTTTGCTAGGCCGGCGAACCCATGGCGAGTAGCCGGCGCGAGCAGCCAGGGGGAAGGCCGATGGCGGCTGCCGCCTCACCGGCTCCAGTTCCGATTTCAGCCGCGAATGGCAGGCTGTAGCGCTGTCCAAGCTGGAAGCGCCGCCCTCCCACGAGAACTTCTCCTGCCCCAGAATCGAAGGAGGAGCCACGCGGAAAAACAGGTGTCATGACACCGCTCTCCAGACGGACCTGCAGGCAATTGCCTTCAACGAAGAACACTCCGTAATCCGTCGTGGCATTGCGCAGCCGCTGCTCGCCCTCGGGCGTCTCGGTCACGATCGCCACTCCGGAACGGTCGTCGACCACGTAAGGCCATTCGGCTCCATCGTCATTACAGGCGGCGAGCGCCGCGAACGTGAGAAGTATCAGATTGCCTCGCACGATCACGGCGCCAACATCCCCTGAGTGGTGTGCAGAAGGAACGGAACCCGGTCGTTCACCCGGTCAATTGGCATATAGGCGAAATAGCAAGCTGCTCCGGTACATGGACCGCCGCTCGCCGCTGTGGCACCGCCTTTAAGGAGGCCATAAGCCGTAACCTCGTATGCACTGCTCGGGAAGGAGAAGACGGGGGCGCCGCTGTCGCCGCCAAAGGCGATCACTTGCTGAGTGGACCCGCTCACTCGGACGAACCCGGTATAGCTAACGCCCCTGACGTCGATACCCGATACCCAGTTGGCTTCGACCGTGCCGCACGTAAATCCGCTCGCAAAGCCGCTTTTACACACAGGCATCCCGACATAATGGTTTGAGTTCCATGCTGTATATTGAAGCCTGCCCTGCACCGTGAAGTAGCCGTCGGCGCCGAACCCTGGCACCGTGTTCACATATTGCGAATAATTGTGCACCGGCTTGCCATTATCGAACCAGACCCAGTATCCGGTCGCAAGGCCCACGACCGCGTGGTGCCGAAAGTCATACTGGTCGCCGTATCGGGTCTCAGTGGCGGCAGGCAGCTGGACTAGATGGTTTGCGTCGGCGCCCACCACATAAGGAGGGTTGGTCTGGCAGTGGCCAGCGGTGAGGATGGAATCCCGGCCGCTGCTGTCTCGGCCGGCAAAACCGTAAGTGCAGGTCGGGTCACCGTTTGAATTCACGAGCTCCCAGGCGCCGTAAACTGCATCGCCCGAACGGACATTGGTCTGGTGGGTGGTCAGCACAGGTCCGACCCGGATGTTCACTGACGACCGCAGCGCAGGCGGAATCAATCCCCTGACGGTATTGGCGGCGCGCTGATCCGGAACAACAACGATATGGTTCTGGCTTCTGGGCTCGAAGTAAGTCTCGAACGGAGTGCCCGCCACGGAAAGCGCCTGGTGAATTGCGCTGACCTCCCTCTGCGCAACTGCGAGCGCCTTTACGGTATGGCGAATCTGGACATAGCGGCGCAGGCGTGGCGACAGCTGATCGAGGAACTCGCGCCGCTCGCTTTCTCCGGCGAAGCCCACGATGATCTTAAAAGCCGGGACGTGATCGACCCACACACCAGCGAAGGCCGCTTCGTCACTTCCCACCGCAGCCCGGACAACCTCTTGGATGTCGCGAAGTATACTCGCACGTTCAGCCGCATCCTGCGGGGAGATGCCGTACTTCTGGGCTAGAAACTCCACCTGCAGGTCGCGCCCCGGTCCCCTTGAATTCTCGGCAGTCGGCAAAGGTGGCACTCTGGTTGGCTGCTGAGCCACAACTATCCCTGCCGACGAGAGAGTGGCGGTAGCGACCATCATGAGGAAGGATCGTTTCAGCATATCCTGACTCCAATGATTCATTCGGAATCGCAATTCAGGGCAAAATGTTCCGTATGCCATGGAACCGGCATAGTGATCTGAAGAGTTCTGGTAAGCAACTCCGCCTCTACCGAGGACCTCATGCCCTTGTTGCGGTCGAAACACTTAGTGAATGCAGCGAGACCTTGTAGCCACTTGTTATGAAACGTCGTAGCGACATCCTTTTCATAGCCGAATAGTCTTTCGCGCGAATGATCGAGCAGAGAGAGATGAGCTAGGCCGCGTTGGTCGGGTCGGAATTTGTCTCCTCTCAACGTCGTGTGTGGGATGCTCCAGCCTCCACTTGGCTGACGCTTCCCCGAATTATGAACTTCCTAAAGCTCGTGCGGCGCTCTGCTCTAGGAGGTGCTGGTGTGTCTCGGCGATTCACCGAGGACTAGCGCGGCCAGACCTCCTTCGGCCCCAACGAGCAGCAGGCTCAAGCGCGAACGTCTGCTTTCGGGAAGGACCCGGGCCCTCGCGAAGGTCCCCTATGGGCGCAAAGCTGCCGTTGGGCGGTTCAAAAGGAAAGGGCCGCCCCTTTCGGGACGGCCCTTGCGCTTGTTCGTTACCCGCCGGCTCCGGCCTTGGCGGCCGAAGCGTGGTGATCGCCCGGATCAGTGCCCCGCACTGATC
>JAEZHP010000004.1 GCA_023416515.1 Pseudomonadota bacterium | reverse complement strand
GCACCCGCGTGCGGAAGATGTCGAAGTCCTCCGCGTGTTCCCAGCGCGCCTCATCCCGGTTGGCCGCCCCGATGCACACGTCGATCACCGAGCCGGCCGGGATGGGTACGCCGTCGAGTTCGGTGTCCTCGCCCGCCGAACGCTGCACCGTGGTCAGCGGAGTTTCGTAGCGCAGTCCTTCTTCGATGGCGGGTCCGATCAGGTCGTGGTCGGCCCGCAGGGCATCGAACTGGTCGCGGTGAGTCAGCAACAGGTACAGCAGGTTTCCCGAGGACCGGTAGGTGGTCTCCAGGCCGGCGGGTAGCAGCAGTCGCAGGAACGAGTAGATGGCCTCGTCGCTGAGCTTGTCCCCGTCGATCTCCGCGGTCACCAGGTCGCCGATGATGTCGTCGGTCGGGGAGCTGCGCCTCTTGTCGATCTGAGTCAGGAAATAGTCCTTCAGCGCCGCCGACGCCTCGAAGGCGCGCTCGTATCTGACCGTGTAGCTGATGAGTTCCTCGGCGCGGCGCCGGAACCAGGGCAAGTCGTCCTCGGGCAGACCCAACAGCCGAGAGATGACGCGGGTGGGGAACTCGAAGGTGAAGTCGCGTACCAAATCGGCTTCCCCCGCGCCGGCGAACCCGTCGATCAGCTCGTCGACCACCGGGCGGACGATCTCGGGCTCCCAACGGCTCAGCGACCGTGTCTTGAAGGCGGCCGAGACGAGGTTGCGGTGCGCCCAGTGCGGCGTGCCCTCCATCGCGAGGATCGTCGGTCCGATGAACAGCCCGATGGTGGAGTCGTAGATGCGCGAGTTGAACGTCTTGCCGTCTCGGAAGACCCGGTTCACCGCATCGAAAGACACTGCCGCATAGAGGTTCTCCGGGATGAACGACGCCGGCGTCTTGGACCAGTCCATCACCGACCCGCGGAACACCCCGCCCTCGCCGCGCCGCCGTGCGAACATCGGATAGGGGTCGCGCAGGTCGACGGGCTCGTCCGCTGCGACACCCGGCACCGGAGGTTTCATGGATTTTACGGTAACACTTACAGTAGGGTGTTGTCGGTGACGTCGCCCGCGCCGATGACCCGCACCGACACGATCCTCTGTGCGGTCTACGGGCTGATCGCGCTCGGCGCGCTGGTGGCGACATGGTGGCACAACGTCGCCTTCATCGTCAGCGGGCAGGGCCGCACCCCGACCGACTTCATCAGCGCCGCCTACGCCAACCACGCGGCGGCCTCGCTGACCAACGACGTGGTGCTGGTGGCGGTCGCCATCGTGGTGTTCATGCTCGTCGAGGCGCGGCGGCTCGGCATCGCCCGCGTGTGGCTGTATCTGGTGATGGGCGTCTTCATCGCGATCAGCGTCGCCTTCCCGGTGTTTCTGATCGTCCGCCAGATCACGCTGGCGCGTCGCCGGCCCGCACCCGCCGGGCTGTGTCGGGCATGACCGCGCGGTACGGCGCCGCCGCCGGGCGGTCCGAACCGCTCGAGGCGCTGGTCGAACGGCAGCGGGCGTCGTTCCTCGCCGACGGCCCGCCCGATCTGGCATTGCGGCGCAACGGGATCGACCGGCAGCTCGCGCTTGTGCTCGACAACGCCGACGATTTCGCAGACGCGATGGCCGCCGACTACGGTACCCGCCCGCGCGACGGCTCCCTGTTCACCGAGATCCTCGGCGTGGTCTCGGTGATCGAGCACACCCGAGCGCACGTCAAGCAGTGGATGCGGCCTGCGAAGGTGCTGCCCTCCGGACGGTTGTTCGGTGTGAAGGCCGAAGTGCATCCGACTCCCAAAGGTGTCGTCGGGGTGATCGGGCCGTGGAACTTCCCGCTCAACCACGTCGTCCTGCCGGCCTCCGCCGCGTTCGCCGCCGGAAACCGTGTGCTGATCAAGATGTCGGAGCTGACCCCGCGCACCGCGCAGATGATGGCGGCGCTCGTTCCGAAGCACTTCGACCCGACCGAACTGGACATCGTGACGGGTGACGCTCAGGTGGCAGCCGCCTTCGCAGCGCTCCCGTTCGACCACCTGTTCTTCACCGGGTCGCCGACAGTAGGGGCGCTGGTCGGACGGGCGGCCGCGGCGAACCTGGTGCCCGTGACCCTGGAACTCGGCGGCAAGAACCCGGTGGTGGTCGGTCCGGACGCCGACATCGCGCGCGCGGCGACGCGGATCGCCCAGGGCCGCATGATCAACGGGGGACAGGTCTGCGTGTGCCCCGACTACGTCTTTGTACCCGAGTCGCACGCCGAGAGGTTCTGCGCGACCGTTCGGGAGACCTGGCGCGCGATGTTCCCGTCGATCCTCGGCAACGCCGACTACTGCTCGGCGATCAACGACGCCAATTTCGCGCGTGTCACCGGCCTGATCGACGATGCCCGCGCCAAGGGGGCGCGCGTGGAATCCGTGTCACCGGTGGGTGAGTCCTTGCCGGACCCGGCGACCCGCAAGATCGCACCGACGCTCGTGCGCGACGTCGACGAGTCGATGGCGCTGGCGGCCGAGGAGACGTTCGGTCCCGTGCTCACCGTGCGGTCCTACCGCCGCCTCGACGAAGTCGTCGACTACGTCAACGCACGGCCGTCGCCGCTGGTGGCCTACTGGTTCGGCCCCGACGACCAGACCTTCCGGTCATTCGTGCGGCAGACCCGCAGCGGCGGTGTCGCACGCAACGACTTTGCTGCACAGATGATCCCGTCCGACGCGCCGTTCGGTGGGGTGGGCCGCAGCGGGATGGGCGCCTACCACGGCAAGGCCGGGTTCGACACCTTCACCCACTATCGGTCGGTGGTCGGCAGTGATCTTCCGGTCACGATCACCGGGCGTGCGGCGCCGCCGTTCTCGGCGCCCATGCGGTGGACGACAGCGCTGGCGCTGCGCAGCGCGCGCCACCGGACCCGCCGGCGACTGCGCTGAGTCAGCTGCCGCTGATCGCCTGCTCGCGGGCCCAGCGGTAGTCCGCCTTGCCGGCCGGGCTGCGCTCGATCACCGGCCGGAAGACCACCGCCTTGGGCAATTTGTAGCGCGCGATCACCGCACCGGCGTGCTCGATCAGTTCCTCGGCGGTGGCCTGCGCGCCCTCGTCCAACGCGACGACGGCTACCACCTCCTGGCCCCAGCGCTCGCTGGGCCGGCCGGCGACGAC
>JAEZHP010000139.1 GCA_023416515.1 Pseudomonadota bacterium | reverse complement strand
GAACCGCCTCGTCGACGGTCCAGCGGCCCTCACCGGAGTCGACGACGTAGGCCTTGATGTCCTCGAGGTCGGGGTCGCGCTTGAACGCGTTCTCCGCGAGCTCACAGAGCCACGAGCGGATGACGCTGCCGTGGTTCCACACGCTCGTGACCTGCCGAAGGTCGAACTTGTACTCGCACTCCTTGAGGAGCTCGAACCCCTCGGCGTACGCCTGCATCATCGCGTACTCGACGCCGTTGTGGACCATCTTGACGTAGTGACCGGCGCCGGCGGACCCGAAGTAGCCAAGGCCGCCCTCGGGCGCGAGCGTCTTCAGCGCGGGGAGCACGTGGTCGTAGGCGCTCTTGTCGCCGCCGACCATCAGGCAATAGCCGACGTCGAGTCCCCAGACGCCGCCGGACGTGCCGGCGTCGAGGAAGCGGATCTTCTTCTTTTCGAGCTCATTCGAGCGGCGGACCGAATCCCGGAAGTTGGAGTTTCCGCCGTCGATGAGGACGTCGTTTGCGGACAGGAGGTTCGAGAGCTCCTGAATGGTGGACTCGGTCGGCGCGCCGGAGGGAACCATGACCCACACCGATCGCGTCCCCTCGAGCTTGGAGACGAGGTCGGCCAGCGATCCAGCGCCCGTCATCCCTTCCTTCACGAGCCCTTCGACCACCGCCGCTTGCGGATCCCAGCCGACGACCTGGTGGCCGCTGCGGACGAGGCGGCGGACCATGTTGCCGCCCATCTTGCCGAGTCCAACCATCGCGATTTGCATCACCTGCTCCTCTTCAACGCAGCCCCCGTCCGACCGGCCTGCGGTCGAAGGTCGGGCAGGATACTCGGCCGAGGGTGACCAAGCACGAGCAGAACGCTCGCGAGAGGGCTTCCGCGCCGCGGCGTCTGGCGGCATCGAGCGCGGGTCGAGACGCGAGCCTCGTCGTGACGGGGACAGCGCGTCCGCCGGAGTGCTGGACGAAGCCCAAGAGGAGCGGCCGGCATCCATGGTCGTAGGTGTCAGCGAGCGCAGCTCCGAGCGTCACTGAGGTGGCCCCATGACGTTCGTGTCATGGCGTAGATCGCTATGCTTGAGCCAGCTTTTTCAAGGCGTTTTCGAACCCTTGCGTGACGACGGCCCGTGCTTACGTTCTGGCTATGCAAAACGGCGCCCAAAGCATGAACTCAGTCTCCGGTCGTCTACTGGGTTTTGTTCGTGTTGTGGTCGGCGGACACGTGTGTGACTTGGCCGTTCAAGCCGTCTCCTTCGACTCCGATGGAGAGCGGGTGGCCGGTGGCTTCTTCGTTCACGACGATCAGCTCGGCATCATCGTGGACGACACCGCATCTGCTGCGCAGGTACAGGCCCAGATCGAGAAGGGGACCGCAGAAGCAGTCCGCCATCTGTCGAAGAAGTATCTGAACTAGTTACATCCCCCCGTTTCCAAGAGCGCGACTGTTCTCTAGCTCGTCGCATCGGAACAAACCGGACGCACCATGCGTCTCATCACTGAAAGCTGGCGGCCTGTGTGTCGTTGGCTTTGAGGGGGGAGACGTCCGTCGTCCCCATCGAGGAGAAGTCGTAGTCATGAATCCCGTGCTCGATCCCAACAACAATCCGTCGACTGGCGAACAACCTTCGGAGGAAGAGCCGAAGGCTGAGCAGCCCGCCGCCGAAGCTCCCAAGCCCCGTCGGCCGCGCGGCTTCGCGGCCATGGATCGTGCGAAAGTGAGTGAGATCGCAAGCAAGGGAGGCAAGGCCGCCCATGCTGCCGGCACCGCCCACCAGTTCACGAGTGATGAAGCACGTGCGGCTGGAAAAAAGGGTGGCGTCGCTCCCCACGTTCGTCGCGGTCGCGGTCCGCGCCAGTCGGCAACGGTCCCCGTCGCCGAACCGGCCGAGCCCTCGAAAGAGGCCAAGCAGTCCGCCTGATCCCTTCACCGATCTGCCGCTCTCTCTCTCGATGAGCCTCGGTTCGAGGGCCAAGGCCCTCGTGACCAAGCGAACCGAAGATGAGGGTAGGGCACTCCCCCGGGTTGGGCCCGTCATCATCCCACATTGACCCCCTGGTAAAACAGGGTCATGAGGGAAGGAGACCGCCGTGACCCAACGCCTCCCTCCCGTGGTCGTCCACCATCCCCATGTGGAAGTTCGTGACGATCTGCTCGGCGGCAGCCCTGTCGTTCGAGGTACCCGTGTCCCCGTGCGTCGACTGTGGGCATGGCACCGGAAGGGCGTTTCCGTCGAGACCTTGGTGAAACGGTACCCATCGCTCGGGTGGGCCAAGGTGCTCGGCGGGCTGGCGTTCGCGTACGATAACGAAGAGCTCGTCGAGGCCGACCTCGATCGGGAGCGAGCGCTCATGGAAGCCCAAGGCGATCCGGAGCGCGTCCCCGGTCGGATGAACCAGACGACACTCCCGTTCACGAGCGCCTCCGGAGAGTCGAGCGGGCAAGCGCACCCGTCGACGACCCCGAAGAAGACGTAGGTCGCACAAAACTTTTGTCTCTGCCGGACGTCCGATGGCCGATCATGACAGCGGTCGGGCGGGAGATGGGAGACATACCTGATTCGAGCCAGCCCACCCTCGGGCTGGTGGTGGCGGCAGCCGAAGCTGAAGGAGGCGGGGCGACGACCTCGGCCCTCCCGGCGTCGGAGGCCGCCTCGAGCCATTTTGTGGCCCACGCGCTCGTCCTCGGGAGGGTAGCGATGGCGCTCGTCGGCGACGCCGCGCGGGTGGAGAGCATCCTCGAGCAGGTCGCGCGAGACGTGAGCGACCCGAGCGTGGCTCGTCGTCCAAGACGAGAAGCGCCTGCATCCGACGGAGAGCAGAGGCCCCTCGTCTGGCTCCTTGGTCTCGTCCGTAGCGCATGTGCCGTCCAGCTCTCGAAGCTCCCGGCCCGCAAGCTCGGCGCGACCTTGCAGGAGAACGAGAGCGGTCCGAGGACCGAGCGGCTCGGAGCGGTCGAGGCGACCCGAGCGCGGGCGTCGCTCGCCGCGCTGAAGCCAACCGAGCGCGAGGCGGTCGTCTTGTACCTCGTCGGCGGGC
>JAEZHP010000124.1 GCA_023416515.1 Pseudomonadota bacterium | reverse complement strand
CTGCCCAAAACCGCCCCGCGGGGCTTTGCCGCCGCGGGCGGAGACGCTAGAGGGACGCCATGGCCGACACTCCTCCCGATCGTCTTTCGAACAATCCCCGAAGCCCCCATTTCGACATGGAGGTGCTCCAGCGCGGCATCGGCGTCCGATTCAAGGGACGCGAGCGCACCGACGTCGAGGAATATTCGATCAGCGAGGGCTGGATCCGGGTTGCCGCGGGCAAGTCCGTCGACCGCCACGGCGTCCCGATCACAGTAAAGCTATCCGGCCCGGTCGAGGTCTGGTTCGCCGACACCGCGGGCGAAGGCGATGAAGGTGGCGAAGGCGAGGCCGAAGCACAGCCCTCCTGAACTCAGCGCAGAAAGCCGCAAAAGAAAAAGGCCTCTCCCGCGGGAGAGGCCTTTCCTTTTTGCGGTGCGAGTGAGGTCAGTCGCTGACCTCGACCTCGCCGACCCGGCACAGGTTGACGTTGCGCTGCTCGCGCGAAGTGCCGTCCGCCAGGTCCACCTTGATGTCCCAGTTGCACTCGTCCTCCGAGCGGTTGAAGTTGATGCGCAGGGTCTGGCGGTCGGGAAGCACGTTGCTTCCGAGCACGTCCTCTTCCCAATTGTTCGACGTGATCGGCGAGACGAAGACGCGCATGATCGTCTGGCCGGTATTGTTGCGCATCACGAAATTCTGATTGGTCGAGTCCCGCGACGAGGTGCGCTCCTCGGAGCCTCGATCGGAGCGGCTGTCCTCGCGCGTGTCGGCGGCGCGGCTGACCTCGGAATCACGGTCGCCGCGGTCGGAGTCGCGGTCGCGGTCGCGGCGGCTCTCTTCGCTACGGTCGCGGCGATCCGAGCGTTCGTCGCCCTGGGCGCCGCCGCAGGCCGCGAGCACCAGCGCGGAGGCGAGTACAGCGCCGAACCTGACATGCTTCTTCATCTCTTGAATTCCCCCTGATTTGGTTTGGAAATACAGGGTTAGAGACGAAAACGGCGCGAGTGTGGCCAGGATCGACCGACCTGACATTACGTCCGACGGAAATGCGGTTGCCTAAGACGCCCGGCCTCACAAACGGACTGGGGTTCAGTCCTTCCGCTTGAGCGCTTGAAGTCTCATGACGATCTCCGCCGCGCGCTCTGCTGCCTCGATCGCCTGATCGATTGCCGCCCTGACCTGGGTGGCCGGCTTGTCCTTGACGGCGTTGAGAAGCGGGCGCGCTCCGGCGAGGCAATTCGCAATCTCGCTGAGCGGCTGGTTGAGCTCGTGGGCGAGGGTCTCGGCCATGGTCGCAGTGGCGTTGGCGCGCGAGGCCTGGATCAGCTCCCCCTGCATCCGGCGGAACCTGCCCTCTGCCTCCTTCTCGTCGGTGACATCGAAATTGAAGCCGACCGAGCGGATCGGAGACCCGTGTTCGTCGAACAAGGTTCGGCCCATGCCCCTGATCCAGCGGATGCCGCCCTCGGGCTTGAGGATCCGATATTCGGTGATGAGGTCCGTTCCCGTCTCGCGGGCCCGGATGCCTTCCGCCAGGACACGCTCGGCGTCGCCCGGAAAGATGTGCTCCGCCCATTCCGCGGCGGTGAGATAGGGGGAGCGGTCCGGCGGGTGGCCGAGCATCTCCAGGCTTCGCGGGCAGTAGCGGACCCGGCGCTCCTGCAGATCGAGGTCCCAGGTCCCCGCCTTCGCGGCTCGCCGCGCCAGGGACAGCACCTCGCCATTCTCGCGGAGGTCGATCTCCGCGGCGCGTTGTTCTGCTTCGGCTGAGGCCTGTTTCATGACGAATTGTCCGGAAGTCGTAAGAAAGGGTCGAGCGAAACGAGGCTCCTGCACACATTGCTACTGTGGAACAAGTTTAGCGCGAGTTGATGGTTCCCGACTTTCGCCAAAGCCCGGCGGATAACTTTTGTTAGCAATCGAGGGCTATGGCCGGGCCATGGGGTGGGTTTGTGACAGCGCATTGACGGAGATGCGGCGGTGAGCGCTATGGCGCACCCGCCAACCGAGGGCGCTGCCGGCGAGGAGGCGCGCGAGAAGATCGTCTGGGTACGGATGGAGGAGATTGCCCTCGGCATGTTCGTCCACCCGCTGTCCAGCGCCAGTTTCCTCATCGCCCGCAAGGACCAGATCCAGACGCTCGCCGATTCCGGTGCCAAGGGAGTCTTCGTCGACCTCGTCAAATCCGCGCCGTCGTCGCTGCCCGAATGGGCGCGCGGAATGGCCGGCATCAAGCCTAAGGCCTCCGTCCCGACGCATTCTGCCCCCGCGCTTCCACGCAGCGGCCGGGCTGCCGCCTTCGATCGCGCCCGCCAGTTGCTGACCCGTTCGCGCGCCCCGGTCGAGCGGCTGCTTCGTCAGGCGCGGCTCGGCAGGACTCTCGAGAAGCGGCAGGTGGTCGACCTCGTCGAGGACATCGCGACCTCCGTCGAGCAATGCGCCTCGGCGATCGTCAGCCTGTCGCGGATCAAGACCGTCGACAATTTCACCTACATGCATTCGCTCGCCGTGTGCGCCCTGATGGTCAACTTCGCGCGCCATGCCGGCTTCGACCACGCGGACGTGCGCGAGCTGGGCATGGCCGGCCTTCTCCACGACGTCGGCAAGACCGCGGTGGGATCGGCCATTCTCACCAAGCCGGGGTCCCTGACCGCTGAGGAGATGGCGATCATGCGTACCCATGCGGCGGCCGGGCACGAAATCCTCAGCCGCGGCGGGCATTTTCCCGCGACCGTCCTCGACGTCGCCCTCCACCATCACGAGAAAATCGACGGCACCGGCTACCCGGACAAGCTCGCGGGCGACTCGATCAGCATTCCCGCGAAGATGGCGGCGATCGCCGACGTCTATGACGCGGTCACGTCCAACCGCCCCTACAAGGAAGCCTCGCTGCCGTCCGAGAGCCTTGCCGACATGTTCACCTGGCAGGGCCATTTCGACAAGGACCTGCTTCAGACCTTCATCCGAAGCGTCGGCATCTATCCGGTGGGAAGCCTGGTTCGCCTCGCCTCGGACCGGCTCGCGCTGGTGCTTGAGCAGGACGAACTCGACCTCACCAAGCCGGTCGTCCGGATCTTCTATTCGATCGCCCAGCGCGCCTCGCTCAGCATCACCGATCTGTCGCTTGCCCGCGACGAGAGCGACTCGATCCTGTCACGGGAGGACCCCCGCAAATGGGGCTTCCACGACTGGGACAGGCGCTGGCCGGAGATGATCCGGCTCGACTGATCGGCCGCTTGCCTTCATCATCGCCGCCTCCCGCCAACGCGCGACAGGAGGCACCCAATGGCCGGATTTCCCCACACGCCCGCAAATCCAGTCGAGGCGCTGATCGGCCTTGCCTCCGGCCTGTGGGTCTCGCGGGCCCTGTGGGCGGCCGCCCGACTCGGCATCGCCGACTCGATCGATCCCGAACCGACTCCACTCGCCCTCATCGCCGAGCGAAGCGGCGCCGACGAAGGCAATCTTCGCCGCCTCATGAATGCCCTCGTCTCGATTGGCCTGTTCCGCGCCGAGGTCGAGGACCGCTACGCGCACAGCGACCTGTCGCCCTTTCTCAGGAGCGACCATCCCATCTCGCAGCGGGCTTTCATCGATTCCGTGTTCGGCGGCGAACATTATGCCGGATGGGGCGCGATCGAGGACAGCCTTCGAAGCGGCGGCACCGCCTTCGACAGCCTGTTCGGAAAGCCCGTGTTCGACTGGTACGGCACCCACCCCGCCGAGGCCCGCAAATTCAGCGGGGCGATGGAGGGCACCACCCGGCTGATCGAGGCGGCGCTGATCGCCAGCTGGACCCCACCGCCATTCACCGTCGCGGTCGACGTCGGCGGAAGCCGCGGAACGCTGGTCGCGAGCCTCCTTCAGGGCAATCCCGAGGCGCGCGGAATCCTGTTCGACCTGCCCGACATCGTCGAAAGCGTGGAAGGCTCCCTCTCCGACCCGGGCATCGACCTCGTCGGCGGAAGCTTCTTCGACAGCGTCCCGGAAGGAGACCTCTACCTTCTCAAGATGATCCTCCACGATTGGACCGACGAACAGAGCGAGGCGATCCTCAGGAACATCCGCGCCGCGATCCGTCCTGGCGGGCACGTCGCGATCATCGAGACCGTGCTTCCGGAGGAGGTGGGCCCAAGCAGCGGCTATCTCATGGACCTCAACATGATGGTCATGACCGGCGGCCGCGAACGCACCGCCGCGGAATTCGGCGCCCTCCTGGAGAGGACCGGCTTCAGCGTCGAGGCCGTCACTCCGATGCCGATCCCGATGTCGGTCGTGCAGGCCGCGGCGGTCTGACGCTCAGGCGATCCACAGACGGATGATATAGGCGACGCTGCCGACGGCCAGCACGCCGGCCGCCCACAGCAGGACGAACCAGGCGAGCCGCTTCCACAACGGCCCGGCCGCGTCAGCCATGGGCGTGATAGCCCTCCTCGCCGACCTTGCCTCGGAACACCCAATAGGACCAGGCGGTGTAGGCAAGGATGATCGGGATCAGGAGACCGGCACCGACCAGCATGAACAGCTGGCTCGAATGAGGCGCGGCCGCATCCCAGATCGACACCGCCCCCGGTATCACGTCCGGCCAGATCGAGATTGCGAGGCCGATCATCGACAGCAGGAACAGGACCAGTGTGTAAACGAACGGGTGCCAGTCGGTGTCGCTCCTAAGGCTTCGCCACAGAAGCACCGTCGTTCCGAGCACGAGCAGTGGCATCGGGACAGTGACGTAGAGGCCCGGCGCCTCGAACCAGCGCCGCCAATATTGATTTTCCAGGAACGGCGTCGCCAGGCTGACCAGCCCGATCGCGACGAACATTGCGGGCAGCGCAAGCCGCGCGAAGCGCCGCGCGTCGGCATGGATCTCGCCTTCGGTCTTCCAGATCAGCCAGCAGGCGCCGAGCAAGGCATAGCCGATGACGAGGGCCGCTCCCGTCAGGATGCTGAACGGAGTCAGCCAGTCCCACCAGCCGCCGCCATAAGCGCGGCCGTCGACCTCGATACCCTGGAGGAGCGCGCCAAGGGTGATCCCCTGCGCCAGCGTCGCGACCAGCGAGCCGAAGAAGAAGCTCATGTCCCAGAAGGCGCGGTGGCCGGGATCGCGCCAGCGGAACTCGAATGCGACCCCACGGAAGATGAGCCCGAGCAACATCGCGATGATCGGCGCGTAGAGCGCTGGAAGAACGATCGCGTAGGCGAGCGGGAACGCCGCCATCAGCCCGCCGCCGCCGAGCACCAGCCAGGTCTCGTTGCCGTCCCACACCGGAGCGACCGCGTTCATCGCCTGGTCCCGCTCCTTGCCCACGCGGAAGAACGGGAAGAGGATGCCGATGCCGAGATCGAACCCGTCCATCACCACATACATCGCGACCGCGAAGGCGATGATGAACGCCCAGATGACGGTGAGGTCCATCATCGCGCTTCCTCCTCGACGTCGGGCCGGGGCTCGGCGCCGCCTCGGGTGAGCGACGAGGCTGGCGTGATCCCGGCGGTCCGGATCGGCGCCTCGGCGGGCCCGCCCTCGCCTTCGTGCGGCGGGTGGCTCATCAGCCGGAGGATGTACCAGGTGCCGATCCCGAACACGACGAAGTAAACGATCACGAAGGCGGCGAGCGACGTCGCCACCGCGGGCGCGTCGATCGGCGATCGCGCCTCGGCGGTTCGCATCAGATTGTAGATGACATAAGGCTGACGCCCGACCTCGGTCGTCACCCAGCCGGCGATCACCGCGACGAAGCCAGACGGCCCCATCACCAGCGCCCAGCGATGGAGCCACGACCAGTCGTAGAGCCGCTTCCTTGCCCGAGCGATCAGGCTGAACAGTCCCAGGCCGAACATCAGGAAGCCGAGGCCGACCATGATCCGGAACGACCAGAAGACGATCCCGACCGGCGGCTCCTCGGAATCGTCGATCGTGTCGAGACCGGCGAGCGGCGCATTGAGGTCGTGCTTGAGGATCAGCGAAGAGAGCTTGGGGATCTCGAGCGAATAATGGACGGTCTTCGCCTCGCGGTCCGGGATCCCGAACAGGATGAGCGGCGCCCCGTCGGGATGGCTGTCGAAATGGCCCTCCATCGCCATCACCTTTTGCGGCTGGTGCTCCAGCGTGTTGAGGCCGTGGAGGTCGCCGACGAAAATCTGCACCGGAGCGACCAGCGCCAGCATCCACATCGCCATCGAGAACATCTTGCGCACCTCGGCAGTGCCGCGCTTGCGAAGCAGATGCCAGGCCGCGACCCCGCCGACCGCGAGCGCCGTGGTGAGATAGGCGGCGATGACGGTGTGGACGAGGCGGTAGGGGAAGCTCGGGTTGAAGATGATCGCCCACCACCCGCCCGGCCCCGGCTCATACTGGCCGTGGGCATTGATCACCCACCCGACCGGGGTCTGCATCCAGCTGTTCACGCTGAGGATCCAGAAGGCCGAGATGAAGGTGCCGAGCGCCACCATGCAGGTGGCGGCGAAGTGGAGCTTCTTGCCCACCTTGTTCATTCCGAACAGCATGACCCCGAGGAAGCCCGCCTCGAGGAAGAAGGCGGTGAGCACCTCATAGGCCATCAGCGGCCCGATCACCGGCCCGGCGCGGTCGGAGAAGACCGACCAGTTGGTGCCGAACTGATAGGACATCACGATCCCGCTGACGACGCCCATCGCGAACGCCATCGCGAAGATCTTCAGCCAATATTTGAACAGGTTGAGATAGGCGTCGCGGCCGGTCTTCAGCCACAGCCCCTCGAGCACGGCGAGATAGGAGGCGAGCCCGATCGAGAAGGCCGGGAAGATGAAGTGAAAACTCACCGTGAACGCGAACTGGATCCGCGCCAGCAGCAATGCGGTGTCGGCTTCGACCAACTCTGCCTCCTCGCTTGGCGAGCCCATAGCGCAAAGCGGCGAGAACGGCACCTAAGTTCGGCCAAGCCGGCGTGCAGGTTCGGGTCCAGCGGTTGCAGCGGCCGCAAGCGCACGGATTTGTCACATGGGTTAGTATTGCCAAGACTTACCCTATTACAGAGCAAGAATGGCGACTTGCTTCTGGACAAAGGCTGAGACCAGTTCCAGCTTCCTCGACGGGACGGGCAAGTCGGCACGAGTCGCGGCCAGCCGCGCATGTGTCGGACTGCTCGGGGAGGGTTGGCCGAACGGGAAAGTTGCTGCGTATCCTGTCTTGAATGCCGTCTGCGGCATGTCCTCTCGCCCATCGATTGTCACCGGAACTTGCGCCAGTCCTTGGCGCGATCGAGCGACTCGGGGGAATGGCAGATGGCGGACAGCACCACCTACGGAACCAACGGCGACGACGTCCTGTCGGGCGGCAACGGCAAGGACACGATCTACGGCGGCGACGGCAACGACGTCATCTCGGGCGGCAACGGCATCGACACCCTGTTCGGCGACGGCGGCAACGACCAGCTCACGGGAGACAATGGCGCCGACCATCTTACCGGCGGCGCCGGCGACGACCTGCTCGACGGCAGCAGCGGTTTCGACACCGCTTATTACTCCGGGAATATCGGCGAATATTCCTTCTTCTCCGCCGCCGGCTATCTCCACGTCATTCATCAGGGGGGCGCCGGCGCCGACGGCCATGACCGGCTGATCAGGGTCGAGCGGCTGGTCTTCGCGGACCGGGTCATCGACATCGGAAGCGGTAAGAACAGGCCGGTCGCAGGAGACGACCATGTCGCCATCGACGAGGACACCGCGAGCTACAGCAGCGGCTCGGCCAGCGTCCTCGACAATGATTTCGATTTCGACGGCGACCCGCTCACCGTGACCGCAGGCACCTTCGTCGGCACCTACGGCACCCTTACTCTGAACTCGAACGGCACCTACAGCTACACGCTCAACACCGCCGCGGTGCAAGGGCTGGACGACGGCGAGTTGGTCACCGACACCTTCACTTACGTCGTGTCCGACAATGACGGCAGCGACACCGGCGACCTGGTCTTCCACATCGCCGGCCGCAACGACGCCCCGGTCGCGAATGACGACTCCGCGTCGACCACCGAAGACTCACCGGTCTCGGGCAATGTCCTCGCCAACGACACCGACGTGGACGTCGAGCCGCTGATCGTCGCGAACCCCGGCACCTATGTCGGCACCTATGGGACGCTCGTCATCGGCGCCGACGGCAGCTACACCTATACCCCCAATTCGGCGGCCCAGGGTCTCGACGACGGCGAGAGCGCACAGGACGTCTTCACCTACACCGCCTCCGACGGAACCGCTTCCGACACGGCGACCCTCACGGTCACCGTTCACGGCGTAAACGACGCCCCCCTCGCCAATGACGACGGCCGGTCGACGACCGAGGACGGCCCGCCGATCTCAGGCAACGTCCTCGCCAACGACACCGACGTCGACGTTGAGGCGCTGACCGTGGCGAACCCCGGCACCTATGTCGGCACCTACGGAACCCTCGTCCTCAACGCCGACGGCAGCTACACCTACACCCCGGACCGGGCCGCGGCTCAGGGTCTCGACACCGGCGAGGTGGGCCACGACGTCTTCGCCTATACCGCCACCGACGGCACGGCGACCGACACGGCGACGCTCACGATCAACGTCTCGGGCCTCAACGACGCCCCGGTCGCCAACGACGACGTCAATGCCACCGACGAGAATACGCCCGTCTCCGGCAACGTTCTCGCCAACGACACGGACGTCGACGGCGAAAATCTGGTCGTCGCCAACCCCGCAACCTTCATCGGCGCCTACGGGACGCTCGTCCTGTCGGCGAACGGCAATTACACCTACACACCGCACGGCGGCGCCGTGCTGCTCGGCGAAGGCCAGACGGCCAACGACGTCTTCACCTATATCGCTTCGGACGGCACCGCTTCCGACACGGCAACCCTCACCATCACCGTCACCGGCCTCGGCAGCGTCCCCAACGCCGTCGACGACAACGCGGCGACGACCGAGGATGCCGCGGTTTCCGGCAACGTGCTCGCCAACGACAGCGATCCCGAGGGCGACCCGCTGACGGTTTCCAACCCCGGCACCTATGGCGGCACCTATGGCACGCTGACCCTCGCCGCCAACGGCAGCTACACCTACACGCCCAATTCGACCGCGGACGGGCTCGCCGCCGGCGAGTCCGCGCAGGACGTGTTCAGCTACACCGCGACCGACGGGACCTCGTCGGACAGCGCGACTCTGACCGTCACCGTCAACGGCACCAATGATGCGCCGACGATCGACTCGGCCGGCACCGACGCTGACGGCTCGGTGACCGAGCTTCCCGACGGCGACCCGGGCGAAGGCACCACGGTTCACACCGACAGCGGGACGATCGCTTTCGACGATCTCGACCTGTCCGACACCCACAGCGCGAGCTTCACCGCGGGCGGAGGCGGCTATCTCGGCACCTTCACCCTCGATCCGGTCGACCAGAGCGGCGACAGCGTCGGCTGGGACTTCACCGTTTCCGACGCGGCGCTTGAGGGGCTCAGCGAAGGCGAGACCCGCACCCAGACCTACACGGTCGAGATCGACGACGGCCATGGCGGCACGGTCACCCAGGAGGTGACCATCACGATCACCGGTGCCGGGGTCGGAGCTGGCCCGCAGACCGTCTGGTACATCGACAATAGCGCGGTCGGCAGCGCCAATCTCGGCACTCAGGCCGATCCCTATACTTCGATCGCGGCGTTCAACGCAGCGCAGGGCACGGTGGGCGGGCCCCAGGCTGGACACACCGTCTTCCTCCTCGCCGGAACCGGGACCGGAATCTATGCCGAGCCGGACGGGATCAACCTGCTCAACGACCAGACCCTGATCGGAATTGCAGGGGATGGCGACATCCGCCCGACCATCGTCACCACCGCCGGCACCAATCACGGCATCGAGCTCGCCCAGGACAACAATATCTCCGGGATCGACATCGGGAACACGACCGGCGCCGGGATTTCCGACGGCAACGGCACGGTCGGCACCCTGGTCATCGGCGACGTGTCCAAGTCCGGCAGCGGCCAGATCATCGACATCGATCAGGGCGGCCTGGTCAGCATCCAGCTCAACAGCGCGGCGTCGACCGGTTCGACGGGCGGAGCCATCGATCTGAACGGTCTGTCGGGAGAGTTCACCATTTCCGGCGCGACCAACATCGCCGGACTGCATAGCGGCGGCGGAATCGACGTGACCGGCTCAAGCCTCGTCGTCACCTTCTCCGGCGGAGGCCTCGTGTCGACCGGCGCGAACGTCGCGGTCAATTTCGTCGGAAACACCGGCAACCTCGTCATCGAAGGCGGCAATTTCGACATCGTCACCACCGGCGGCACCGGCCTCAACGCCAGCGGCGGAGGCACGATCTACATCGCCGGAACGGGCAACGATTTCGCCACCGGCGCCGGAACCGCGGTCAACATTTCGGGAACGACGATCGCCGCCGGAGGAGTCACGGTCGAAAGCGTGACGACGAGCGGAGCGGCGAGCGGCATCGTACTCGCCAACACCGGAAGCGGCGGCTTCTCGGTGACCGGCACCGGCACCGCCGGCACTGGCGGCGCGATCCTGGGCAGCACCGGCGCCGGAGTCTCGCTGACCAACACCGGCCCGGTGTCGCTGGGCTACATGACCATCTCGAACGGCGGCGCCAGCGGCATCCTCGGCACCAACGTCAACAGTCTCGTGCTGATCGGAACCACGATCTCGAACAACGGCAACGCGGCCGGTGAGGACGGCGTCCATCTCGTCGGCCTGACTGGCGCGTCTCAGATCATCGACAGCATCCTGTCCGGCAATTTCGACAACAATCTTCGGATCACCAACGTCTCTGGCGTGCTCGACCTGCTGGTCGACGGCTCGACCTTCTCGGGCACCGCGAACGACGGCTTCCTGCTCGAATCGAACGGCACCGCCCTTGTCCGGCTGGAGGTGACTGGTTCGACCTTCCTCAACAATGGCGGCGACCACTTCCAGCTGGCGACGAACAGCGCGTCGACCTCGACCACCCACATCGATTTCCACGACAACAATCTCAACACGACCCTTGCGAGCGTGCTCGGCGGCGGCATCACCATTTCGCCCACCGGGAGCGCCGACGTCTTCTTCGCGATCCAGGACAACAACATCCAGAACGCGGCAACGACGGCGATCAACACCAACGTTCTCAACAGCACCTCGGCGGCGGAGATCCACGGGACGATCACCGGCAATACGATCGGGACGCCGGGAGTCGCCCAGTCCGGCTCGCGCACCGGCAACGGGATCGACACCACGATGGGCGGGGCCGGCACGATGACGATGCTCATCGACGACAACCACATCTACAATTACGCCTCCAGCGGCATCGGCGCCGTCGCCCGCGGCTCGGCTCGGCTGAACCTCACGGTCGACAACAATGTCATCGATCAGCCCAGCCCGGGCGCGCTCAACGCCATTCGGATCACCGCGGGCTCGGTGTCGGCCGACAC
>JAEZHP010000039.1 GCA_023416515.1 Pseudomonadota bacterium | reverse complement strand
GTAGCGCGCCGCCGCGGCGGCGTGGCTAACGAGAGGCCGCACCCCGTTCCCGTGCCTCCCCCGCTCGCCACGGGTGGTCGCAGGACAGATTGATTCCGGCCGTGTCGTCAAAGCGGGCGCGCGCCTCTTCGTAATGATCGACGAGAAGCGGGAGGACCGCGTCGACGCCGAAGATCCGTTCATAGCGCTCGCGCGCTGCAAAGCCCATTGCGCGCCGAAGCGGCTGGTCCTCGGCCAACCGCAACATCGCCGCGGACAATGCCGCAATGTCCCCGGGGGGAACCAGCAGCCCTGCTTCCCCGGTGACGATGTCGGGGATGCCTCCCACCGCGTAGGCGATGATCGGTATTCCGCTCGCCATTGCTTCGATGATGCTGTTCGGCGTCCCTTCCGTCATCGATGGGAGGACGAAGGCGTCGATCGTGTCGAGAAATGCGCTTCGGCCGTCCGTGCCGGAGTAGCGGCCGACGAAATCGCAGCTTCCCCACACGCCGAGTTCGAAGGCGAGCCGGCGGGCGCTGTAGGCGAGAGGCCCCTCTCCGGCGATCCGCAAGTAAGGGCGAGCGGCGCTTGGGCGCAACTCGGCGAAGGCACGTACAAGGTCGAGCGTTCCTTTCAGCTTATCCAGCCGGCCCGAAAAGCCGAACACGACGTCGAAAGGTATAGGTCGTCGCGGGATTGGCCAGTCGGTCGGCGGTGCCACGAGCAGCGGAAGGACGCCGACCCCGTCGGCATGGCCAAAGCGCTCGGACCATTCCTCGGCAAGGACCGGCGACAGGGCGGCGACGCTCGTGCACAGCGGAATGACCTGCTGGAGGCGCGCATAGTGGCGATCTGCCTCCGGATGATGCGGCGAGCCGAGTTCCTGATAAAGGCTCGGCAGGCCGGCGGCACGGCACGCCCTGATAAGCACCGGAGTGCCTGAGTCGGGGGTCAGGATATGGACGATGTCGTAGCGGTGGCTCTCGAAGAAGGTCACGCAGCGCCCGGCATAGAAGCCAGACACAATGTGAAGGATCGTGGTCCACAGGCTGCGCGCATGATTGGCGAAGCTGTAGAGCAGCACGAACACGAACAGGACGTGGGTGGCCATCGCGCGCGCCATCTGAAGCGCCGAGAACATCCACGCCCGCTCGACGATGATCCTGATAGGAATCCCGGCGCTGACCAGCCGCCGATAATAAGGATCTCGCGGCGAACAGGGGTAGAGCGTCACGACCTCCACGTCATGGCCGGAGTCGCGTAGCTGGACGGCGTAGGTGACCAACGTTTCATCCGCGCCGCTGACCGGCCCCACCAGGCGGCTCTTGCAAAGCGCGATCTTCACGCGAGCCGCCCGGCCAACGCGCTCCGCTTGAGCCGGTCGCCATAGTGCAACGTATGCTTTCTCAGGTGCAGCCAGATCAGCGATCCGTGGCCCTTTGGATTCGAGGGACTCAACCGGACCGCCGCGTGCAGGTGCGACCGCGCTGCGGCGACGTTACCGTCGAGGAGCGCGGTCGCCGCGTCGCTGATCAGCGAGTTGTAGATCATCCGCATATGGCGGCGATGGACCCGCCGTCGCTCGCTGGGCGGCGCCTCACGCGCCCGCGGCAAGTTGAGCCAGCCCTTATGCAGGGCCTTGTGCTGGCGCTCGAGGATGGACCGATTCGAGGTCTTCTGCCCCGAGTCATCGCTTCGCTTGCGGACGACGGCAACCGGCTCATCGAGGAACTCGACCGAATGGCTCTGCGCCATTCTCACCCACAGATCGTAATCTTCGAGCATATCGAGCTCGGCGTCGAATAGGCCGCAGTCAAGAAGTGCCTGCTTGCGCGCCACCACGGTGGGCATCTGGATGAAATTGCCGTCGAGAAGAGGCCAGAAGACATCGCCTGAATAGGCCACCGCGGGAATGACGGTTCCGGTCGGAAGGCTGAACCGGTGATCGCCCCAGAAAGCCCGCCCACAGACCAGCGCGGAGCGAGGCGCGTGCTTCAGAAGCGGGAGTTGGCGGTCGATCGACCCCGCCAGGCGCAGGTCATCGTCGTCTAGGAAGGCGACATATTCGCAACGACTCTCCCGAATGCCCACATTGCGTGCTTCCGATGTACCCACGCGCTGCGGCATGCGGATATAAGTGACCTGCCCGAAACCGCGACACACTTCCTCCGTCAGGTCGGTGGAAGCGTCGTCGACGACGATGACTTCGACCTTGGCCGCGGCCGCCAGGGCGCTGGAGATCGTCGCCGGCAGAAAATGGGCTCGATTGCGTGTCGGAATGACGACCGAGACTTCAGGCGCGCCGTTCCTGAACTTCGGCCGGGCGGGAACCACGGCACGAAGCTTACCCGAACTTGCATCAGGCATGCATGGCTCCCCGATACGGAGGAAGCGCCTCCTTTTGAGAGGCGCTTCCGAAAGGACGCATCAAACGAAGTAAGCCGAGGTGGCGTCGACCGGGCTGGTCGGTGCAACGAACTCAATCACATAGTCCGTTCCGCCCGAATAGTTGCCGTCGCCATTGACGTCGATCACGGCGAACATCCGTCCTGCAAACGATCCCGAATCCGGGGTGAACAAGACTGCCGAGTTGGGCTGCAATGCCGCGTTCACCGCCGCCGAAAGGTTGGCGTCGAAGGTGGCGCTGCCGAGGAAGCCGGTAGTGATGTTCCCCGTCCAGCCGGTGACCGCGCTGTGAAGGTCGATCTGGTCCTGGTTCGGATTGAACCCGATGATCGAGTCGAAATTGATGCTCGTGGAGTGATTTGCCGCGAGGTAGATGAAGATGTCGGCCCCGGTGCCGCCTTGAAGCGCATCGGCGCCGAGGTCGCCGCGGAGCCTGTCGTTGCCTGCCCCGCCGACCAGGAAGTCGTTGCCGAGCATCCCGAGCAAATGGTCGTCCCCGGCACCGCCGATGATGCTGTCGCTGCCGTCGCCTCCGAAGATCTGGAAGTACCCATCCGTTTCGGCCGAGCCGTCGAACGTGAAGATCTCGCTCGACGATAGACCTCCGACACCTCCAACACCGTTCGCCTTGATGAGGAGACGCTGGCCCGCGGCGACGTCGTCGTCGGCCGTTGTCAGCGTATAGGTATAGGTGTTGCCGGCGAGGTCACCGTAGGTGGTGTTCGCTCCTCCCAGAAGCATGATGGTCTCGATGCCAGTGATGGCGCCGATGCCGGCCACGCCGGTCAGGTTGTAGTTGCCCTGGAAGATGAGCGTGTCGCTGCCGGTGCCGCCGTCGGCGCTGTCGCTATAGGTCCACGCGGCGCCGAAATAGGCAGTGTCGTCGCCGCCGCCCAACAGCACATTGTCATTGCCGCCGAGCTGCGACCACACGAAATCGGCTCCGCCGCCCGCATCGACGGTATCGTTGAAGGCGGTGCCGTGGAGGGTGTCAGCATCGGCATTGCCGCTGATCGTCGCGGCGGTGATGGCGAGCGCGCCCAAGAAGCTGTTGATCCCGCCCGGACCGTCATTGTCCGGAGTGTCGACGAGCACGTTGAGGGTGCCGGTCGTGATAAAGGAAGCAGCCGTTTGCGTGACGTTATTGGCGCTTCGAAGCGTTAGGCTACCGGGCGTCGTGATGTCCGCTTGGACAAGCACGTCATCCCGGCCGCTTTCGATCAGGAGGTTGCTGTTTGCATGAGTGATGGCGCCCACCACTCTCACGAGCCCCGCGTTCGTCCCGCCGATCGCGACGGTGTTGCTGAAAATGCGGTCGAGCTCGGCGTCCGACAACTCGAGGGATACGACACCGTCCGTAGCGCTGCCGATGTCGATCGAGCGCCCGACCGACGCGGTTGTAATCCGCGCCGTTCCTAGGCCGGATACGCTGATCCCGGAATCGCTCTCAATGAGAACCCGGTCGGCATTAACCACCACACCGCCTGACCCGGCGAAGACCGCCGCGGAGGAATTGGCCGCGAGGCTGAGCGTGCCGCCCACCCCGGTTGTGAGAACGACGCTGCCGCCACCCGAGCCGCTCACGCCGACGCTGGCGTCCACGCCATTGTCGTCTTCGATAAGTATGTCGCGACCAACACTGATGGTGACGCCGCCGCCGCTCGCGAGCCCCTGGTCATCGGCGGCCATGTCGGAAAAGCCGTCGATATGAAAATCGCGGCCGGCTGTGACGCTGATGCCGCCGCCGGCGCGTACGTCATTGTCGAAGTCGGCACCGACCGTTCCGAACAAGATGTCCCGGCCGGCGCTCAGGGTGATGTTGCCGACGGCGAGGAGCGCATCCCGATTGACATTGCTCGAAATGTCGGCGGCTGCGCCGATCGCGATCAACGTCATGTTGCCGCCGCTCCGGGCACTTTCGACGCCGTCCTGGTCGCTGAGCAGGATCGAGCCTTGGTTGGTGAAAACGATATCACCGGACGACCCGGTCCACAGGCCGCGCAGGTCGCCGGTGCCGCCGGCGCCACCAAGGGTGACATCGCCGATGTTGCTGAGGCGAATTCCGCCAGTGACGCTCTCGGCTTCAAGGACCGAAACCTGGGTCTCGATGGCGTTGCCGCCGGGGCCGATGCCGCTGCCGGCGTCGATGAACAGCTTGCCGGCAACGATGTCAGTCGCACCGTCGCTGCCCCATTCGCTGACCGTGTTGCGCGCGGCGAGGATCACGGTCCCCGAGGTGAGAACGCCGCCGATCATGATGTTATCGGGATTCTGCGATGGGACCGTGAGGCTGCCCACGACGAAATTGGCCGTGGTCAGCGAGTCGGTGATGTTGATGTTCAGATTCTGCCCGGCCTTGCTGATCACCGTGACCTGGTCGGCGGGGTGAAGGAAAGTCATTATGATGTTGCCGAGCGGGTCGCGGACCACCGAGGTTCCGTTGCCGGGTGTGCCGTCGTCTTCGATCGTGTAGGTGCCAGGGCCAAGCGTCGATAGATCGATCGTAATCGCCATAACGTCCTCCCTCTCCCACGCGCAGTTCAATGCGCCGTGGGTTCCATGCGTTAGCGAAATCGCACGCCCCGGGGACTCACACTCAAGCGAAGCAACCACCATCGCACAAAAGTGAAGGACTGGCTAGCCGGCAAAATAGGCCGCTTTCGAGACCGACATTGTTTACTGAACCCATCACAGGAGGATGAGAATGGTAGTACTAAGTTAGCTGAGAAAGTATAGATGGAGTGATAACAAGGAACATTTCAGGACTAGCTTGTACTCTTGTTTGAAGCGAGAATGGTTCTAGGATTTGCTTCATTCCCAGTTAGGAAGATGATCGTTTTATTCGCGTTTCTTCCGGTTCATCTTGCTCGGTGCTTCCTGGCCGTCACGATGAAACTGACATTGCATTCCGCGGGGGTGCTCGGTCGGCGAATTCCGAAAATATCGACGCCGAACGAATTGAATGCCTGAGAGGTGCAGGAGCCGAGAAAACCCGCGTCCTATTCGTTTGACGCTCAATCAGAGCTGTCGCTTAACCATTTCCGCTGCGGCCGCGGCGGCGAATTCGTGCGACGAGGATGCCGGCCCGCCACGATCGCCCGCTTCCATCCCGGGTTTTCAGTTCGGTCCGCCGAAGCGCCGGCGAAACATTTTCGAAGTAGAGAGGGGCGGTTGAGAAAATGATCACCGATGAGTGCGTCCAGCTTTTCCCACCATCCCGGATCGCACTGCAGAGGTCAGGGGTTCGATTCCCCTCAGCTCCACCAGCCTTCGCCAAAGCTTCGGCTGGCTTGCCATGAAGGCGTATCGGCCACACCCAAAAGCCTCGACCGTCGAGCGTGCTCGGCGGATCTTTGGTGTGCCCCGCCGCAGCTGCCGCTGCGAGCCGTTAAAAACGTCCCGACAGCCGCTCGCGCGGGAGCCTCTTGCCAGGCGGCGACTTCACGCCGCCTTGCGCTGGCCGGCGGTCGGCGACAGCATTCGCTCGAACAAAGTGGGCTTGCGGAACGTCCCGTCGCGTGCCGCTTGAGGCTCGGCCGGAACAGCCGCGCCTGCCGCCGTGGCCGAGCGCTGGATGAGCTTCATCAGCTCCTCCTCGGTCGGCTCTGGCACCGGGGCCGGCTCGGGTGAGGGCTCGTCGATCTTGGGCGTGGCGGCCACCCGCGTCTCGGCGCGTGGCGGCGCGAGCTCGGCCAGCGACGGCGAGCGCGGCTCGGGCGACGCCGAGGCGCCCCGCCGGCCAACGCCCGCCGCCACGACCGAGACTCTAATCTGGCCGGCGAGCGCCGCATCGTGGGCCGTGCCCCAGATGATGTCGGCGTCCGGAGTGGCCAGCTGCGCGATCGCGGAGGCGACCTCGTCGACTTCGCCGAGCAGCATGTCGTTCCCGCCGGCGATTGCGATGAGCAGGCCGCGCGCCTCGCCCATATCCTCGTCCAGCAGCGGATCGGTCACCGCGCGCTGGGCGGCGGACGCCGCGCGGCCG
>JAEZHP010000029.1 GCA_023416515.1 Pseudomonadota bacterium | reverse complement strand
CCGCCGGCGCGGCCCCGCCCCCCCCCCCGACCAGGTCTTCGCCAATGACGATGCCGGACGGGCCGCCTTGCTCGCCTATCTCAACGGCAGGGTCGCGGCGATCATGCCCCGGCTTCCCCAGGCGTTCAGCCGGATGCCGCGCGTCGCCTCCGAGATCCGCCGAGTGCCCGTCGAGATCGAGGCGGGCGCTCCCGGCGGCTCGGCGCAGCGGGGCTCGCTCGACGGATCGAGGCCCGGCATCTTCTGGATCAACCTTCGAGATACGGCCGACTGGCCGCGCTACACCCTGCCGACCCTCGCCTATCACGAGGCTGCGCCGGGCCATTTGTTCGAAGGCGCGCTCAGCCTCGAGAATGGCGATCTTCCGATCTACCGCCAGACGGCAAGCGCCACCGCGTATGGCGAAGGCTGGGGTCTCTATGCGGAGCAGGTGGCGGACGAGCTCGGCATGTACGCCGACGACCCGTTCGGGAAGATCGGCTATCTCTCGGCCTATCTGTTCCGCGCCACCCGCCTGGTGGTGGACACCGGAATGCACGCGCGCGGCTGGACTCGCGAGGCGGCGCTCGAGTTCATGATCGAGAATTCGGCGGAATCGCCGGGCTCCGCTCGCACCGAGATCGACCGCTACATCGTCTATCCGGGCCAGGCGACGGCCTACAAGACGGGCCAGATCGTCATCTCTCGCCTTCGCGCCGAGGCCGAACGCCACCCGCGCTTCGACATCAAGCGCTTCCACGATCTGGTGCTCGGCGGCGGCCGCATGCCGCTGACCTTGCTGGAGCGGCGAGTGCGCGCGGGGATTGCCAGCTGGGGCTGATTTGCCGGTAGCGGCAGCCGACTGACACTGCTATCGTTCCGCCTATGTTCCGGATGAGTCATGGCTAAACGAGCAGGCAGCGCCGATCTGCCGCTGCATGGGGGGCGTGTGCCTGCCTGGCTTGGCGAGCGCATGACCCGGCTCGGCACCGTGATCGCCGAGGCGATCATCCTCGAATATGGCCGCGACGAGCTCCTGCGCCGGCTCGCCCACCCCTTCTGGTTCCAATCGTTCGGAGCGGTGATGGGGATGGACTGGCATTCGTCGGGCATCACCACCAGCGTGATCGGTGCGCTGAAGCGCGGCCTCAACCCGCGCGCCGGCGAGCTCGGCATCCAGGTGTGCGGCGGCCGCGGCAAGCACTCACGGGCCACTCCGGCGGAGCTGGCGACGGCCGGAGAACGGGCCGGGTTCGACGGGCTGGAGCTGGCGCGGGCGAGCCGGCTCGTTGCCAAAGTCGACAGCGCCGCGGTGCAGGACGGCTTCGACCTCTACCTGCACGGCTTCATCGTCACCGACGACGGCGCCTGGACGGTGGTTCAGCAGGGCATGAACGGCGACAGCCGCAAGGCGCGCCGCTACCACTGGCTTTCGGAGGGGCTGGAGAGCTTCGTCGACGCACCCCACGCAGCGATCGAGGGACAGAGGCAGGGCGAGATCGTCAATCTGGCGGATCGCCGTGCCGCCAAGTCGCGCCAGGCCCAGCTCGAGCTGCTGACCGAACTCGGCCCGGACCGGCTAACGAAGGAAATGGCGCTGCTGCGGCCGCCCTCACCGCCGCCGGCGCAGGGTGCGCTTCCGCATCTCGACCTGCCCGATCATCATGACGTTAGGCCGGATGACGTCATCCTCCGCCGCCTCCATGGCACCCTCGCCGCCGCTGCGGAGGCGGGACCGAAGGATTTTCCGGAACTGCTGCTCGTACCCGGCGTCGGCGCACGGACGGTGAAGTCGCTCGCCATGGTCGCCGAGGTGATCCACGGCGCCCCCTGCCGCTTTTCCGATCCGGCGCGCTACTCGCTCGCCCATGGCGGCAAGGACCGCCACCCCTACCCGGTGCCGACCAAGGTCTACGACAAGACGATCGGGGTCCTGAAGACCGCGGTCGAGCAGGCCAAGCTGGGTCAGGACGAGAAGCTCGGCGCCATCCGCCGCCTCGACGAACAGGCGCGGCGGCTGGAACGCCACGCGACCGGCCCCTCACTCGACTCCTTCATTGCCGAGGAGCGGGCGCGCTCGCACGAATATGGCGGCCGAAGCATCTTCGGCTGGGAACCGCCCGCGGCCGAAAGAGGCGCGGCCTGACCGTTCAGTCTCTGTAGAACGTGCGACCTGGCAGAACGTACAGGACGCCTTCGCCCCCCGGATCGGGGTGGTCGAGGCTACCGGAGTCTATACGAAGCGAGGAGGGTGCAGCGTCTCGCTCAAATCGACGGATCAATTCCAAGGCCCGCGCTTCGTTGAAAGCGGCGACCTCGTAGGTCGCGTAAAAGTTTTTCCCTGCAAACCGGCCCGTTGCGACGTGTCCCTCAACGATCAGGCGCCCGCGAAAGCCCGCACGGCGCCCGTTCAACCACGCGATGTAGCCCAGCGTGCGTATTGCTCCGCGGCTGTGACGCCGAAGGTCGATTGCCCGGTCGGCGAGGCGTTCGGCAAAACCGGCCTGTCCCATCCTCATCGTTGCGTAGCTGATCCAGCCAAGGACGCCGCCGACGGCGGAGCCGAGGCGTTCGGAAAGCGATGGCAGGAGGACGCCGTAATCGGCCTCCTCGCTCAAGCGGTAACCACCTCGCCCGCGAGAGCAGTCCTCACGGCTTCAAGCGCCTCCTCGCCTTTGCTGCCGTCGGGGCCGCCGCCCTGGGCCATGTCGGGGCGGCCGCCGCCGCCCTGGCCGCCGAGGGCGGCAACCGCAGCGCCGACGAGGTCGACGGCGTTGAAGCGTGACGTCAGATCGTCGGTGACGCCGGCGGCGACGCTGGCGCGGCCGTCAGTGACCGCGACCAAAGCAACGACGCCGCTACCGACGCGTTGCTTGGCCTCGTCGACCAGGCCGCGAAGCTGCTTGGGGTCGATGCCTTCGAGCACCTGCCCGATGAACGCGGTGCCGGCGACCTGTTCGGGGCCGGCGGCGTCCTTGGCGGTGCCGCCTCCAAGCGCGAGCGCCTTCTTCGCCTCGGCGAGTTCGCGCTCGAGCCGGCGGCGGTCGTCGATCAAGCTCGCGACTCGGGCCGGCACCTCGTCGGGCGACGCCTTCAGCGCCGCCGCGGTCTCGCGCAGGCGATTGTCGCGGTCGAGCAGCCAGCGGCGCGCAGCCTCGCCGGTCAGCGCCTCGATGCGGCGAACGCCGGAGCTGACCGCGCTTTCGGAGACGATCTTGAACAGCTGGATGTCGCCGAGCGCGTTGACGTGCGTGCCGCCGCACAGCTCGACCGAATAATTGCCTTGACCGCCGGTCCCCATGCTGAGCACTCGGACCTCGTCGCCATATTTCTCGCCGAACAGCGCAACGGCGCCGGCCTCGATGGCGTCGGCATGGCTCATCAGCCGGGTGGTGACCGGCTGGTTGTGGCGGATGTGGAAGTTCACCTCGCCCTCGACCGCCTCGATGTCCTCAAGCGTCAGCGCCTTGGGGTGCGAGAAGTCGAAGCGGAAGCGGTCGGCCGCAACCAGGCTGCCCTTTTGCGTCACGTGCCCGCCGAGCCGGTTGCGCAAAGCCGCGTGGACGAGGTGGGTCGCCGAATGGTTGGCTCGGATCCGGTCGCGGCGGTCGGCATCGACGACGAGCTTGACCGCGTCACCAACCTTTACGGTGCCGGACTTCACGGTCGCGTGATGCGCGTGGAGCCGCCCGAGAGGCTTGGACGTGTCCGCAACAACGGCCTCGAAGCCGCTGTCGTTGCTGATCTTTCCGGCGTCTCCCATCTGGCCGCCGCTCTCGCCGTAGAAGGGCGTCTGGTTGGTCAGAAGGATGACTTCATCGCCTTCGCGCGCCTCGTCGACGCGAGCGCCGTCCTTCACGATGGCGGTGACGACCCCCTCGCCCTCGGTTCCGGCATAGCCGGTGAACTCGGTCGAGCCCTGCTCCTCGGCGATGTCGAACCAGACGTCGTCGGACGCCTTCTCGCCCGAACCCTTCCAGGCGGCGCGGGCGGCGGCCTTCTGCTCGGCCATCGCCGAGTCGAAGCCGGCGCGATCGACCTGGAGGCCCTGTGCCCGAAGCGCGTCCTCGGTGAGGTCGTAAGGGAAGCCGAACGTGTCGTAGAGCTTGAACGCGACCGCGCCGGGAAGCGTCTCGCCCTCCTTCATCCCGCCGGTCGCCTCGTCGAGCAGCTTGAGGCCGTTGGCGAGGGTCTGGCGGAAGCGGGTCTCCTCCGACAGCAAGGTCTCAACGATCAACGGCTGGGCGCGGACCAGCTCCGGATAGGCGCCGCCCATCTCCGAGACGAGTTCGGGCACGAGGCGATACATGAGCGGCTCGGCGGCGCCGAGCAGATGAGCGTGGCGCATCGCGCGGCGCATGATCCGGCGAAGCACATAGCCCCTGCCCTCGTTCGCCGGCAGCACTCCGTCGGCGATCAGGAAGCCCGAGGCGCGGAGATGATCGGCGATGACCCGGTGGCTCGCCTTGGCGGGGCCGGCAAGGTCGCTCTTGGTCAGCTCGGACGACGCGGCGATCAGCGCCTTGAACGTGTCCGTGTCGTAATTGTCGTGGACTCCCTGGAGAACCGCGGCGATTCGCTCGAGGCCCATGCCGGTGTCGATCGACGGCTTGGGAAGGTCGCGGACGATCTCGTTATTCTCCTGCTCATATTGCATGAACACGAGGTTCCAGATCTCGGTGAAGCGGTCGCCGTCCTCGTCCGGGCTTCCGGGAGGGCCGCCGGGAATATGCTCGCCATGATCGTAGAAGATCTCGGAGCACGGTCCGCACGGGCCGTTGTCGCCCATCGCCCAGAAATTGTCCTTGGTCGGAATCCGGATGATCCGGCTCTCGGGAAGGCCGGCGATCTTCTTCCACAGCTCGAAAGCGTCGTCGTCGGTGTGATAGACGGTCGCGGTCAGTCTATCTGCCGGAATCCCCCACTCCTTGGTGAGCAAATCCCAGGCGAGCGTGATCGCGCGCTCCTTGAAATAGTCGCCGAAGGAGAAATTCCCCAGCATCTCGAAGAAGGTGTGGTGGCGCGCGGTGTAGCCGACATTGTCGAGATCGTTGTGCTTGCCACCGGCGCGGACGCACTTCTGGCTCGACGTCGCGGTGCTGTAGGCCCGGGTCTCGAGCCCGGTGAACACGTTCTTGAACGGCACCATTCCTGCGTTGACGAACATCAGGGTCGGATCATTCTGAGGCACCAGCGGGGCCGATGGGACGATCTGGTGCCCCTCGCGGCCAAAATGGTCGAGGAAGGAGCGGCGGATGTCGTTCGTCGAAGTCATTTGGTTGACTTAGGCTCCGCTCTCTCGGCGGGCAAGGCAACGCGCCGGCCCGAGACGCGGAAGCGGCGAATCCCCTTGCGATTCCTCTCACACAGGTAGAGCCTGATCGCTTCGGTTTGAGGCGCGGTGCTGCGTCTTCTCGCGGCCCGCTCGCGCGGACGGAGGAGACGATCATGCCCGACAGATCAGCTGGAACCAGAGCGGTGGCGCTCGTGGGGCCTGGCGGGGCTGGCAAGACCAGCCTTGCCGAGGCCCTTCTTTTTGCGAGCGGGACGATCGACCGCCAGGGCAACGTCGATGCCAAGACCAGCGTGGGCGATTCGAGCCCTGAAGCGCGGGCGCGCGGTGGGTCGACCGAATTGAACCTGATGCGCTTCGACTATCTCGGCGACAGCTTCGCGATCGCCGATTGCCCGGGCTCGGTCGGCTTCTCGGCGGACGGTGCCCGCGGGATCGCGGCCTGCGACCTCGCCATCGTGGTGATCGATCCCGAACCCGAGCGCGCCCACCTCGCCGAACCGGCGCTGCGCAAGCTCGAGGCGCTCGGCGTCCCGCACATGATCTTCGTCAACAAGATCGATCAGGCGCGCGGCTCGATCCAGGCGCTGCTCGAGGCGCTCCAGCCGATGAGCGCCTCCCCGCTGATCGCTCGGCAAATCCCGATCCGGGAGGGCGAGAAGATCACCGGCTTCGTCGACTTGGCGCTTGAGCGGGCCTTCCACTACCGAGCCGGCCAAGCGTCCGAGCAGGGCGCGATCCCCGACGACCTCAAGGACCGCGAGAAGTCCGCACGCTTCCACATGCTCGAGCAGCTCGCCGACCATGACGACGCGCTGATGGAAGCGCTTCTGATGGACGAGGAGCCGGACCCGAAGACGGTCTATGCCGACCTCGCAAGCGAGACCGGCCGAGGCCTCGGGGTGCCGTTGCTGTTCGGGTCGGCGCTCAAGGGCTTCGGCATTCGCCGGCTGTTGAAGGCGCTCCGCCATGAGGCGCCGGATCCCGAGGCGACCGCAGAGCGGCTGCTCGCCGAGAAGCAGTGCGCGCTCGTCTTCAAGACCAGCCATGGCGGCGCGATGGGGCGTCTCGCCCTCGCCCGGGTCTTCGGCGGCACGCTCCGCGAGGGCGCCGAGCTCACCACCGCCACCGGAGACCCGCTTCGAATCGGAACCATCTTCCATGTCCAGGGCGAGAAAGTCGTGAAGGCGGCGGAAGCGCGCATCGGCGACATCGTCGCGATCGCCAAGCTTGAAGGCGTTTCGGCCGGTGAGTGGATCGGAAGCGGCGAGTTGCCGCCCCCTCCGGAAGTCGAGCTCGACACGTCCAACTATGCGGTCGCCATCGCCACCAAGGAGCGAAAGGACGACGTCCGGCTGTCGACCGCCTTGCACAAATTGGTCGAGGAGGACCCTGCCTTGTCCTGGGAGCAGGACGAGGCGGTTCACGAGACTCGCCTCAAGGGCGTGAGCGACGAGCATATCAGGGTCACGATCGACCGGCTGAAGAGCCGCTACGGAGTGGCGGTGACGTCGCGGTCTCCCCAGGTCGGCTACCGCGAGTCGATCCGCAAGAGCGTGACCCAGCGCGGCCGCCAAAAGACGCAGGCGGGCGGCCACGGCCAGTTCGGCGACGTCGTCATCGAGATTCGGCCGCTTCCGCGCGGAGAGGGCTTCCAGTTCGACGAGAGGATCAGCGGCGGAGTGGTGCCCAAACAGTGGTTCCCGGCGGTCGAGGCCGGCATCCGCGACGCCATGGTCAAGGGACCGCTCGGCTTCCCGGTCGTCGACGTCGCGGTGACCCTGGTCGACGGCTCCTATCACAGCGTCGATTCGTCGGAGATCGCGTTCCGGACCGCGGGGCGGATGGCGATGAGCGAGGCACTCGCCGCCGCCTCGCCTCATCTGCTCGAGCCGGTTCGGCGGGTGACGATCCTCACGCCCGGAACCGCCTCGTCCAAGGTCACCTCGGCGATCGCGAGCAGGCGCGGCCAAATGCTCGGAATGGAGCCGCGCCAGGGCTGGTCGCGCTGGGACCGGATCGACGCGCTTATCCCCGAAGCGGAGATGCAGGGGCTGGACGCGGAGCTAAGGTCGCTTAGCCAAGGCCTGGCGAGCTACGAATCCGAGTTCGACCACTTGGCGGAGCTCAACGGCCACCTCGCCGACAAGGTCGTCCACAAGGAGCTCGAGCCCGCGTGACTTAGTTCCTCCCTTTCGCCGAAGGCGATGGGGAGGAATGGCTAGGGCGTCGCCCTCTCGACTGGCGCTTCCACGGCGAGCGGCGGAGCGACGACCTCGTCAGCCGGCTCGCCCGCCGAGATGACCTGTGCGGCGACGAGGTCGCCGATCACGTTGAGCGTGGTCCGGCACATGTCGAGAAAGCGGTCGACGCCCAGCACGAGCGCGATTGCGGCCGGGTCGATCCCGACCATAGCGAGGATCAGCGCGACGACCGGAAGCGAGCCCGCTGGGACTCCGGCGGTTCCAATTCCGCCGAGGATGCAGACCAGCATCACCATGATCTGCTGGCCGAGCGTGAGCTCGACCCCGAAGAACTGGGCAAGGAACAGCACCGTCACGCCCTCGAACATCGCGGTGCCGTTCTGGTTGGCGGTCGCCCCGATGGTGAGGACGAAGCGCGACACCCGCCGCGGAAGCTTGAGCTTGAGCTCGGCCACCCGAAGCGCGGTCGGCAGGGTTGCGTTGGATGAGGCCGTCGAAAAGGCCATGACCGTCGCTTCCTGGGTCTCGCGGAAGAAGGTGATCGGGTTCTTGCGGCCAAGCGTCACCAGCAGGGCCGGGAAGACGACGAACATCTGGATCCCGAGCGCGATCAGGACGACCGCGACATAGGCCGACAGGCGGACGAGCAGGTCCCAGCCGAACACCGCGGCAAGGTTGAACATGAAGCATGCGATGGCGATCGGCGCCAGCTTGATGACCAGCAGGATCAGCTTCATCGTGACGTCGAACAGGCCCTCGAACGCGTTCTGGAGAAGTCGCGAATTGGGCGTGTCGGTGAGCAACAGGCCGACGCCGAAGAACAAGGCGAACACCATCACCGAGATGATCGAGGCGTTGCTTCCCATCGCCTCGACGATGTTGTTGGGGATGATGCTGATGAAGGCGTCGACCCCGCTCGGCTGCTCGGTGCCGGTCCGGACGATCTGGCTGGCGCGATCGCCGGATTCGGCGAGCATCGCCTGCGCGGCGGCGCGATCGACGCCCGCGCCCGGCTCCAGGAGGTTGACGACGAGGAGGCTGACCGCGACCGCGATCGACGAGACGATGACCGTGTAGGCGAGCGTTCGAAGGCCGACGCGGCGGAGCGAGCGGATCTCGCCCATCTCCGAAATGCCGACGACTAGGGCCGAGAAGAGCAGCGGGATCACCAGCATGAAGATGAGGCGAAGGAAGATCTGACCGATCGGCCCGGTCACATAAGTGGTGACCGCGTCGACCCAGGCGGCGTCGCGCGCGCCGGCATAGACGACCAAGCCCGCCCCGAGCCCGACCAGAAAGCCGATCAGCATCTGCACCTGCAGCGAGATGCCGCCCTTCGTCTTCACCGGTTCGCCCACGTAATTCCCCTTATGTTTTTGACGCGGCGGATGCGTCCACCTTTGCCGCCATTTGTCAACGTCCGGCCCATGCTGCTAGACCTAAGTGGATGGCAGAGGTCTTCCTCTCTTACGCCCGTCCCGATGAGGGCCGAGCAGCGATCCTAGCCGACGGAATCGAGGCGGGCGGGCGAAGCTTGTGGTGGGACCGGCGGCTCGCGTCGGGAGACGATTACGGGCTCGCGATCGAGCGCGAGATCGAGGCGGCGCGCTGCGTCGTCGTCGCTTGGTCGAAGGCTGCTCACGATTCGCTGTGGGTCCGCGCCGAGGCCAATGCGGCGCTCGACGCGGGCAAGCTCGTCCAGCTCAACCTCGACGGTGCCCGCCTCCCCCTGCCGTTCACGATGATCCACTTCCTCGACTTTCGCGGCTGGGGCGGCGCTCGCGAGCAGGCTCCGTGGCCGGAGCTCGAAAGCCGGGTCGCCGCGCGGCTTGGCGGCGAGGCTTCATCGCAGCCGGGGCCGGTGATCGAGGCCGGCGGGATCGAGATCGTCCAGCGCCCGGAGGGGCGGCTGCAGGGATTCGAGCGCCTCGCGATCATCGGCTGGGCGGCGCTTGCGGCGACATTCCTCGTCGCCTTGTGCGTATTGCTCGCCGTGCGCGACCAGATCGGCGCCGCCGCCCTCGGCTTCATCAGCGTCGTCGCGCTGGCCGTGTCGCTGGCGCTTCTCGGCATCTCGGCCTTCGTCCTCGGCCGCACCTTGCAGGCGAGCCGGCGATGAACCGGATCGCCGCCTTCGTTTCGGCCGCCCGCTCGCTGCTCGTCGTTCAGGTGGTCGCCGCGCTGCTCGCCGTCGGGGTGACCGCATGGGCGTTTTTCGAGGTTCGCGGAGTCATCGCCGAGCGCGAGGAGTTGCGGGCCCGGGTCGCTCAGCTCGAGGCGCAAGCCGCCCAGCCGCAGCAGCCGCTCGCGCCGATGCCGCTCGCTCCCGATCCGTCGATCAACCAGATCCTTCCGCCCGACATGATGCTGCCGCCGGAGATCAACGAGACTGTTCCGGTAACCGTGCCGGAGACCGGTAACGTGACCGTGCCGGTCACCCCTCCCGGGACCACTTTGCCGCCCGGCAATAGCGTCACGCAGCAGCCGCCGAACCGGTGGAATCAGCAGCCGCCGACCACCCGGCCACAGCTCGACTGCGAAGGCGCCGACCGCGGCCGTCCCGGCTGCAGGCCGATTCCGGAGCGTCCGCCGATCCAGCAGCTTCCCGACCGGCTGACGCCGCGCGGCGAACCGCTCGCCCCGCAGCCGCAGACCACTCCGCCCCGCGACAATTAGGCGTAGGCGTAGGGCCCGCCCCTCGCGAGCGCCGCCCGATAGGCCCGACGGGCGTGGATTCGCTCGAGCCATTCGACCAGCGCGGGGCGTCGCCGATCCAGCCCGGCTCGGCTTCGCGCGGCTTCCAGCGGGAAGCTCATCATGATGTCCGCCGCGCTGAACTCGTCGCCCGCGAACCAGGGCCGCTGCTGAAGCTCGGACTCGAGCCAGTCGAGGTGAGGCTCGATCATCGCCTGGAACTTCGTCTGGGCGGTCTTGCCGAACATCGGCACTCGGCCAAGCACGAGCTTGGTGAACAGCACCGGCATCAGCGAGCCTTCGGCATAATGGATGAAGTGCCGGTAGCGAAGCACCGCGTCGCGGTTGGCCGGCGGGCCGAGGCGTCCCTCCCCCTTCTCGACCAGATATTCGACGATCGCTCCGGTCTCGGCGAGAATCCGACCCTGGTCCTCGAGAATGGGCGACTTCCCGAGCGGATGAACGGCTCGAAGCTCCGCCGGCGCCAGCATCGTCTTCGGGTCGCGGGCGTAGCGGCGCACCTCGTAGGGGAGACCAAGCTCCTCGAGCATCCACAGCACGCGCTGCGACCGGCTGTTCTCGAGATGGTGGACGACGATCATTTCTTTTTCCCCGTTATCGGCGGCCCGAGCCGCTCAGACGGAACTTGTCTTGGGGGCCTGCGTCAACCAAGGCCCTGCCATGCAACAAGCCCGCGGACCAGAGAAGATGACCAGCGCCGCGGCGGCGGATCGCGGTTGGCGCGGGCCCGGAATGGCCGAGTTCGTCGCGCTGATGGCGGCGCTGATGGCGTCGAACGCGCTTGCCATCGACTCGATGCTTCCGGCTCTGCCGGCGATCGGCGACGCTTTGGGGGTCGGCGAGGACAATCGCCGCCAGCTGGTCATCACCGTCTATCTGCTCGGCTTTGGAATCGCCCAGCTGGCCTACGGGCCGTTGTCGGACCGCTATGGGCGCAAGTGGCTCATGGTCGGCGCCCTCGCCTTCTACGGCATCTTCGCGCTCCTCTCGGGGCTCGCCTCGAGCTTCGAGCTGCTGCTCGGGGCGCGCTTCCTCCAGGGCGTCTCGGCGGCGGCGACCCGGGTGTTGGTCGTGTCCGTCGTCCGCGACCGTTATCACGGTTCCGGGATGGCGCGGATCATGTCGATCACGATGATCGTGTTCATGATCGTTCCGGTGCTTGCTCCGACCTTCGGCCAGGGCATCCTGGCGATCGCGACCTGGCGCCACATCTTCATCGTTCTCGGAGTTTATGGCGCGGTACTCGCCCTGTGGCTGATCCTGCGGCTGCCGGAGACGCTGGCGCCGGAGAACAAGCGGCCGCTCTCGGTTCGAAGCATCTCGGAAGCGGTGTGGACGACGGTCCGCATCCGACAGTCGATTGGCAACACGATTGCTCAAACCCTGCTGATGGGCGCGCTATTCTCGTTCATAAACTCGATCCAGCAGATCGTGTTCGACGTGTTCGATCGGCCCGAGCTGATCGGCCTCGTCTTCGCCTGCATCGCAGGGCCAATGACCTTGAGCTCCTACGCCAATTCGCGGCTGGTGATGCGGCTGGGCGCGCGCCGGCTTTTGCTCACGGCCCTCTCCTGCTTCACCGCGGTGGCGGCGGCCCACCTCCTGTTCGCGGCGACCTTTGGCGAGCAATTGTGGATCTTCGTCACCTTCCAGGCGGCGACCATGGCCTATTTCGGAATGATCGGCGCCAATGCCGGTGCCCTCGCGATGGAGCCCCTCGGCCACGTCGCCGGCACCGCCTCGTCGGTGCAGGGAGCGATCACCACCATGGGCGGGGCGACGATCGGCTTCGCCATCGGCCAGAATTTCAACGGGACGACGATCCCGTTCCTGATCGGCTTCACCTCGTGCGGGGTGCTGGCACTGGCGGTCGCCTTCTGGGCCAACCGCCTGCCCTGCCGCGACTCGCACGACGAGGCGGAGATCGACGTTCAGGAAGTGACGACCCGGCCGGTCTAATAGCCCTCCCACGGCGGGGAGAGGGTTGAGTGAGGGGGAGCGAGCGTTCAGCGAGCGTCCGCCCTCGGAAGATAATCACGAAGTCGGAGCCCCTTCACCCCAAGCCCTCTCCCCGCTGGGGAGAGGGAGCTCAGGGCCGGTGGCTTCGGACTTCTACGCCTCGTCGTCGGCTCCGCCAGTCATCAGCGCTTCGCTGACCTCGCCGGTGCGGCCGCGGATCGCTTTCTCGATCTTGGCGAACAGCTCGGGATTGTCGGTGAGGAACTGCTTGGCGTTCTCGCGGCCCTGGCCGATTCGGGTCGAGTCGTGGCTGAACCAGGCACCCGACTTCTCGATGATCCCAGCCTTGACGCCGAGGTCGAGCACCTCGCCGACCTTGGACACGCCCTGGCCGTACATGATGTCGAACTCGACCTGCTTGAACGGCGGCGCGAGCTTGTTCTTCACGACCTTCACCCGGGTCGAATTACCGACGATGTCGTCGCGGTCCTTGATCTGGCCGGTGCGGCGGATGTCGAGGCGCACCGAAGCGTAGAATTTGAGGGCGTTGCCGCCGGTGGTCGTCTCCGGATTGCCGTACATGACGCCGATCTTCATGCGCAGCTGGTTGATGAAGATGACCAGGCACTTGGACTTGGAGATCGAGCCGGTGAGCTTGCGCAAAGACTGGCTCATCAGGCGCGCCTGGAGGCCGACATGGCTGTCGCCCATCTCGCCCTCGATCTCGGCCCGCGGCACCAGCGCGGCGACCGAGTCGACGATCAGGATGTCGATCGCGTTGGAGCGCACAAGGGTGTCGACGATCTCGAGCGCCTGCTCGCCGGTGTCGGGCTGCGACACGATCAGATTGTCGACGTCGACTCCCAATTTCTTGGCATAGACCGGGTCGAGCGCATGCTCGGCGTCCACGAATGCCGCGGTACCGCCGGCCTTCTGGGCCTCGGCGACCGCATGAAGCGCCAAGGTGGTCTTGCCCGAGCTTTCCGGGCCGTAAATCTCGACGACTCGGCCGCGCGGAAGACCGCCGATCCCGAGCGCGATGTCGAGGCCGAGCGAGCCGGTCGAGATCGTCTCGATGTCGATGGCCTCTTTCGAGCCCAAGCGCATCGCGCTGCCTTTGCCGAACGCGCGGTCGATCTGAGCGAGCGCTGCTTCGAGAGCCTTCTGCCTGTCCACGTTGAGGGGGGATCCTTCGGAAACGACTTTGAGTGATGCCGCCATGGCCTGTTCCTCCCGTTAGAGCGTCGCCGTTGCGCGATCAATGACGGCTTCCGTACCGCATCTGTTCTCTAGGAACAAGTAGGAAACGAATAGGAAGAACAAAATAGGTTGCAACGAAAGTGCGACGGCCCGTGGAACGTCTCCCGCGCCTTGCCCGCTTGTGCCCGGAGCCACCGGGACATGAGCGAGCAACAACCTCAAGGGGCCACCGCCCCGACCCCGAACTATGACGCCGCCGCGCGCCGGTTGATGGGCGACGCGGCCTTCGCGAGCATCGTCGGCACCCTCAACAGCGGGGTCGTCCTCGTCGCCTTCGCCGTCTATCTGGGCGCCAGCTCCACCTTGATCGGCATTCTCGCCGCCCTGCCCTTCCTCACCCAACTCCTCCAGGTGCCGGCGGTGCTGCTGCTGGAGCGGATCCGCTCGCGCAGGCTGTTCGCGGTCGCCTTCCTGTTCCTCGCCCGCTTGGCGTTGCCGGTGATCGCGGTCCTCGAATTTCTCCCCGACCGCCGCCTCGCCCTCGCCCTGCTGGTCGTCGCCGAGACCCTCCACTGCGCGTTCAACGCGATGGCGGGATGCGCGTGGAACAGCTGGATGCGCGATCTCGTGCCGGAGGAGCGGCTCGGCAGCTTCTTCGGCCGGCGAACCGTCTATGCCACTCTCGCAGGCATCGCCGGCACGATGATCGCGGCGGTCTCGCTCGAATTCGCCCGGCCGCTCAAGGGCGGAAGCGGGCTCGTCTTCGTCGCTCTTTATGGGTTCGGTTTCCTCGCCAGCCTGGTCAGCACGTGGGAGCTGAGCCGCGTGCCCGACGTCCCCGGCGAACGGCGCCCGCCGGAGCAGAAACTCGGCCCGATGCTGTTGAAGCCGCTCCGCGATAGGAACTTCGTCCGTCTCATCCGCTTCATGGCGTCCTGGCAATTCGCGGTAAACCTCGCCGTCCCCTTCTTCACCGTCTTCCTGATCGAGCAGCTCGGCTACAGCGCCGGCTTCGTCCTCGTCCTCAGCCTGGTCAGCCAGATCGTCCATGTCGCGGTGGCGCGCTATTGGGGCCAACTGTCCGACCGCTTCACCAACAAAAGCGTGCTCACGGTCACGGCGCCGCTGTTCATCCTGTGCATCGCCGCCATGGCCTTCGCCGGCGAATCGGGGATGCCGGGGCTAACCATGGTCTATCTAATCGTGCTTCATGCCCTGATGGGCCTCGCCGCCGCGGGAGTGACCCTCGCCTCGGGCGCGATCGGCCTGAAGCTTGCGCCGCAGGGCTCCGCCAACGTCTATGTCGCGACCAACGCCCTGGTGACGGCGGCGGCGGCCGGTACAGCGCCGATCCTCGCCGGTATCGGGGCCGAAGTGCTCCGCGTCCGCGAGCTGGCCATTCAGATCCTGTGGCTCTCGCCCGAGGGCAAGAGCCACATCGTCGCGATCGGCCTCAGCGGCTGGCAGCTCTTCTTCCTGATCTCCGCCTTCATCGGCCTCTATGCGCTTCACCGGCTCTCGGCGGTCGAGGAGCATGGCGCGATCCCGCGCAAGGAAATGATGCAGCATGTGCTGAACCAGGCGCGCCGCGGGGTGCGCAACGCATCACCGGTGGCGGGCCTTCGCGCCGCCGTCGCCTTCCCCGCCGGCGCGCTGCTGCAGGCACGGCGCTCGAAGCCTAGCGGTTAGGGCTCGGCCCGCCTCACGTTCCGTAGCGCTTCGCGCAGCGCCTCTTCGATCCCGGGCTGGGCGAGGATGTCGTTGTGAGCGGCGCGCGGGAAGACCCGGTCGAAGACGAGATTCGGAATCGCCGCCCGAAGCACGTCGGTGCGCGCGGGCCGGATGAGTGTGTCTTGGCCGGCGGCGATAATCGCGGCGGGTGTCCGAACGCCCTCCATCGCCTCGACCGAGCTCATCTCGTGCTTGAACAGCAATGAGATCGGCAGCCAGGCGTAGGATTCACGGGCCATCGCGCCGAGGGAATCGAACGGAGTGATGAGGATGAGCCCGGCGAGCGGCCTCTGCTTCGCGAGCTGGGCGGCGACTCCGCTCCCGAGACTGATGCCGATCGCGACGACCCGCTGCGGATTGTAGCGCTGGATGAGCAGGTCGTGGATCGCCGGCGCGTCCTCGATCAGCGCCGCCGAGCTCGGCGTTCCGGTGCTCGGCGCGTAGCCTCGATAGTGGAAGGCTGCGACGGGATGGTCCGGAAAGATCGTGGCGAAATGCTCGGCGAGCGCCTGCGCATTCGAGGCGTTGCCTGAAAAGAGGAGGAGCAAGGTGCCGTCGCCGCCCTGCTGGCGTGGCGGGATATAGAGGCCTTCGAGTCGGTCGTCATTGGGTCGGTCAAGGGTCAGCCGCTCGATGCCCGGCGCAAGCGGTCCCGCCGCGGCGACGGCCCAGTTGGGGAAAATCAGCCGGGTCTGGCTGAGATAGGCTGCGGTCGCCGCGGCCAGGTAGAAGCCGACCGGAATGAGGAGGAGCGCGGTCATCAGTCTCGACCGGCGCGTCATGGCCTAGCGGGCCATGGCCTCCGCGATCGCAGGCTCGATCGAGTCGATCGTATAAGGCTTGGTGAGCGTCGGCGCGTCGGCATGGGCGGCGGGCGGCGGCTCGACGTGGCCGCCGGTGGCGATGACGAAGGGCTTACCGGTCTCGGCAAGCTTGTCGGCGACCGGCCACACGCTCTGGCCGTCCTTCAACTGGACGTCGATGATCGCCACGTCGAAATCGCCGCGATCGACATGAGTGAGCGCCTCCGCAACCGAGTCGCAGCTCGCCACGACCGTGTGGCCGAGGGAGTCCAGGAAATCCTCCAGCATCATCGCGATGAGAGGCTCGTCCTCGACGATCAGGATATTACGCGTTTCACTCATAACCGCGTGAGTTAACGTCTGTTTCGGAAAGGAAAAGACCTATTTGGTCCTGAGCGTGTCGCGCACCGTCTCGGCCAGCTGCTGAACCGAAAAGGGCTTGGGCAGGAACGCGACATTCTCGATGTCGATCGACTTCCTGAGCTGTTCCTCGGCATAGCCCGAGATGAAAAGGATGGGCAGCTGGGGATGGGTCTCGCGAGCGTGGCGAACCGTCGTGGGGCCGTCCATCGTCGGCATGACGACGTCGGAGACCATGAGGTCCACCTTGTCCTCGCGGCGAAGGATCTCCAGCGCTTCCTCGCCGCTCTCGGCACTAAGAACGTTATAGCCGTGGCGCGTGAGCGCTCGTTCGGCGACGGCCCGAACGACAGCCTCGTCCTCCACCAGGAGGATTGTGCCGCTGCCCCACCAGTCGCCGGGCTGGGTCTCCTTGGTGAGCTTGGGCTTGGGCGCCTCCTCGGTGACCGCGGCGTGATGGACGGGCAGGTAGATGGTGAAGCTCGTCCCTTCGCCGATCTGGCTGTCGGCGAAGATGAAGCCGCCCGACTGCTTGACGATTCCGTAGACGGTGGAGAGGCCGAGGCCGGTTCCCTTGCCGACTTCCTTGGTCGTGAAGAAAGGCTCGAAAATCTTCGAGATGAGGTGCGGCGGGATGCCGGTGCCGGTGTCGGTGACCCGAAGCGCGGTATAGTCGCCGATCGGGAGGATGTCGGTGCCCATGCGCCGGACGTCGTCGGACGAAACCGCGAACGTCTCGATGCTTAGCGTTCCGACGCCCTCGCCCTTCGACTGCATCGCGTCGCGGGCGTTGACCGCAAGGTTGACGATGACCTGCTCGAGCTGGCCGGGATCGGCGCGGATCGCGCCGAGGTTGCGGCCATGCTTGACCTGGAGCTTGACGGTCTCGCCGAGCAGGCGGTGGAGCAGGTGCGACACCTCCGACACCGCGTCGGGAAGCTGCAGGACCTGCGGCCGAAGCGTCTGCTGGCGCGAGAATGCGAGCAGCTGGCGGGTCAGGTTGGCGGCGCGGTTGGAATTGCTTCGGATCTGCTGGATGTCGTCATAGTCAGGATCGCCCGGCAGATGCCGCATCAGCATCAGGTCGCAGGTGCCGAGGATCGCGGTCAGGATGTTGTTGAAGTCGTGGGCCACGCCGCCCGCCAGCTGGCCGACCGCCTGCATCTTCGTGGCCTGGGCGATCTCGCGCTTGAGCCGCGCCTCCTCGCTATTGTCCTTGAGGCTCATCAGAACGGCCGCATTGCCCAGTCCGCGTGCGCCGGCGACGGTGAGGGCAACCGGCTCCTCGGGGTTCGAGCGCAAGCGAACCGCAAGGTCGCCCGTGACTCCGCGGCCGCGGGCGTAGCGGTGCACGAAGTCCGAGACCGCCGACTTGTCCTCCTCGACCACGAGGTCGCCCGGCCAAGCCACCCCTTCCTGCGGCCCAAGCCCCGCCGCCTTCCGGAAGGCGCGGTTGAGGAAGGTGAACCGGCCGTCCATGTCGGCGAGTGCGAGGCCGAGAGGGATATGCTCGAGAAGGACGTGCACCCCCTCCTCTCCGCTCGCTCCGGAAAAACCGAGCTCGTCGAGCATGAGGAACAGCGCGATGCCGTCCTCGCCATCCTCCACGGGCACGCGAAGGATCCGAAGCGGGGTCGCGCCGCGCCCTTCGATAGTGAAGTTGAACTGGCCGCTGTTCGAGGCCGACAGGAAACGGACCAGCTGGGCACCGGCCACGTCCTCGTCCGTCTCGCCGGTGGCGCGGACTGCGAAGACCTGGTTGGCGGCGATGATCGTGCCGCTGGGGTCGGCGAGCACGGCCATGATGCCTGCTTCGCCGAGCCGGCGGCCGGCCCTGCCAGTGACCATTCGCTTTGCCTCGGCGGCCGAGTCGACGTCCTCCGAGCGCTCGAACCGCCATACGAGCTGGCCGGCAGCAACCCCGGCGAGCCGCACCTCCACCCGAATCGCCGTTCCGCCGAGCATCATCGGGGGAAGCGCCGCACTTCCTTCGGACCGCGCCGACGCGGCGGCAGCATGGAGTTGGCGCGGATCCTCGACACCCTCGGCAAGCTCGCCGATGCTTGCCGGAGCGCCGAACCAGCGGGTGAACGTCTCGTTGGCTGCGAACAGCTCGAGGTCGGAGGCCGAGGTGATCGCCAGCCCAGCCGCCCCCCCGGCTCCGTCGAGAACGACCCTCAACAGATTGGGGTCGAGCGCCTCGGGTTCAGCCTCGATCGCGGGCTCGCCCCGCGCTCCGGTGCCGACGAGCAGGACGAGGATTCCACCGGTGGCGATGGTGCCGCCGAGAAACGCCGCGGCGAACAAGGGGTCGCGCACCGCCCACAGCAGGATCGCGCTCGACACCAGCGCCGCGGCGACGAACAGGGCCAGCGACGGGCCCGTACGAACCCTGTTGCTCCCGAATCCCCTGTCCGCCGCCGCGCTCGCCATTCGCTACCAGATGCGCACGCGGCGCTCCGGCGCAAGATAAAGTGACGCCGTCGGCGCCGGATTGTAGGCGCGGTACCAGGGATCGAGGTTGCGAACGACCGCCACTCGCTGCTCGGACGGCGAATGCGGGTCGGTCACGAGCCGCTGGAGCAGGTTCGCCTCGCGATACTTGCGCCGCCACACCTGGGCCCAGCCGAGGTAGAAGCGCTGATCGCCGGTGAAGCCGTCGATCACCGGCGCCTCGCGGCCGTTGAGGGCGGTCCGATAGGCGTCGTAGGCGACGGTGAGGCCGGCGAGATCGGCGATGTTCTCGCCGAGCGTCAGCTGTCCGTTGATGTGGCGGCCGGGCAGCGGCTCATACTGGTTGTACTGCTGCACGAGCTGGGCCGTGAGCGCATTGAAGCGCTCGCGGTCCTGCGGAGTCCACCATTCGCGAAGCGCTCCGGTCTGGTCGTAGCGACTGCCCTGGTCGTCGAAATGGTGGCTGATCTCGTGACCGATCACCGCGGCGATGCCGCCATAGTTGATCGCCGGATCGGCGTGCGGGTCGAAGAAAGGCGGCTGAAGGATCGCGGCCGGGAACACGATCTCGTTCCAGGTCGGGTTGGCGTAGGCGTTGACCGTCATCGGGGTCATGAACCACTCACGCCGGTCGACCGGCCTGCCGAGCTTGGCGAGCTGCCGGCGATATTCGAACTCGGTCGCGTTGCGGACGTTCTGGATGAGGTTGTCGCGGCTGATCTGGACCGTCGAATAATCGAGCCAATGGTCCGGGTATCCGATCTTCGGAGTGAAGGCGGCGAGCTTGGCACGGGCGCGCTCGCGGGTCTCGGGCGACATCCAGCTCAGCGAGGCAAGCCGCCGGTCCATCGCTCCGATCACGTTGCGGACCAGCTCGTCGGCCTGGGCCTTGGCTTCCGGCGGGAAGTGGCGATCGACGTAGATCCGGCTGACGTCGTCCGGAACCAGGCCGGTCACGGTGTCGACTCCGCGCTTCCAGCGCTCCTCGATCTGCGGAGTGCCGTTGAGCACTGTGCCACGGAAGCCGAAATTGGCGTCGACGAAGGCCCGGTTGAGGAACGGCGCGGCACCGTCGAGCAGGCGCACCAGGAGCATGTCGCGAAGCACCGGCACCGGCGCCTGGCCGACAGCGCGGGCGATCCCGGTGAAGGCGCTCGGCTGCGACACGAGGATCGCCTGCTGGTCCGCCATGCCCATCGGGGTGAGCCACGCGGCCCAGTCGAAACCGGGGGCCTCGCGCTGGAGATCGGCGATGGTGCGGCGGTTATAGGTCTTCTCGTCGTCGCGATTGTCGACCCGCGTCCAGTGCGCCTGGGCGATCTGGCGTTCGAGGCCGACCAGCGCCGCGGCGCGCGCCTCGCCATTGGGTTCGCCGGCGAGGGTGAGAAGCTGCGCGACATAGGCCTGGTATGCCTGCCGCTTCTGCGCGAGCGACGCGTCGTCGCTGAGATAATAATCGCGGTCCGGAAGCCCGATCCCGGACTGGCTCAGACGAACGATCATCTGGGTCGGGTTACGGTCGTCGGTGGTGACGAAGCCCGAGAACGGCCCCGCCACGCCTTCGCGGAACATCTGCCCGGCGATCCGCGCGAAGTCCGCGCGGTTGGTGATGGTGCGGATTCGCGCAAGATCGGGCTGAAGCGGCGTGAGGCCGGCGCGCTCGATCGCGGCTTCATCCATGAAGCTGGCGTAAAGGTCGCCGATCCGGCTTCCCGGCTGCCGAGCGGCCTCTTCGACGATCGCCCGAGTGCGCGAGCGCGACAGGTCCTCGAGCATGGTGAACATGCCGTAGTTGGAGCGGTCGGCGGGGATCTGGGTCGTCTGGTCCCAGGTGCCGTTGGCGAACCGGTAGAAATTGTCGCCGGGGTTGGCGGTCCGGTCCATTCCCGCGAGGTCGAAGCCGAAAGAGCCGATTTCAGGACGCTGCACCGAGGCGACCGGAGCGGCCGGGGGAGCGGCGCTGTCGGCGGTCGTGTCGGCGGTGGTGGCGCAGGAGGCGAGGGAGAAAGCGGCGGCGGAAGCAAGCAGAAGATGAGTGCGGCGCATCGTTGGTCCTACCGGGGAGGTGTATGACTGCGCTACACCTGCGCCGCTAGGTTCAGTTTTGCAACGCTGTTTCAAGCTCCGTCCGGCGCTCATTGCGGCGGCGCCATTTACGGGCGATTCGGACGCGCCAGATCCACCCCGCGACGAAATAGCCGACAAGCCCGGCCACCGCGCCGATGATGAACAGGCCGGCGAACAGCGCTGGCGCCGCGTCCGACAGAAGCCAGCCCACCCACTCGCTGACTCCCGCGCCCTGGGCCGACAAGGCCTGGAAGGTGCTGATGTCGGCGTGGAAGCCGAGCTGGTTGCCGGTCCAGATCGACGCGAGCATGATGAACGGTGTCGTCGCCGGATTGCTCAGAAAGGTCATCGCGCCAGCGAGCGGGACGTTGGCTCGAAGCGGCAGCGACACAAGGGTCGCCCCGATGATCTGGAGCCCCGGGATCATCAGGAAGATGCCGATGAGGATTCCGACGCCGACGCCGCGCGGCACCGATCGCCGGGTGAAACGCCAATATTGGCTGTGAAGCGCCCGGCCCGCGAAGCGGCGGACCAGCTTCGATTCCTGCAGCTGCTCACGGGTCGGGGTGTTGTCGCGAATCAGGCGGGCAAGACGGTCACGCATGGAACGCTCCGTCACCCCGGACCTCATCCGGGGTCCACTTGCCTTCTGTGGAACGGGCCGAAGACGCGATGAAGCAAGCAGAGACAGTCACCCGCGCTTTATGCACGGGCGATCTATGACCGTTTGTCACCGATGCTCCCTCAGCAGGCGGCCCTGCTCGCGCTTCCAGTCCTTCTCGGCCTGGTATTCGCGCTTGTCGTGGGCCTTCCGGCCCTTGGCGAGGGCGAGCTCGACCTTCGCCCGTCCTCGCGCGTTGAAATAGACAGACAGCGGCACCAGGGTCATGCCCTGACGCGCGACCGCGCCGAACATCTTGTTGATCTCGCGGGCCTTGAGCAGCAGCTTTCGCGGCCGCTTCGGCTCATGGTTGTGGCGGTTGCCGTGACTGAACTCGGGGATGTTGGCGTTGATCAGCCAGATCTCGCCTTCCTTCACCTCGGCATAGCTTTCCGCAATCGACCCTTCGCCGAAGCGAAGCGACTTCACCTCAGTCCCGGTCAGCGCGATCCCGGCCTCATAGACCTCATCGATCGCATAATCGAACCGAGCGCGCCGGTTCTCGGCGACGATCTTCTTCTTGTCGAATTCGGTCGGACGCGGACGAGCCATGGCCCGGGGAGATAGGGGCCCTGTTAAGCTGGCACCAGCCCCGAATGTGTCCGTCACCCAGCGAAAGCTGTGCAGATATTTCGGACGCAATCAGGTGGCCGAGGATGCCGAGCCCGATGGCAGTCGCGTTCAAATCAGCCCGGCATGTTCCAACGCGGCGTCGACAGCGCGGCGGCTCGCTTCCGACGGAGGCGTCATAGGCAGGCGCAGGTCGATCGGGAAGTCGCGCACGCGGCTCAGGGCATACTTAGTCGGGCCGGGCGACGCGTCGCTGAACAGGGCGGCATGGAGCGGGTAGAGGCGGTCCTGGAGCTCCAGCGCCTTTGTCCAGTCGCCCTTCAGGGTCGCGTCCTGGAACTCGCTGCACAGCTTCGGCGCGACATTGGCGCTGACCGAGATGCAGCCGACCCCGCCCATCGCGTTGAAGCCCAATGCCATGTCGTCATTGCCCGACAGCTGGGCGAATTCGGTGCCGCAGGCGAGGCGCTGGGCCGTGACTCGCGCCAAATTGCCCGTCGCATCCTTGATCGCAACGACATTGGGGATCTTCGCCAGCCGGCCCAGGGTCTCGACGCTGATGTCCGCAACCGTCCGCGACGGCACGTTATAGACCACGATCGGCAGCGGGCACGCCTCGGCGCAGGCGGCGAAATGGGCGTAGATGCCGTCCTGGTTGGGCTTGTTGTAATAAGGCACGACCACCAGCGCTCCGCGGGCGCCGAGATCGGCCGCGGCCTTCATGTGCTCGATCGCAGTCCGCGTCGAATTGGAGCCGCAGCCGGCAATGACCGGCACCCTGCCCGCCGCCTGCTCGACCGCGATTCGAACCACCCGGCGCTGCTCCTCGACATCGAGCGTCGCCTGCTCGCCCGTCGTGCCGATCGGGACAAGTGCATGACTCCCTTCGGTAATTTGCCATTCGACGTGAGCCCGGAAGCTTTCCTCGTCAAACGCTTCACCGTGAAAAGGCGTCACCAGAGCCGGTATCGAGCCGCGGAACATGGAACCCTCCCAACCTCGCCCCTACGACCTAGTAGATGCCGCAGGGTTTGTGGGGGCGCGGGGCCCCTGTTCAGCGGCTGATAAGGAGCGGGAGGACATTCTGTCCAGCATGCGTAGAAAAGTTGCTTTGGCGGCCCTGTCGGCCGGTGCTGTCATGTCCCTGGGGCTGGTCGGATCGGGCAACGACCCGGTCGAGGCGGTGGTTCAGTCGCCGTCCGCCTATATCGCGTCCAGCATCGACCAGTGGAACGCGCTTCGTCAGACCCAGACGGCGCCGTTCGAGACCTATTCCAACTTCCTGCTCCGCCACCGCGGCTGGCCGGGGCAGGACGCGATGCGCCGCTCGGCCGAGCGCCAGATCAATCCCGGAATCAGCCAGGCGAGCGAGGTTGTCCGCTTCTTCGCCGCCTTCCCGCCGCTGACCGCCACCGGCCACGCTTACAATGCCCTGGCTCTGCGTGCTCAGGGCCGTGCGCAGGAAGCCCTCGACGCCGCCAAGCGCGCCTGGGCCGCTGGCGCAATGGCCGAAGAGCTCGAGCAGCGAATGCTCGGCACCTTCGGTCCTCAGCTCACCGCCGCCGACCATGACCGGCGCATCGACGCCCTGCTCAACCAGTCGGAGCAGGCAGCGGCGACCCGGATGCTCGGCTACGGCTCGCCCGCGCGCCGCCCGATCTACGATGCCCGCCTCGCTCTCCAGGCACGCTTGCCGAACGCGGTGGCGCTTGCCTCGGCCGCCGGGCTTCGCGACCCTGGCCTGCTCTACGATCGCGCCCGCTACCTCAACCGAACCGGCAATCCGGGCGAGGCCCGGCGGCTGATGGCACAGCGGCGCACCCTCGACCGCCAGCCCGGCAATCCCGAGCAGTTCATGGAGCTGATGGTCACCCTCGCCCGAGGTGCGGCGAATGACGGCCAGCACTCGGTGGCCTATAACATCGCGTCCCAGGTCGACGACCTCTATCCGACCGGCACCGACGTCAGCGCCAGGAGCTTCGGCGAGCGCGACGAATATACCAACTTGACCTGGCTCGCCGGCAGCACGGCGCTTCGCAACCTGCGCCAGCCGGCGGACGCGATCGGAATGTTCGAGCGCTACGGCCGCGCCTCGCAGTCGCCGCAGAGCAAGACCAAGGGTCTCTACTGGGCCGGCCGAGCGGCGAGCACCGCGGGTCGCGAGCCCCAGGCGCGGGCGCTCTTCGGCGAGGCGGCTCGCCACTACGACCAATATTATGGTCAGCTGTCGGCCGAGCGGATCGGGCAGCCGCTCCGCACCCCACCGATGGCCAACGCGCCGGTGACCGCCGCCGACCGTCAGGCGTTCGAGAATAAGACGCTCGTCGCCGCGGTCCGGCATCTCGGCCAGCGCGGCAATTGGGCCCAGCAGTCCCTGTTCGTCCGGGCGCTCGCCGAGGATCTCGAAACCGACGGCCAGCGCCAGCTCGCCGCCGAGCTCGGCCGTCAGGTCGGACGTCGCGACCTCGGAGTCCTGGTGTCGCGCGAGGCACGGCGCCAGGGCGCGGACGATGTCCATGCCTGGGGCTTCCCGGAGCTTCGTGTTCCGCCCGCCAACAGCCGCCACTGGTCGGTGGTCCACGGGATCACCCGCCAGGAAAGCCTGTTCGACCGCGAGGCGGTGAGCTCTGCCGGCGCCCGCGGACTCATGCAGCTGATGCCGGGAACGGCGCGTCAGGTGTCGGGTCAGGTCGGCGAATCCTATTCGTTGAACCGCCTCACCAGCGACCCGGACTACAACGTCCTGCTGGGCTCGACCTATCTCACCGGCCTGATCGACCAGTGGGGCGGCAGCTATCCGCTCGCGGTGGCAAGCTACAATGCGGGTCCTGGCAACGTGCGGCGCTGGGTCAATTCCAACGGCGATCCGCGGATGGCCGGGGTGGATATGGTCGAGTGGATCGAGCAGATCCCGTTCACCGAGACTCGCAACTACGTCCAGCGGGTGCTCGAGAATGCGGTGGTCTACGACCTTCTCTACCCGCAGCAGGCGCGAAGCCCAGCCAACGGCCGGCTGAGCTACTATCTGGGACGGCGCTAGCACCCTCCATGTGATCCCCGCGAAATCGAACAGGTCGCCATGTCCCCCGGACATGGCTGCGGATGTCCGGGGGACATCCGCACCTGCTCAATGGGATCCAGCTGCGTTGGCGCAGCGTCTTGGGAAAAGGAGCTGGATTCCCGCTGTCGCGGGAATGACAAGGAAGCCGTGTCAGATCGTCCCAACTACATCACGCCAGCCGGCTACCGCGCGCTCCGTGAGGAATATGAGGCGCTCTATGCCGGCGAGCGACCCAAACTGCTCGACACGATCTCCTGGGCTGCGTCCAATGGCGACCGGTCGGAGAATGCAGACTATCAATATGGCCGCCGCCGCCTTCGCGAGGTCGATCGCCGAATCAACTTCCTCGCCCGGCGGATGAAGGAAGCCAAGGTCACCGATCCAGCGCGCCAGCCCGACAAGGCGAAAGTGTGGTTCGGAGCCACCGTCACCCTCGCCGACGAGGACGACAAGGAGCGTGTCGTGACACTGGTCGGCGAGGACGAGGCGGACGCCGGCGCCGGCCGCATCAGCTTCTACTCGCCGATGGCCAAGGCGATCCGCGGCGCCGCGGTCGGCGATACGCGCCTGGTGCGGCTTCCGGCCGGCGACAAGGAATATGAGGTGGTCGGGATCAGCTATCCGGAACCCTAGCGCCCGCCGTAGTCGGCCCAACGGGAGAGGGCGAGGCGAATCTCGCCGTCAGTCAGGCGCATGTCGCGGTTGGCATCGGCCGACCGGCGGAAGCTGATGTTGAGATCGCGCACCGACACCCCGCCCCATGGGCGCGGGCCGAGCTGCCGGTACGCGATCTCCCTCCCCTCCTCGGTATCTTCGAGCCAGGGATCGAGCCGGTCGAGTTCGTCGCCGCCCCAGCGACCGGCCCACTCGCGGTCATGATAGTCCCAGCTGCCGCGAGGGTTCGGGCGGTCGTAGCCATAGCGGTCGTAAGTGGTGCAGGCGGCCAGCGCGAGGAAAGCGAGCGCGGCGAAAGCGGACGTGCGCATGGGCGGGCTCCAGGCGATGCGGCTCTTCGCCGTTAACCAAACGCCTCCCACCGCGCCTTTTCAAGCGCTTCCGCCGCGTCCTTCGAGATATTCCTGCGCCGCCTGTTCCATTTCGGGACTGACCTTCGGCGGCTTGGTGGGCACGTGCCCTGCAAGCGCCTTCGCGACTGCCTCCAGCGCTGCGATCCGCGCCGCCTTCTTGTTGTTTCCGTCGATGACTCGCCACGGCGCCCAGCGCGTGTCGGTCTCGCGGAACATGTCCTTCATCGCCGCGAGATAATCGTCGCGGCGGCGGATGTTGCGGAAATCCTCGGCCGTGACCTTCCAGCGCTTCCACGGGTTCTCAAGCCGGTCCTCGATGCGCTTGCGCTGGGTCCCCTCGGTGACGTGGAAGAACAGCTTCACGACCAGGGTCCCGTCCGAGGTCTGCTGAGCCTCGAACTCGTTGATCTCGTCATAGGCGCGGCGCCACGCCTCTTCCTTGGCGAAGCCCTCCACGCGCTCGACGAGGACCCGGCCGTACCAACTGCGGTCGAAGATCGCGAGCTCACCGTCGCGCGGAAGCCGGTTCCAGAAGCGCCACAGATAGTGGCGCGCCCTCTCGCCCTCGCTCGGCGCCGAGATCGGCCAGACCTTGTAGTGGCGCGGGTCGCACTTCGCGGTGATGCGCTGGATCGCACCGCCCTTCCCCGCCGCGTCCCAGCCCTCGGCCACCACGATTGCGCGGCGGTCGTGAAGGTGAAGGCTCACCAGCAGGTGGGCGATACGCTCCTGGAGCTCGGCGAGCGCGGCGTCATAGTCGCCGTCATATTTGTCGCCGGCTTCATAGTCTTCGAGCTTGATGGTCATTCCCGGTTCCGGCTTGCCTGAGCCTGTCGAAGGCCTCGTCTCCTCCTGTAGTAAAGAAGGAGCGGGCTTCGACAAGCTCAGCCGAGCCGTGATCAGGGACGGTGGCTCATTCCGGGGCGACTGCCTTGGCCGGGTCCTTCGGCGCGGTGCCCACCGGCGGGACCACCCGGATGTGGAGCTCCTTGAGCTGCTTCGCCGAAACCTCGCTCGGAGCGTTCATCATCAGGTCCTCGGCCCGCTGGTTCATCGGGAACAGCACCACCTCGCGGATATTGGGCTCGTCCGCGAGGAGCATGACGATGCGGTCGATGCCGGGGGCCGATCCGCCGTGCGGCGGAGCGCCGAACTTGAACGCGTTGATCATTCCGGCGAAGTTCGTGTCGACGTCTTCCTTGGTGTAGCCGGCAATCTCGAACGCCTTGTACATGATGTCCGGGCGGTGGTTCCGGATCGCGCCCGAGCTCAGCTCAACGCCGTTGCAGACGATGTCATACTGATAGGCGAGGATGTCCAAGGGATCCTTGGTCTCCAGCGCCTCGAGCTCGCCCTGCGGCATAGAGAACGGGTTGTGCGAGAAGTCGACCTTCTTCGCGTCCTCGTCATATTCGAACATCGGGAAGTCGACGATCCAGCAGAACTTGTAGGCGCCCTGCTCGATGAGGCCCAATTCCTCACCGACGCGGGTGCGGGCGAGACCGGCGAGCTTGGCCGCCTGCGCTTCCTTGCCCGCGGCGAAAAAGATGCCGTCGTCCGGCCCGAGGCCGAGCTCGGCGATGAGCTTGCGCATGCCCTCATCGCCATGGTTCTTGGCGATCGGGCCGCCGAGCTCGCCCCCCTTCTGGGTGACGTAGCCGAGGCCGGCGAAGCCCTCCGAGCGGGCCCACTCGTTCATGTCGTCGAAGAACTTGCGGCTCTTCTCGGCAGTGCCCGGCGCCGGGATGGCGCGCACGACGTTGCCGCCCTCGACCATCTTGGCGAACAGGCCGAAGCCCGAACCGCGGAAATGCTCGGTGACGTCCTTGATGATCAGCGGGTTCCTGAGGTCGGGCTTGTCGTTGCCGTACTTCAGCATCGATTCCTTGTAGGGAATGCGCGGGAACTGACCGGCCGGCGTGACCGACTTGCCGTTCGCGAACTCCTCGAACACGCCGGCGAGCACCGGCTCGATCGCGTTGAACACATCCTCTTGCGTGACGAAGCTCATCTCGAAGTCGAGCTGATAGAACTCGCCTGGGGACCGGTCGGCGCGGGCGTCCTCGTCGCGGAAGCAGGGCGCGATCTGGAAGTAGCGATCGAAGCCCGCGACCATGATCAGCTGCTTGAACATCTGCGGCGCCTGCGGAAGCGCGTAAAACTTGCCCGGGTGGACCCGGCTCGGGACGAGATAGTCGCGCGCGCCCTCGGGGCTCGACGCGGTCAGGATCGGGGTCTGGAACTCAACGAAATCCTGCTCGATCATCCGCCGGCGGATCGAGCTGATCACCTGGCTGCGCAGGAGGATGTTGGCGTGCGGCCGCTCGCGGCGAAGGTCGAGATAGCGGTACTTCAGCCGGATCTCCTCCGGATATTCCTGGTCGCCGAATACCGGCATCGGCAGTTCCTGAGCCGCCGACTGGACTGCGACCGAGGTCGCGTGGATCTCGATCTCGCCGGTCGGAAGGTTGGCGTTGACCACCTCGGCGTCGCGGGCGACGACCTTGCCCTCGACGGTGACCACCGACTCGGTGCGAACCGAATCCAGAGTCGCGAACGCCGCGTCGCTCGTCTCCACCACGATCTGGGTGAGGCCATAATGGTCGCGAAGGTCGACGAAGAGCAGATTGCCATGGTCGCGCTTGCGGTGGACCCAGCCGGACAGCTTGACGGACTCGCCGACATGGCTCGAGCGCAGCTCGCCGCAGGTGTGGGTCCGGTACGCGTGCATCTTCATCGCCCTGTCAAAATATACTGGTGTTGGGATCGGCGCTCCCACTACCCGCTCACAGGAATATGTCCAATGGTTGAGCGAGGCAGTTTTCAGTGGCGGCCAAGCTCCCTATGAGCGCGCGATGCTTATTCACCCGTTGATTACCACGACTGACGAGCTGACCGCGCTTTGCGAGCGGTTGTCGACCCACCCGTTCATCACGGTCGACACCGAATTCATGCGCGAGAACAGCTATTGGCCCGACCTGTGCCTGGTCCAGGTCGCCTCGACCGATGAAGCCGCGGCGATCGATCCCAAGTCCGAGGATCTCGACCTCACGCCGCTCCTTAACCTGCTCGTCAACAACGAGAATGTGCTCAAGGTCTTCCATGCCGGCGGCCAGGATATCGAGATCATCTTCAACCTGACCGGGAGCACCCCGCACCCGCTGTTCGACACCCAGATCGCGGCGATGGCGCTCGGCCTCGGCGAGCAGGTCGGCTACCAGAACCTGGTCGAGAGCCTCCTCGGCAAGCATCTCGACAAGGGCGCGCGCTTCACCGACTGGGGCCGCCGCCCGCTCGACGCCCGCCAGATCGACTATGCGATCGGCGACGTCACCCACCTCGCGACCCTGTTCCCCAAGATGCTCGACAAGCTCCGCCGCACCGGCCGCGGCGAGTGGCTCGACCAGGAGATGGAGCGGATCGCGGACCCCTCCAACTATCTCAACGATCCCGCCGAATCGTGGAAGCGGGTGAAGATCGCGAGCAAGAAGCCCGATGTGCTCGGCCGCCTCAAGGCGCTCGCTGCGTGGCGGGAGATCGAGGCGCGCTCGAAGAACCTTCCGCGCGGCCGGATCATGAAGGACGAGACTCTCGCCGACGTCGCCATGCACCCGCCCGCCAACCAGGAGGCTCTGGCGCGGGTTCGCGGCCTGTCGCCGGCGTGGAAGGGCAACGACATCGGAATGCGGCTGATGGACGCTCTCGCCGCGGCCCAGCCGATGCCCGCCTCCGAGATGCCGGCGCGCGACGAACGCGGCCCTGCGCTCGGCAAGGAAGGCGCGCTGGTCGCCGACCTCCTCAAGCTTCTGCTCAAGATCCGGGCGCGCGAGAGCAATGTGGCGGCCCGCCTCGTCGCCCGCTCGGAGGAGCTGGAACAGCTCGCCGCAGGCAAGCGTAATGGTCTGACGATCCTTCAGGGCTGGCGGTTCGAGGAATTCGGCCGCGACGCCCTGGACCTGGTCGAGGGCCGGCTTGCCTTCGCGGTTCGCCGCGGCAAGCTGGTGATGACTCGTACGGAGGAAAGTGATGCGTAACCTGCTGTTGGCAGTCGCCCTGCTCGGGGTCGCGGGCTGTGAGACGGTCAATGACGACATCGCGGCGGAAGACGATCCCCGCTACGCCTGCACCATCACCAATCTCGGGAGCCTCGTCGGCCAGCAGGCGACCCAGCGCCTCGGCACCGAGGCGATGCGCATCTCCAACAGCCGCACCATCCGCTGGATCCGGCCCGGCGACGCGGTGACGATGGACTACCGTCTCGACCGGCTCAACATCCTGCTCGACTCCTCGAACGCGGTGACCAGCTTCAACTGCGGCTAGGCGACCAGGGCGCGCGGCTTCTTGTCGAGGGAGGCCGCAAGCGCTTTCAGCCGGCGTTCGACCACTTCGCCGAACAGGGCTGAGTCGCGGTTCGGCAGGCGCAAGACAAGATCCTCGCCCTCAATCCGCAATGAACTGTCGCGAAGCGGCGCTTCGACCCCGGCGCTGAGCCGCTGGGCAAGGCGCATGGCGAGACCCCATTGGCGGGCTCTCTTGAGGGCGCCGTCCCAGCACAGCGCCGCCATCGCCGGATAGGGAAAGCCGTTGCCGCCGAAATTGGAGAAGAGCGCCTGGGCCAGCATGACCCGGCCCGGCGCGTCGATCGCGACCCAATCGCCGTGGAGAGCCATGTCGATTCCCCGCTCCGCTCGAAAATCCGGGTGAGCCGCCCAGGCGATGTCCGACAGCAGGCACGCCGCGAGCCGAATCCGCGCGGCCGCTGGCGTGTCGTCGAAGATGGGCCTGATCCAGCGATCGATTCGGGCGCCATGCTGCGGGAAGCGGCCATATTCTTCGCCGACCTCACGGGCCTCCTCGATCAGCGGATCGAGCTTGCGGGTCTCCTCGTCGAGATCGTCGTAGAGCAGGCCTTCGCGAACGCCGAAGGACGAGGTCACCAGGACGCTCGGCTTGAGCGTGTCCACGACCGCGCGAAGCAAAAGGTTGGCATGCGGCAGGATGGGAACCCGCGCGGCGGTGATTCCGGATTCCTTCGCTGACCGCCCTTCCAGGCGGGCGAGCTTGCGCTGAAGGGCCTTGGGGCGCTCGGGGGCCATCTCGTGCTGGTGAAGGACGGGAAGCGGATGGCGAGTCAAAGCGAGATCGACCCTCGCGAGTGAGCGCCAGGATCCGCCGACCATGTAGAAAGGACGGCCCGCAGCAGCCTCCAGAAATTCGGTTTTCTCGAGGATCCTGCAAATCTTGCGAAGCAGGACAGTATCCGGCTTGTCGCGCATGGCGACAAGGCGGAGCACGCCCAGCGGCAGGGACGTTCTGCGCCGCACCTCGCCTTCGCCAATGTCGACGAGTTCGAGGCTGCCGCCGCCAAGATCCCCGACGACCCCGTCCGCGCCGGGCGCGCCCGATATGACTCCGAGCCCGGCGAGACGTGCCTCCTCCTCCCCCGACAGTACGAGGGGGTCGAATCCGATCCGGCGCACCTCGTCAAGGAAGGCGGCGCCGTTCGCCGCCTCGCGAACCGCCGCGGTCGCGAACACCCGAGTTCGAGCGGCACCCATATTCTCAATGATGATCTTGAACCGCGCGATCGCTGCCAGCGCTCGCTGCTGCGCCGCCGTCGAGAGATTGCCCGTCTGGTCGATGTTTCGGCCGAGGCCCGCCATCACCTTCTCGTTGAACAAGGTTGAAGGGGCTCGGGTCGCGCCCGAATAGACGACGAGGCGGACCGAGTTCGACCCAATGTCGATGGTCGCTACCGGTTTGCGGGTGATCATTTGGTTCAGGCGCCGCGAGGGAGCTGGAGCTTCTGGGGACCCTTGCCGCCCGTCTTGAGCGCGGCGCCGCGCCCCGAGAGCGACGGGTTGGTCATGAAATAATGGTGCAGGTTGAACGGCTTCTCGCCGCGGCCCGGCTTGACCCGGGTGTAGGTGCCGTCGCTGTTGAGGCGCCAGCTCTGCTCGTTGTCGATGATGTTGGCGACCATGACCTGGTCGAGCACCTGCCGCTCGACCGTGGAATTCTCCAGCGGCGCCGCATATTCGACGCGGCGGTCGAAGTTGCGGGGCATCCAGTCGGCCGAGCTGATATAGACCTTGGCCTTGCGGTTGGGCAGCGCCTCGCCATTGCCGAAGCACCAGATCCGGCTGTGCTCGAGGAAGCGGCCGACGACCGACTTCACCCGGATGTTCTCGGAGATCCCGAGAAGGCCGGGCCTCAGGCAGCAAATGCCGCGGACGATCAGCTCGATCTCCACCCCTGCCCGGCTCGCCTCGTAGAGCTTGTCGATGATCTCGGTATCGACCAGCGAATTCATTTTCGCCCAGACCGCCGCCGGCTTGCCCGACTTGGCGTTGCGGATTTCGCGGTCGATTAGCGCCGTGACGTCCTTGCGAAGCCGCAGCGGCGACATCGACAGCATCTCCAGGTCCTTCGGCTCGATATAGCCGGTGATGTAGTTGAAGATGTGAGCGACATCGCGGCCCACCCGGGGGTCGGCGGTGAAGTAGCTGAGGTCGGTGTAGATGCGCGCCGTGACCGGGTGATAATTGCCGGTGCCGAGGTGGCAGTAGGTGCGATGGCCGCCCTCTTCGCGCCTGACCACGAGTGACATCTTGGCGTGAGTCTTCCACTCGATGAAGCCGTAGACGACCTGGACTCCGGCGCGCTCGAGAGCGTTGGCCCAGAGCAGATTCTGTTCTTCGTCGAAGCGGGCCTTCAACTCGACGACCGCGGTCACGGATTTGCCGGCCTCGGCGGCGTCGATGAGCGCTCGGATCACTGCGGACTGCTTGCCGGCGCGATAGAGCGTCTGCTTGATCGCGACGACGTCGGGATCCTCCGCGGCCTGGCGGAGAAAGGCGACGACGACGTCGAAGCTCTCATAAGGGTGGTGGACGATGATGTCCTTCGCCCGGATCGCCGCGAAGCAATCGCCGCCATGCTCGCGGATGCGCTCGGGGAAACGCGGCGAGAAAGGCTCGAACTTGAGATCGGGGCGATCGGCGTCGACGAGCAGCTCGAGATCGCTGATCCCGAGGAAACCGGTCGACTCGAAGACCAGCGCCTCGGTGGCATTGAGTCCCTCGCGCACCATCGCGGCGAGATTCTCCGGCATGTCGGCGCCGAGCTCCAGCCGGATGACCCGGCCGCGTCGGCGGCGCTTGATCGCTGTCCGGAAGAAGCGGACCAGGTCCTCGGCCTCCTCCTCGACCTCGATGTCGCTGTCGCGGATGATTCGGAACAGGCCGCCGTCGAGGAGGATATAGCCGGGGAACAGAATGCCGATCTGGCGCCGGATCAGGGTCTCGATCGCGACATAGCGGTCGGCCTCGCCCGGAAGCCGGATGAAGCGCGGCAGCGTCGCCGGCACCATCAGCAATTCCTGGATCGGCTCGCCGTCCGATTCCCGCTGGAGATCGAGGATCAGCGAGAAGCCCTTGTTGGGGATGAACGGGAATGGGTGAGCCGGGTCGATCGCCTGGGGAGTGATGACCGGATAGACCTGCTCCTCGAAATAGGAATCGAGCCAGGCCCCCTCCTCCTCGCCGATCTCTTCCGGGGCGAGCACGGCGAGGTCGGCCTCGCGCAGCAGGTCTCTCAGATTGGTCCACACGTCCTGCTGGGCGGCGGTGAGCGCGTCCGCTTCGCGGGCGATGGCGATGAGCTGCTGCGACGGAGTCAGCCCGTCGTCGGATCGCTCCTCGACTCCTTCGAGCTGCTGGCCCTTGAGGCCGGCAACGCGAACCATGAAGAATTCGTCGAGATTGTTGCCCGAGATGGACAGGAAGCGAAGCCGCTCGAGCAGCGGGTGGGCCTCGTTGGTTGCCTCCTCGAGCACTCGCCGATTGAACGCCAGCCAGGACAGTTCGCGATTGAAATAGAGAGACGGCGGCGCGGCCGGCGCGGCAGCGGGCGGCGAGACGTCGAGGGCTACGGACGCCGAGGCGGGATTGTCCATGCTCGCCTTCCCAGTCCTTCTCAGGCTCGCCGCGCCGCTCGGCGGATGAGGCCGGCGCCGGTCAGCGCGTTGCGGGCTGCGGCAAGAGTCATCCGCTTGCGGTGCGCCAGGATGTCGCGGTCGAGCGTGTCGACGACATTCTGAAGCGCGACATAGCTTCTCTCGATGCGGGGCACCAGAAAATCGGCGAGGCCGTCAGGCGCCGCGATTCCCCGGTCGGCGAGAAGCTTGACCATCAGCTCCCCGAGCAGCGAGTCGTCGGGCTCCGCAATCTCGACCTGCGGGGTCGCGGCGAGGCGCGAGCGAAGGTCGGGAAGCGCGATCGCCCATCCGGGCGGAGGCCGGTCGCCGATCATCAGCAAGGGCCGCCGAGTCGCTTGGGCGTCGTTCCAGGCATGGAAGAGCGACTCCTCGTCGTGATCTTCCACCCGGTCGAAGACCCTGCCGCGGGTGTGGCGTGCGAAGATTCGGCCGAGCAGCGATCGCCCGGACTTGCGGGGTCCGGTGAGAAGGGTCGCCATGACCGGCCAGTGCGACCAGCGCGTGAGGTGGATGAACGCGTTGCGGTTGGCGTCGCCGACCAGGAAATCCTCGTCTCGGTCCGCCACCGGCCATTCGAAGGGCAGCGCGATCTGGTCCCGCTGCATGTCCGCTCAGCGTCCTCTCGGCCCGGGCGCGGGTGCCGGCGCTGGCGGCGGCACCGGCGTTGGCGCCGGCGTAGGGACGGGTGTCGGCACCGGCTGGATCGGCGGCGGCACGTTGCTCGGAACGCTCGGCCCCTGGGTCACCGGAAGCTCCTGGGTCGGGATCTCGGTGAGGCCCGATTGCTCCTCCCTTATCTCTCCCTCGGGAAGCTGCGGCGGCGGGGGCGGCAGATAGGCCGCCGGAGTGACCAAGGTCGGGTCCGGGCGGAGCATCCCTGCGTTGAAGGCCTGGACGAACAGCTGGTCGAGCCGCCGAACGCCGTCGGCGAGCATCGCCGGGATCTGGCCGGCATTCTCGGCCCGAAGCTCGAAGCTTCCGATGGGCTGGGCGTCCGGCCCGATCTTCGCGGTGAAGCGGGCGACCGCCGGCCCGCCCGGATAGAGCCGGCGGAGCTGGACCTCGGGCATGATGATGTCGGCGGCGCCATATTGGTCGAGCAGCGACCGCCACCAGCCGCGGCTCCGCCGGCCCGTCTGAGCCGCGTTGAGAAGCAGTGGATCGGGTCCGTTGCCGACTGGCCGGACATAATCGACCGCGCTTCCCGAAGTCCGGAACTGAGCCCAGGCATTCTGCCACTGGTTGCGGAACTCGAGCGAATAGGCTGTCGATCCGGTGCGCATCACCGGGATCACCAGCATCGGCGCCGAGCGCCGGATCTCGCCGCTGAGGCCGAGCATCTCGCCGGTTCGCGCCCGGTCGAACAGCAGGCCGAGCCGGGCGACATAGCGCGTCGGGCCGATCTGCTCTTCCTCGACGACGATTCCAGAGACGATGTCGTTGAGCACCGAATCGTTCAGGTTCGGAGCCTGGTTCTCAGGCCGTCCGGTGGTCCGAGCCCACAATTTCTTCCAGCCCAGCCGCTGCGCAATGCGCCAGCCGGCGAGGCGCGCCTCGTTGGCATTGTCGCCTCCGACGTCGACCTGGATCCCGTCGACCTCGAGGTTGGAGCTGCTGTCGATCGGCGGAATGCCCCGGTCGGCCCCTTCGAGCTGGGCATAAACGAGGCCGGCACCGCCGAGCGCGAAGGCTGCGGCGGTCGAGACGAGGAGCAAAGAGCGGAGGTTACGCGTCACGCGGGTCTTTTGGCGGCTGGAGCCGCGAAAACCAAGCGTGGAAATCCGCCGCACTTGTGGCTAGCGAGCCGCATGGCCGAAGACCCCCGCCCGAACAGCTCCTACACCTATGCCGATGCCGGAGTGGACATCGCCGCCGGCAACGCCCTCGTCCGGGCCATCGCACCGCTCGCCAAGGCGACCGCGCGGCCCGGCGCCGACGCCTCGCTCGGCGGCTTCGGAGGCTTCTTCGACCTCAAGCAGGCCGGCTTCAAGGATCCGCTCCTCGTCGCCGCCAATGACGGGGTCGGCACCAAGCTCAAGCTCGCCATCGACAGCGGCCGCCATGACGGAGTCGGGATCGACCTCGTCGCAATGTGCGCCAACGACCTCATCGTCCAGGGCGCCGAACCGCTCTTCTTCCTCGACTATTTCGCAACCGGAAAGCTCGAGAGCGGAATCGCCGAGCGGGTCATCGCCTCGATCGCCGAGGGCTGCCGGATTGCCGGCTGCGCGCTGATCGGCGGCGAGACCGCGGAGATGCCGGGCATGTACGCCCCCGGCGACTATGACCTCGCCGGCTTCTGCGTCGGGGCGGTCGAGCGCGGCGAGGCACTGACCGGCGACTCGGTGGCGGCCGGCGACGTCATCCTCGGCCTCGCCTCGTCGGGCGTCCACTCCAACGGATTCTCGCTCGTGCGCAGGCTCGCGACCGACAAGGGCTGGAAGCTCGACCGTCCGGCGATGTTCGACCAGGACCGGCTTCTGATCGACGCCCTGATGGAGCCGACCCGGATCTATGTCCGCTCGCTCCTGCCACAGATTCGCGCGGGCCGGATCAAGGCGCTCGCCCACATCACCGGCGGCGGCCTGCTCGAGAACATCCCGCGCGTGCTCCCCAAGCACCTCCACGCCACGCTCAACGCCGATTCCTGGGATCAGCCGCGGCTGATGGCCTTCCTCCAGGCGCAGGGGAATATCGAGCCCGAGGAGATGGCGCGCACCTTCAACTGCGGCATCGGAATGGCCCTGATCGTCGCCGAGGGAAAGCAGGCCGCCGTCAGCGACGCGCTCCGCGAGGCGGGCGAGACCGTCCACGCCATCGGCCGGGTCGAAGAAGGCCCGCGCGGCTGCACGGTGACCGGGAGCGCCGGCACCTGGTCGACCGGGCGCGACTGGTCGGCCACCCACAATGCATGATCCCGTCCGGGTCGGGGTCCTGATCTCCGGCCGCGGCTCCAACATGCAGGCTCTGGCGGAGCATCGAAAGCGCGACCCCGCCCGCCCCTACACCATCGCCATGGTCGGCTCGAACGTCCCCGAGGCGCGCGGCCTCGTCGTCGCCCGCCGGCTCGGCCTCAAGACCTGGTCGCACAGCCACAAGGGACTGGAACGCGCCGAGTTCGACCGGCTCATCGAGCAGGCGCTGATCGATCACCGGGTCGAGCTGGTGGCCCTCGCCGGCTACATGCGCCTGCTGTCGACCCAGTTCGTCGAGCGCTGGAGCGGCCGGATCCTCAACATCCACCCCTCGCTGCTGCCGCTCCACAAGGGCACCGACACCCATCGTCGGGCGCTTCTAGCGGGCGACCTCGTCAGCGGCTGCACCGTCCATGTCGTCACTCCCGAGCTCGACGACGGCCCAACGGTCGCCCAGTCCGAGGTGCGGATCCACGCGCGCGACACGGCGGAGACCCTGGAGGAGCGAGTCCTCGCCGAGGAGCACCGTCTCTATCCGCCGGCGCTCGAAGCCTATTGCACAGCCCTTCGCGAAGGGCTGATCGAGGTCGCGCCACTGCCGATCGGCGGGAGCCAAGCCGGCTGAGCCGAGTCGAGTCGCGAGAAAGTTCCGACGAATCGCCTTCATCTGGCGTTCAGCTCCCCAACGGCCGAAATCGGCTCTCGAACGGCGGGAAATCGCAGGAATTTCAGACGCCTACTCGGTTAACCCCACCCTCAAAACGGCGAAAAGGTTCCTGCAGCCCGTCCCGGAGTCGTAACGACTCGCCGTGACTCGGTTGTTTCGCCTGCGACGAGCCGCCTAAGGCTTCGGGCGATCGCTGGGCGGGCAGTTTTCACCCTTCGATAAGACGTGGATCGTGGCGCTCCGCCGAAGTTGTTTTGGCGGCGGCTGTGCCCTTTCGTGCGCATGTCATTGGAGTGAGTATGTTTTCTCGCGGCAAGATTTTCACCGCGACTCTGAGTGCTGCGGCGCTCACCGGCACCCTGGTCGTGCCAGCTTCGAATCTTCTCGCCTCTCCCGCGCCGCTGGCGCCGGTGATCGAGGCTCCCGCCCTTCCCGCCAATTCCACGCCTGCCCCTGCCCCGGTGGTTCTCGCCGCCGCGCCGGCTCGGCCGGCGATCGTCCAGACTCCTACTCTCGTGGCGCCCGCGGCTCCCCAGGCCGAAGCAGAGGACGAGGCCGTCACCGTCAGCGCCCGCGAGCTCGAGTGCCTGACCAAGGTCATTCTCTATGAGGCGGGCGCCGAATCGCGCGCCGGCCAGGTTGCCGTCGCCCAGGTGGTGATGAACCGGGTCGAATCGCCGCGCTTCCCGAACTCGATCTGCGGCGTCGTCTATCAGCCCGGTCAGTTCTCCTCGATCCGCTCGTTCAACCCGCCGCGCAACGCGCGCTGGAACCGCGCGATGGCGCTGGCCCGCGACGTTCTCGACGGCCACGAGCCGGTGGTCGGCGAGGCGCTCTACTTCCACGCGACCCGGGTCCGCCCCGCTTTCGTGCGCAGCCGCACCCGAGTCGCCACGATCGGCAACCACGTCTTCTACCGCTAAGCGCCTTCGAGCAGGGGCAGAACGAAAAAGGGCTCCGGGTAACCGGAGCCCTTTTTGCTTTTGTCGGTGAGACGTCAGTTCAGCCGACAATCTCTTCCGGCTTGAAGAAGAAGTCGATCTCGATCTTTGCGTTCTCGGCGCTGTCCGAGCCGTGAACCGAGTTGGCCTCGATCGATTCCGCGTGGACCTTGCGGATGGTGCCCTCGTCGGCGTTGGCCGGGTTGGTCGCGCCCATCACTTCGCGGTTCTTGGCGACGGCATTCTCGCCCTCGAGAACCTGAACGACCACCGGGCCGGAGGTCATGAAGGTAACGAGATCGTTGAAGAAGGGACGCTCGCGATGGACTCCGTAGAAGCCCTCGGCCTGCTCACGGGTCATGTGGATGCGCTTGGAGGCGACGACTCGAAGGCCGGCATCCTCGAGCATCTTGGTGACCGCGCCGGTCAGGTTGCGGCGGGTTGCGTCGGGCTTGATGATTGAGAAAGTGCGTTCGGTCGCCATTGCCGTTCCTTGAAGCTGACTGTGGTGGAAATTGGCGGCTCCCCTAGCGGGCCGATCCTGTCACGACAAGGTCAGGGCCCCTCGAACCAGCGTCCGTTCTCATCCTGCTTCCAATAGTGGCGCTCGGTGCCATCGCGGTCCTTGAGGCTCTTCCAGGCAGCGCGCGCGCCGTCGATCGTAGCGGCGTCGAAAAAGTAAAAGACCCGCTCGAAGGCCATGGCGGAGTCGCGCCACTCGCCGTCCGCAAGCGCGATGTTGCGAGCGCCGTTCGCGGCCGTGGGTTCCGATCCGACGAGGATCGGCTGCTCGGTCTCCCGCAAAGCCCCAGCTCGGCCGTGCGGAAGGAAGCTTTCGGGGGCGTAGCTCCACAATTGCCGGTCGATCGACTCGGCCTGGCGCTCCCCGGCGACGATCAGAAGCCGCTCCCCGCCCGCGAGCAGCTTCTCGCAGATGCTCGGAAGCACCTGCTCGAGCGGCTTTGCCGTCAGATGATAGAAATCGATGCGCACCGGGGCCCCTTAGCCCGCCCGTGGCCGGCTTGTCGAAGCCCCTGCTCCACCGGCCGGCTTATTGCGGCCAGGCGATCCGGGCGGAATTGAAGCGATGGTAGAGCGTGTCGATGAGCTGTTTGAGGTCGTCGCGGTGGAACGGCTTCACCATGAACGTGTCGGCACCGAGATCGCGCGCGCCCTCGATGATGGCGCAATTGTCATGCGCGCTCAGCATGATGATCACCGTGTCGTCGCGGCCTTCGTCACCTCGGACCGCCTCGACGAAATCGAGCCCGTTCATCTCCGGCATGTGATAGTCGGAGATGATGATGTCCGGCGCCTCGCGCTCGACCGCGGCGATGCCCGCCACGCCGTTATGGGCGGATTCGATCCGGGTGAATCCGAAGCTGGTGAGCGCCCGGCTTACGAGCCGGTGCATCATCTCGTCGTCGTCGACGATCAACACCTTGAGCTGATCGGGGGCGACCGAGGGACCCTCGTCCCACGAGCGGACGGTGAGTTCGGCGGAGTCGTCGTCGCAAGGCTGGACCTGGGTCATGGCCCGTGTCTTAGCGCAAATGCATTTCGGGTTTCTTACTCGCTTATTTCACACGCTTAACCAGCGCTTTACCCCGGCGGGCTACCAACTGCCGTGCCGAAATGCGCCAATGTGGACGCGGAATCGGCGAGCACGGAAGGCAGTTCTGCGGATACCATGTTGAGCCGCGAACCAGTTTCAGCTGCTGCTCCTCCCGCCGGAGCGCCGAATGTGGCGTCCGCGCCGGGCGAGGATGCCCGCGCTCATCCGCGGATCCCGTTCCAGGGCTATCGGCTCGAGCTGCTCGCCAAGGGCAAGCCCTGCTCGATCCGAGTCCGCGACATGTCTTGCGGCGGTGTCGCGGGCATCTGCGACGAGGCCCTGGACGTGGGCGCGTTCGTCACGGTCTGCTTCAGCGACGATCACATGGTCGACGCCTGGGTACGCTGGGTGCGGATGATGAATGTCGGGCTCATGTTCACGACGCCCCTCGCACCCGGCTTCGTGCGCCGCCTTCACCGCGGGCACGGCACCTTCGTCACCGTCCGCCCACGGAAATAGGCGGACGGCGCGAGTCTTCGCGAACCCTCAGCCCTCGAAATTGTCGGCGACGAAGCGGTCGAGAAGAGCGACCCCGTAGCCGGTCGCGCCCTTGTCGTGGAGGTGGGCGGGCTTTTCCGCCCACACCATCCCGGCGATGTCGAGATGCGCCCACTTCACGCCCGGCTCGACGAAGCGCTGGAGGAAGCAGGCCGCGGTGATCGAGCCGGCTTCGCGCGACGCGCTGTTCTTCATGTCGGCGATCTGGCTGTCCATGATCTTGTCATAGGCCTCGCCGAGCGGCATCCGCCACAGCCGGTCGCCAGTCGCCATTCCGGCGTCGGCGAGCTGGGCCGCAAGGCCGTCGTCATTGCTGAACATGCCGCCATATTCGTGGCCGAGGCTGATGATCATCGCGCCCGTCAGGGTTGCGAGGTCGACCATGACCTGCGGCTTGTAGGTGCGCTGGGCCCAGGTCATCGCGTCGCAGAGGACGAGGCGGCCCTCGGCGTCGGTATTGATCACTTCGATGGTCTGGCCGGACATCGACGTGACGACGTCGCCCGGGCGCTGTGCCTTGCCGTCGGGCATATTCTCGGCGAGCGCGCAGACCCCGACGACATTGGCCCTGGCCTTGCGGGTCGCGATGGCGCGCATCGCGCCGGCGACGGCGCCGGCTCCGCCCATGTCCCACTTCATCGATTCCATGCCCTGGGCGGGCTTGATCGAAATTCCGCCGGTGTCGAAGGTGATTCCCTTGCCGACCAGCACGACCGGAGCGGCGTCCTTGTCGGCGGCGCCGTTCCAGCGCATCGCGAGCAGGTAAGGCCGCCGCTCCGAACCCTGGCCGACTCCGAGCAGCGAGCCCATTCCGAGCTTCTCCATCGCGGCCTCGTCGAGAACCTCGATCTCGACTCCGAGGGGCTCCATGACCTCGCGGCAGCGGGCGACGAAGCTTTCGGGATAGATGACATTGGCCGGCTCGGTGACGAGGGTGCGGGTGAAGTCGAGGCCGTCCAGCACCGCCGAGCGATCGCGCCACGCCGAGTCGGTCCCATCGCCGGCGCCGACCACGACCAGCTCCGCCAGCGTCGGCTTCTGCTTGCGGCCGAGCTTGGTGCGATACTTGTCGTAGCGCCAGCTGCGCGCCGCGACTCCGAAGGCAAGGCCCGCAGCGGCGCTTGAATCAAGGTTGAGGCCGCTGACGTCGACGACCAGCTTGGTCTCGCCCGACGTCAGGAGGCGCGCGGTGAGGGCGCCGCCGGCCCGCTCGTAGATGGCCTGGTCGTCGCTCTTGCCGCCGAGTCCGACGAGAAGCACCCGCCGGGCGGTGCCGTTGTCGTCGATGAACGTCTCGGCGACCGCCGCAAGCTCGCGCTCGAAGCGCTGGGCGTCCGCGGCCCGAGCCGCGAGGGTTCGGGCGGGCTCCGCGAAGCCGGCGAGCCGCTCCGAGATCATGTCCTCGCTCCACGCCGGGATGGCGAGCGCGTAGGCGCCTTCGGGACGGGTTGCGGCGAAGCTGACCTTGAGCACGGCTATACGACCTTTCCGATACTTGCGGGTCCACGCGGGCGGGGAGCAGGCGCCGGCACAGGACGGAACGAGGAGCCATGCCATTGCAGCCAAAGCGTGCAGGTGCAATAGGCTCCGCTCGAAGGCGGGAAGAGCGGCAAAACCAAGGTGACGCGTTTGAAGTCGATCTGTTGGACGGCGCTGCCGCTGCTGCTCGCGGCTCCCGGGCTCGCGCATGCCCAGGCTCAGCCCGGCGACCCGCCCGCCCCTGAACAGTCCGTCGACCAGCCGCCCGCGGTCGAACCGGTGTTCGATCCCGACGCCGAGGCACCGGTGCGGTTCAGCTCGGACCGGCTCGAATATGACCGCAACACCGAGGTCGTGACCGCGATCGGCGACGTGTTCATGTCGCGCGAAGGCTATCGGCTGCGCGCCGACCGGGTCGTGTGGGAACGCAACACCGGCCAGGTTCGGGCCGAGGGCAGCGTCCGAGTGACCAGCCCGGAAGGCGACAACGTCTATGGCGACAGCGTCGTCCTCGACGACGAGCTTCGCGACGGCGCCATCGAGAATCTGCTCCTGGTGCTGGAAAATGGCGGCCGTCTCGCCGCCCAGCGCGCGGTCCGGGTCAACGAGGTCACCACCCTCGAGCGCGCGGCCTATACCGCCTGCCCGGTGGTCGACGACCATGGCTGCCCGCGCGAGCCGACCTGGCAGATCACCGCGGTCCGGGTGATCCACGACCCCAACCGCCAGCGCATCACTTATCAGGGCGCGACCCTGAACCTGTTCGGAATCCCGATCATCGGCCTCCCCGGCCTCTCCCACCCCGACCGCCAGACCGGCGGCGGCAGCGGCCTGCTCATTCCCGACATCCGCCTCAACGGCACAAACGGGCTCGAGCTCGCACTGCCTTATTACTGGAAGATCGCCCCCAACCAGGACGCGACCTTCACTCCGCACGTCTTCACCAACGCCTATCCGATGGCCGAGGCGGAGTTCCGCCACCTCATCGACCAGGGCGCCTACCAGGTGCGCGGCTACCTCACCTATGGCGACCGCGGCAGCCTGACCGTCCCCGGCGCCGAGGACCCGGGCCTTCGCGCCTATATCGAGGGCAACGGCCGCTTCCAGCTCGACCCCAATTGGAGCGTTACCGGCTCCGCCCGCTGGGTCAGCGACCGCACCTTCCTTCGCCGCTACGACATCTCGCTCGACACCCGCCTCCGCTCGGTCGTCCAGGCCGAGCGCATCGACAGCGATTCCTACATCAACATCGCCGGCTGGGCGTTCCAGGGCCTTCGAGCGACGGACATTGGCGGCCAGCAGCCCTTCGCCCTTCCCGCGATCGACGCGCGCTGGCGGATGATCGAGCCGGCGACCGGTGGCCGGGTCGAGCTCCAGGCCAACAGCCTCAACATCCTTCGCACCGAGGGCCAGGACACCCAGCGCGCCTTCGCCAGCGCCCGCTACGAGCATCGCAGCCTGACCCCGCTCGGCCAGGAGCTCACCCTCACCGGCTTCCTTCGCGGCGACATCTATCACGCCAACGAGACCGAGCTCACCACCAACCCGCTCTACCGAGGCGCGGAGGGCTTCCACGGCCGCTTCATCGCCGCCGCCGCCGCCGACCTCAAATGGCCGTTCATCGGCCGCTTCATGGGCGGCACTCACCGCTTCACTCCGCGGGTCCAGCTCGTCGCCTCGCCGGAGACCGAGAATCTCGACATCCCCAACGAGGACGCGCGCGCCGTCGACCTCGAGGATTCCAACCTGTTCGCGCTGAACCGCTTCCCCGGCTACGACCGCTGGGAGGACGGGGTCCGCCTGACCTACGGGGCCGACTGGGTCATCGATCTTCCGGGTGCCCAGATCCGCTCCAACATCGGCCAGAGCTACCGCCTCGGCAGCCGCGAGGAGCTGTTCCCAGACGGCACCGGCCTCGCCGACCGCTTCTCCGACATAGTTGGGCGGACCAGCGTCCAGGTCGGCCGCAACATCCAGTTCACCCACCGCTTCCGAATCGACAAGGACGACCTCACGCTCCGCCGCAACGAGATCGACGCGGTGGTCGGAAGCAGCCAGACCTATATCAGCGCCGGCTATCTTCGCCTCGACCGCGACATCGACGCCTCTTTCGAGGACCTTCAGGACCGCGAGGAGATCCGGGTCGGCGGTCGGGTCGCCTTCGCCCGCTACTGGTCGGTCTTCGGGTCGGCGGTGGTCGACCTCACCGACCGCGACGAGGACCCGCTGTCGCAAGCCGACGGCTTCGATCCGGTCCGCCACCGCATCGGCATCTCCTATGACGACGAATGTATCGAGTTCGGAATCACCTGGCGGCGCGACTACGAGACCACTGGCGACGTTCGCCGCGGCAACACTTTCCTGATCCGGGTGGCGCTCCGGAATATTGGCCGCTAAGCCTATGTTCAGCATGAAGAAGGCAGGTTGCGGGCCTGCATTTATCGGAGGAATGATGAAGTTCGGCACTTTTCGAAGGGCGGCCGTCGTGCTGGCCGGTTCCTTCCTGTCGGTCGTTGCCATCGCGCAGCCCGCCGCTGACCAGCCTCGGCAGGGTGGGCTTGCGATCCCCAGCGACGTGAATTTCGTCGGCCAGGCCGAGCCGAACGTCGCCCGCGCCACCGCCATCGTCAATGACGAGATCATCACCCAGACCGACGTCGATCAGCGCATGGCGCTGATGATCGCGTCGCAGCGGGTCCAGCTCTCGCCCGAGGAGCAGCAGCGCCTTCGCGCTCAGATCCTCCGCAACCTGATCGACGAGACGCTTCAGATCCAGGCTGCCCGCGAGGGCCAGCTTCCGGTCGAGCAGCGCGAGATCGACCAATATTATACGCGTTTCGCCCAGCAATTCGGCCACACGCCGCAGAGCTTCGGCGAATATCTGCGCTCGATCGGCTCATCCGAGCGGTCGGTGAAGCGACAGATCACCGGCGAGCTGTCGTGGCAGCGCCTTCAGCGCTACCGGATCACTCGTGTCAGCGTCGCCGACGAGGAGGTCCAGGCCGTCCTCAGCCGACTCAACCAGTCGCGTGGAAGCAACGAATACCGAGTCGCTGAAATCTACATGGAAGCGACTCCGGAAAACGCCGCTCAGGTGCGCGCCAACATGGCGCGGATCGTCGCCCAGATCCGCGGCGGCGCCTCCTTCCCGGCTTATGCCAGGCAATATTCGGTGGCGAGCACCGCGGCCCTCGGCGGCGATCTCGGCTGGGTGCGTCCGGAGCAGCTGCCGCCGGAAATCGCCTCGGTGGTCCAGTCGATCCCGGTTCAGGGCATCACCGATCCGATCCAGGTGCCCGGCGGCTTTTCGATCATCTACCTGGTCGACTCCCGTCAGATCCTGATGGCCGATCCCCGCGATGCGGTCCTCAGCCTGATGCAGATGTCGATCGAGCTCCCCGCCGGGACGACCGCTCCTCAGGCGCAAGCCCGTGCCGAGCAGCTTGCTCTGGCGACCCGGGACATGGGCGGCTGCGGCCGGGCACCCGACGTCGCTCGCTCGCTCGGCGCCGAGCTCGTGTCCAACGACGCGATGCGGGTTCGCGAGCTTCCGGCGCAGCTTCAGCAGACCCTGCTTGGCCTTGGCGTCGGCCAGGCGACCCAGCCGTTCGGCACCCTCGAGCGGGTCAGCGTGCTGGTCCTGTGCGGCCGCGACGACCCGCGCCAGGTCAACATGCCGACCGCCGAGACCGTCCAGACGGCGCTCGCCGAGCAGCGGATGAACCAGCAGGCCCAGCGCTATCTGCGTGACCTGCGTCGCGATGCGGTGATCGAATATCGTTGATCTAGCTGACGCCGCTCCGCTCCAGCCGCTCGCCATATCCATCGGCGATCCGGCGGGGATCGGAGCGGAGGTGGTTGCCAAGAGCTGGGAACGCCGGCGCGAGGAAGGGCTTCCGCCCTTCTTCGCCGTCGGCGACGTTTGCGCGGTCGAAGCGGTCTGGAACGGGCCGGTCGCGGTGATCGGCGACCCGTCGGACGTCTTCGATCATTTCGACCACGCGCTTCCGCTGATCAGGGTGGCCGGCGAGGAAACGGTACCCGGGCGCCCCACGCTCGAAGGGGCTCGAAACGCCCTCGACAGCCTCGAATTCGCGGTCGGCCTCACCCGTTCAGGAGCCGCTTCGGCGGTAGTGACCGGACCGGTGTCCAAGGCCCAGCTCTACGCGATCGGCTTCACCCATCCCGGCCAGACCGAGTTCGTCGCGGAGCGATGCGGCGTTTCGACGGAAAGCGTCGCGATGATGCTCGCCGGGCCGACCCTCAAGGTGGTTCCGGTGACCGGACACATCGCTCTCGCCCAGGTGCCTTCCGCGCTCACCATCGAGCGCATCGTCTCCAAGGGGCGGGCGATGATCCGGGGCCTCCAGCGCCAGTTCGGCATCGAGTCGCCGCGCATCGGGGTCGCCGGGCTCAATCCCCATGCCGGCGAGGACGGAGCTCTCGGCCGCGAGGAGATCGACATCATCAAGCCGGCGATGGAGCGGCTCGCCGAGGAAGGCTACGACCTCGTCGGGCCCCTTCCCCCCGACATCATGTTCCGCCCGGCCCTTCGTGCCACCTATGACGGCGCCTTGTGCATGTATCACGACCAGGCGCTGATCCCGCTGAAGACCCTCCACTTCGACGAAGGCATCAACGTCACTCTCGGCCTGCCGATCGTCCGGACCTCGCCCGATCACGGCACCGCATTCGACATCGCCGGGACCAACCAGGCCGATCCCGGAGCGATGATCGCCGCGATCCGAACCGCCGGGGAGTGCGCCCGGCGCATTCAGTCGGCGTGACCCTCCCGCCGCTGCGCGAGGTCATCGCGAGCCACGGCCTCAGCGCGAGCAAGGCGCTCGGCCAGAACTTCCTCCTCGACGAGCAATTGCTCGACCGGATCGCCCGCATTCCAGGGCCGCTCGACGGCGAGCGCGCCTATGAAGTGGGTCCCGGTCCGGGCGGCCTGACCCGCGCCCTCCTCCGCGCCGGCGCTGATGTGACCTCGGTCGAGCGCGACCGGCGCTGCATCGCCGCCTTGGCCGAGCTCGAGGCGGCCTTTCCCGGCAAGCTTGACGTCGTCGAAGGCGACGCGTTGGAGATCGACGAAGCGGCTGCACTTCCCGGCGCCCATGTCGTCGCCAATCTCCCCTACAATGTCGGGACCGCATTGCTGGTGCGCTGGCTCGGCGGGGAGACCTGGCCGCCCTGGTGGCGCTCGCTCACCTTGATGTTCCAGCAGGAAGTGGCGGAGCGGATCGTCGCGAAGCCGGGAAGCGGCGCCTATGGCCGCCTCGCGGTGCTCGCCCAGTGGCGATCGACGGCAAGGCTCGCGATGAAGGTCCACCGCTCGGCCTTCGTGCCACCGCCCAAGGTGATGTCCGCCGTCGTCCACATCGTCCCAGCCGATCAGCCGGAAGGCGTCGTGCCGGCCAAGCTCGAGCAGGTCACCGCAGCCGCCTTCGGGCAGCGCCGGAAGATGCTTCGTCAGAGCCTGAAGTCGCTCCCCGGTGCGATCGATGCGCTCGAACGCCTCGGCATAGACTCCGAACGCCGCGCCGGGACGCTCGACATCGCCGAATTCGTCTCGATCGCCCGCGAACTCAGCAACTGACGCCTATTCAGTCCCTCCTCTTCAGACGAGGGGTTGGGGTGGTGACGCGGATTCGCAGGGCGCGAGCGTGCGGCTCGCCCCCGCGCCTTGATCCTCTCCCCTGAAGGGAGGCAATGGTTATTCCTAGTTCGGCTGGCGCGGGGCCGGCGTGGCCTGGGCCGGAGCCTGGCTCTGGGCGGTCGAGACCGGCGGGCCGCGCTGGATCACCGCGGCGAGCTGATTGGCCTGCGGGCAGCTGTTGCCGCACAGGGCACGGACGCGCTCGAGATTACGCTGGGCGCGGGCGACGGCGCCGCGCTGGACATAGGCTTCGCCCTGGCCGGCGAGAGCGTTGACGTCGTTCGGCTCGATTCGAAGCGCGTCGGCATAATAGCTGATCGCCTTGCCCGGCAGACGCTGCGCCTGGGCGACTCGGGCGAGGCCGAGATAGGCCTGGCGGTTGCGCGGATCGACGGCGAGCGCGGTTTCGTAGAAGTCGATCGCCTCGTTGTTGCGGCCGGCGGTGGCATGGGCCTGGGCCTGCTGGGCAAGGGTCGTCGAACGCGGATCGATCTGGTCGTCCGCGCGCTGGGTCACGCCCGCGCTCGACATGGTGGCCGCCGCAATCGTTACAGCGAGCAGAACGGGCGTGAGGCGCATCATCAACTCCTTGGGCACGGCATCATCGACCTATCACGGCCGGGTCCAGCAGGCGACGAAAAAGCCGTCGGTGCCGTCAACGGCGGGGCTGAGCAGCCGGCCCGTGCCCGCGGGGCGTCCGGCAGTCAGCGGAACAGGCTGTGGCTCCAGCGATGAACGAACGCTGAGCGCGGCCGCCTGATCCCTGCCCTCCTCCGCGAGCAGCGAGCACACCGCATAGACGAGGCGGCCGCCGGGCTTGAGCAGGCCGGCGGCGACGTCGAGCAGCCGCGCCTGCAGGCCGACGAGCTGGTCGAGGCGCTTCGGGGTCAGCCGCCAGCGCGTTTCCGGGTTTCGGCGCCAGGTACCGCTGCCCGAGCAAGGGGCGTCGACGAGGATGAGGTCGAGGGTGCCGGCGAGATCGCCCAGCTGCTCCGCCTCGCGCCCCGGATCGAGGAGCCGGGGTTCTACGGTTGTGATCCCGGCGCGCTCCAGCCTCGGGGCGAGGCGCGACAGGCGGCCGCGATCGGCGTCGCTTGCGATGATCCGTCCCTCGTTCGCCATTTCGGCGGCGAGGGCCAGCGTCTTGCCGCCGCCGCCGGCGCATAGATCGAGCACGGTTTCGCCCGGCCGGGCCGCGCAGGCGAGCGAGAGCAGCTGGCTGCCCTCGTCCTGGATTTCGACCAGGCCGGAGCGCCACGCCTCGTTCTCCTCGACCCGGAATCCCTCCGGGAGGCGAAGGCCGAGCGGCGACAGCGGCGTCTGCTGGGCCTCGGCAATCTGGACAAGCGCTTCGTCGCTCGTTCCGCGCAGGCGGTTGGCGCGAAGGTCGAGGGGCGCGCGTTCGAGCAGTGCCGGCCATTCGCTCTCCCCGATCAGCGCGTCGAGGCGCGGCACGATCCAGCCCGGCAGCAACCCGGCCGGAGCCGCTTCCTCGCCATCGCCGATCGGCGCCGGCGCGTGGGCGGAGCCGTCGAACAGCCCGGCCAGCGCGGGATCGTCTTGGACGAGGCCCAGCATCGCCGCCCGGCCGGACGCCGGCACGTCGCCGGCGCGGCGGATCGCTCGGTAGACCAGTTCGCGAACGGCTCGCCGATCCTTCGAACCGGCGTAACGCCGTTCCTTGAAGTAGCGCGCGATCAGGGTGTCGGCGGCGGCTCCGCCTGAGCGGGCGGCGTCGATGACCTGGTCGAGCAGCTCGATCGCCGCCTGGGCTCGGGCGGACGGGGTCACTTACTGGGCCGGGTAATTGGGAGCCTCGCGGGTGATCGCGACATCGTGGACATGGCTTTCGCGAAGGCCCGCATTGCTGATCCGGACGAAGCGGGCGCGCTCCTTCAATTCGCGGATGGTTCGGGCGCCGGTATAGCCCATCGCCGCCTTCACTCCGCCGACGAGCTGGTGGATCACGTCCTTGGCCTGGCCCTTATAGGCCACCTGGCCCTCGATGCCCTCGGGGACCAGCTTGAGCTGATCCTTGATGTCCTGCTGGAAATAGCGGTCGGCCGAGCCGCGCGCCATCGCTCCGACCGAGCCCATGCCGCGATAGGATTTGTAGGCGCGGCCCTGGTAGAGGAAGGTCTCGCCGGGCGCCTCCTCGGTGCCGGCGAGAAGCGATCCGATCATCACCGCCGACGCTCCGCCGGCGAGCGCCTTGGCGATGTCGCCGCTGGTTCGAAGGCCGCCGTCGCCGATGATGGGAGTGTCGCTCTTTGCAGCTTCCTCGGCGGCTTCCATGATCGCGGTGAGCTGGGGAACCCCAACTCCGGCGATGATCCGGGTGGTGCAGATCGAGCCGGGGCCGATCCCGACCTTCACCGCATCCGCGCCTGCGCCGATCAGCGCCTTGGTCGCTTCGGCGGTCGCGACGTTGCCGGCGACGACCTGGACCGAATTGGACAGGCGCTTGATCCGCTCGACCGCAGCCGCGACGTCCTTGTTGTGGCCGTGGGCCGTGTCGATGACGATGAGGTCGCACTCGGCGTCGATCAGCGCCTCGCTCCGGCCGAAGCCCTTGTCGCCCACCGTGGTGGCGGCGGCGACCCGAAGCCGCCCCGCCGAGTCCTTGGTCGCGTCGGGATAATTGACCGCCTTCTCGATGTCCTTGACGGTGATCAGGCCGATGCAGCGACGCGAATCGTCGACGACGATCAGCTTCTCGATCCGGCGCTGGTGGAGCTGGCGGCGCGCTTCCTCCTGGCCGACGTCGGGGCCGACGGTCACCAGATTCTCGCTGGTCATCAGCTCCGACACCGGCTGGCGCGGATTCTCGGCAAAGCGGACGTCGCGGTTGGTGAGGATTCCAACCAGGCGTCCGTTCGCTTCGGTGACCGGGATGCCCGAGATCCGGTGGCGCGCCATCAGCTCCTGGGCCTCGGCCAGAGTCTGGTTCGGCCGGATCGTGATCGGGTTGACCACCATGCCGCTTTCGAAGCGCTTGACCGCGCGCACCGCCGCCGCCTGCTCCTCCGGCTCCATGTTGCGGTGGAGCACTCCGAGGCCACCCAATTGCGCCATGACGATGGCCATGTCGGCCTCGGTCACCGTGTCCATCGCCGACGACAGAATGGGGATGTTGAGCGCGATGTCGCGGGTCACCCGGGTGCGGGTGTCGGCCTGGCTCGGCAGCACGTCCGATTCGCCTGGCCGGAGCAGAACGTCGTCGAAGGTGAGGCCGAGTGAGATATCCATTTGATCCTGCTTTTCGTTTTGCCGCCCCCCGGAGAGGGCTTCATCTAGGTGTCGAACCCCCGCTTCGCTAGCGCGCCGCGGGGCTGTATCCGCTTCGGTCGGCGAACGCCCGGGCGAGCGCGACCAGCAGATTGGAGTCCTCGGCCGCTCCGCCGAGCTCGAGCGACGGCGTCGCCTCGTCGTCGGGCCCGTGATAGGCGCCGTTGAGGAAGGCCGCGAGAAGCCTCATGTCCGAGAAGGACCCGCCCGCCATCATCGCCGGAATGCCGTTGCGGGTGAGCGCCCAGCCGTCCTGCCGCTCGGCGAGCAGGTCCGCCTCCTGGTCGCCATCGAGGCCCCGCCCGAGTGCCGTCGCGACCCGCGCCACGACCGACCGCATCTCCTCGGTGCCGCCGATCATCGCGACCGGCATCCCCGCCGGATGGATCGCGGCGGTGTCGACATTGACCGCGGCGACGATCGAGCCCGCCGGAACCACCGGGCTCCGCGCGAAATGCTCCGCGCCGAGAAGCCCGAGCTCCTCCGCCGTGGTCGCGAGGATGAGGATGTCGCGCTGCGGCCGCGGCCCAGATGCGAGCCTCCCCGCTGCCTCGATCAACGTCGCGACTCCGCTCGCATTGTCCACCGCGCCGTTGCAGATCCGGTCCGCCGCCCCTTCCGGCCTGCAGATCCCGATATGGTCCCAGTGGCCGAGCAGAAGCACGCTCTCGCCGCCGCTGTCGCTTCCCCGGATCCGCCCGACGACATTGTTGGTCGTGAACCGCCGGACCTCGGTCATCACGTCGATATTCGCCCGAACCGGAAGAGTCACCGAGCGGAAGGACGATCCCGGCTGCTCGTTCAGCATCGCGGTGAGGTCGCGCCCAGCTCCCTCGAACAAGGCCATCGCCCCATCCCAGGAAAGTGCGCCGTACGCCGCCGGAAGCGGCCCGGTGTCGAGAGCGACCGCGCCCCTGGTCGCCGCCCGGCGCACCTGGGCGAACGGAAGGTCGGGCGGAGTGATCCCGATCACCGCGACCGCGCCCGCTTCGGCAAGCGTCCGGATCCGCTGCTCGAAGCTCGGGAAGCCCTCCACCGAGGGCCCCTCGTACATGACCAGGGCGACCGCGCCCCTGAAGTCGCCGCCGGCGAGCTGGTCGATCCCGCGCTCGGGCATGACCGCGCCATGGCCGGCGAAGATCACCGGAGCGTTGGCGATTCGGGCGCGCGGATCGCGGCCGGTCAGGACCAGCGCCTCGTCGGGCACCGCGATCCGCCGGCCGTTGCTCACCCACCGGGTCTCGTGGCGGCCGACTCCCCGCTCGGCGATCGCGACCGGCTGGAGCCAGCCTCCGCCGACGCCGGCAGGCTCGACTCCGCGCGCCGCAAGCTCGCGGGCCAGATAGCCCGTGGTCAGCGTCTCGCCCGGAGTCGCCGGCTGGCGCCCTTCGAAGGCGTCGCTTGCGAGAATGTCGATATGCGGGCGAAGGTCGGCGGCCGTGATCGGAGCGTCGGCCGGCGCGGCCTGGGCGAGCGCCGCGTTCGGAAACGCGAGCAGCGCGGCGAGCGGCAACAGGATTCGGGGCGACATGGCGTCGCTTAGCCAAGCGCCCCCGCCGCTGGCAAGCGCCCCGGGCGCTCGCTCTAGCGCCGCGCCTTGGCGATCAGCGCCCGGGCCTCGGCGACGTGGAGCGCCTCGATCATCCGCCCTTCGTAGCGCTCGGCGCCGTCGGTGGCCGCCGCGACCAGCGCGGCGGCCGCCTCGAGCTCCTGGTCCGACGGCGAGAAGCTCCGGTTCACCGTCGCGATCTGGCTCGGATGGATGACCGACTTGCCGTCGAAGCCGAACGCCCGTCCCTCGCGCGCTTCCGCGGCGAGGCCGTCATCGTCCTCGAGCCTGTTATAGACGCCGTCGAACACCGCCACTCCGGCGGCGCGCGCTGCGATGACGATATGCTGGAGGGCCGCGGCGAGCCCGGAGCGGCCCGACCCGGGCGGAATCCGCAAGGACGCTGCAAGATCGTTGGTTCCGGCGAGGAGCCCGGCGGTATGCGGCGCCAGAGCGCCCGCCCGCAACACTCCGCCAGCGGTCTCGATCATCGCCATCACCGGCTTCTCGCACACCTGGTGGGTGCCGACGAGTTCGCGCTCCTTCTCCGCCTTTGGAAGGACCACGTAGGGCGCCTTGGAATAGCGCGCAGCGATCATGTCGTCGCCGTGGCAGCGATGGCCGACCGCGTTGATCCGGATCGCCACCGGCCTTCCGCCGAATCCTTCCGCGGCCGCGCTGACCGCGGCGACTCGCGCCGAATCCTTCTGGTCCTCGGGCACGGCGTCCTCGAGATCGAGAATGATCATGTCGGCGTCGAGTTGCCGGGCCTTCTCGATCGCTCGTGCGTTGGAGGCCGGCAGGAACAGCAAAGAGCGGCACAAGGTGAGATCGTGAACGGCCATGGCGCTCCCCATATTTTCGGCCCGGCGACCATAACCCCGCGCCACGTAAAGGTTAAACCCCGGTTCAGCGGGTCGCCGCTAGCAAGCCCGTCCGTTTGAAGTTAAGAGCCGCGCGATTCCGGGCAGTACCGACAAGGTGCACCGGTGCAAGCGGTCAAAGGAGGCAGCACACATGAAGGTTTCCAAGGTCGCGCTCGCCGCGGCGACTCTGCTCGGCGGCTCGGCCCTGCTCTCGACTCCGGTCCTCGCCCAGCGGCAGAACCAGCAGGCTCAGGCCCAGCAGCCCCGCCTCAACGTGTCGCGCGCCGAGCAGGCGGCGCTCAATCCGCTCATCCAGGCCAATGCTGCCGCCGGCGCTGCCCGCCAGCAGGGTCAGACCCCCGACTGGGCGGCCGTTCGCGCGCTCCTTCCCGCCGCCGAAGCCGCGGCTCGCGGCAACGACGCCAAATATCTGCTCAATCGGGTGCAGCTCGACCTCGCCCTCGGCACCAACGACCTTGCCGGTCAGGAGCGCGCTCTGACCGCCCTTCTCGCCAATCCTTCGACTCCCGCCGAATTCGCGGCGACCCTTCGCACCGCCCAGAACAACATCCTCAACCAGCGTGCCGAAGCGGCTTTTCGGGCGAACGATTTCGCCACCGCCGAGCGGCTCTACGTCCAGCTTCAGCAGGCCAACCCGGCCGACGAGCGAATCGTCAACAACCTGGCGCTGGTCCGCACCCGTATGGGCAACACGGCGGGCGCTCTCGAGCCGGTGATGCAGCAGATCCGCGCCGCCGAGGCGGCGGGGCAGCGCGCCCCCGAGGCCCTCTATCAGCGTGCATGGCGCGTTCCCTACTCCGCCAACCAGCGGCCCCAGGCGCTTGAGGCTCTCCGCCGGCTTCTCGCCGCCTATCCGACGACGGCTAATTGGCAACTGGCGCTCGACGTCGTTCGGGAAGCGAGCGGCGACGACGTGAACCTGCTCGTCGACGCCTTCCGTCTCGCCCGTGTGACGAATGCGGTTCGGCCGAACGAATATCTGCCCTTTGCGACGACCCTCAACCAGGCCGGCCTGCCGGGTGAGACGAAGGCGATCATCGACGCTGGGATCGCCGCCGGCGCTTTCCAGGCGAGCAACGGCGACGTCAGCCGGATGCTGGGAGTTGCCAACCGCCGGATTGGCGAGGACCGCGCTGGCCTTTCCGGCCAGATGGCCCAGGCGCGCAGCGCGAGCCGCGGCCAGCCGGCGCGCATCGTTGCCGACGCCCTGTTCGGCTATGAGCGTTATGCGGAAGCGGCCGAAATGTACCGCCTCGCCCTGAGCAAGGGCGGCGAGGATGCAAACCTCGTCAACACCCGGCTCGGCGCGACCCTCGCGCTCGCCGGTCGACGCGCCGAGGCTGAGGCCGCGCTTCGCGCCGTCACCGGTCCGCGTTCCGACCTTGCGCAGCTGTGGCTCGCCTGGCTGGCAAGCCGTCCGGCCTGAGCGCTGCACATAAAGTCGTCATCGAGGGGAGGTGCGCCTTGCGGCGCAC
>JAEZHP010000035.1 GCA_023416515.1 Pseudomonadota bacterium | reverse complement strand
ACGTCGCGATCGACGGTCGCGCTCGCGACGTCAGCGGGTTTCGCCGGCGCTTATGCGGCGACCGGCTTCAGTTGCTCCGCCGCCGTCATCGCCGGCGAAGACGCGGCGATGCAGCGCGACAGTGCCTGGCACAGCAGCCGTCATCTTTCCGATCTGGATTCGCCCGAAGAGATAGGTCGACTCGCCGGGGAACGCGCCGCGGCTCGGCTCAATCCCGTCCGGATGAAGTCCCGCCCAATGCCGGTGCTGTTCGACCCGCGCGTGTCCCACACGTTGGTCGGCCATTTCGGATCGGCGATCAGCGGCTCCGCCGTCGCCCGCAAGTCCAGCTTCCTCCAGGACAAGCTCGGCACGCGCATTTTCGGCGCAGGCGTGTCGATCTTCGACGATCCGCTGCGCCGCCGCGGGTTGCGGTCACGCCCCTTCGATGGCGAGGGCGTCCGGGTGCAGCGCACGGAGGTGATTGAAAGCGGCACGCTCACCACTTGGATGGCGGAAAGCTCGGCTGCCCGGCAGCTCGGCATCCAGCCGACCGGCCATGCCGCGCGTGGCGTCGGCGGCGCGCCGGGAGTCAGTCCCAGCAACTTCTACATGGCCGCCGGCAAGCGCAGCCGCGAAGACCTGCTGCGCGCCTTTCCGGAAGCGCTGCTCGTGGTTGAACTGATCGGCCAGGGCGCAAATCCGGTTACCGGCGACTACAGCCGCGGCGCCGTCGGGTTTCTCGTGCGAGACGGAGAGATCGGTTCGGCGGTGCAGGAGATCACGATCGCTTCGAACCTCATCGACATGTTCGCGACGCTCGAGCCCGCGTCGGACCTGGAGTTCCGGCGAGGAGTCGATGCACCGACGCTGCTGGTCCCCGAAATGACCGTCGCGAGCGCCTAGGCTTCCGCCGAGCTCCCGACGCCAGGAATGCCCAGGCGCATGATGTCGATTTTCGGGCACCGGTCCATCACGACCTTCAGCCCGGCGGCCTCTGCGCGCTGAGCGGCGTCTTCATTGACGACGCCGAGCTGCATCCACACCGCCTTGGCTCCGGCGCGGATCGCCTCGTCGACGGCCTCGCCTGCCGCTTCCGGCCGGCGGAAGATGTCGACGATGTCGATCGGCTCGCCGATCTGCGACAGCTCGCGCCAGACATATTCGCCGTGGACGCGCTCCCCGGTGATGGTCGGGTTGACCGGGATCACGCGGTACCCGTGATCCTGAAGGAACTTCATGACGCCGTACGAAGGACGGTCGGGACGATCCGACGCTCCCATCATGGCGATCGTGCGCGCGCCCTTCAGAAGCTCGGCGATTTCCTCGTCAGTTCGAAGCGGCATCGGCAATCTCCTTCCTGGGAAGAATGTTTCAGGGCGCTGCTGTTTCCAGAGCCTCGAGCACCTTGGTGGCGATCGCCGCGAATGCCTGCGCCTGGGCGCCGTCCCCCGCGGCCGGCGGAGCTCCGGCGTCCGACGCTTCGCGCAGCGAGGGGTCGAGTGGAATGCGGCCGAGGAACGGGATTCCGAGCCGCTCGGCCGCCTCCTCGGCGCCGCCGCGGCCGAACGGGTCGGACGTTTCGCCGCAGTGGGGGCAGGTAAAGCCGGCCATGTTCTCGACGAGGCCGAGAACCGGCACCGAGAGCTTGCCGAACAGGTCGATCGCGCGGGTGGCGTCGATCAGCGACAGCGCCTGTGGCGTTGAAACAATGACCGCCCCCTCGGGACGCGACTTTTGGACCAGGGAAAGCTGAACATCCCCCGTTCCGGGTGGTAGGTCGACGATGAGGATTTCGGCGTCGCCCCAATCGGCCTCGACAAGCTGTGCAAGAGCGCCCGAGGCCATCGGCCCGCGCCAGGCAAGCGCATGGCCCGGCGAGACGAGCTGTCCCAGCGAGAGGAAGCGGATGCCGTGCGCTTCGACCGGATTGAGGCGTTTGTCGTCCGCAGTCGGCCTTTCGTCGGTTCCCAGCAGCTTCGTCTGGGATGGGCCGTAGACATCGGCGTCTATGAGGCCGACCTTTTTGCCCGAACGCGCGATCGCGATGGCGAGATTTGCCGATAGCGTCGACTTGCCAACGCCGCCCTTGCCGCTCGCAACTGCAATGAGCGTTCGGCGCGGTTCGCTTGCCGTCAGCGCGACGCGTGCATCGCGGATGTCGGGCAGCGCGACGGCAGCGGCCTTCAGCTCCTGCTCGAGCGACGCGCGCTCGTCGGCGCTAAGCCCGGTCGCGTCGGCAACGATCGTCGCGACCCCGTCCCTGGCGCGCCGGGAACGGATACGGGGCGAATGCGGATGATCATCGAGGCTTCGCAGCGGGTCTGCCGTTTCGGCTGTCATGCGGGGCGAGATAGGCGCTGGGGGGCGGGTTGCCACTGTTTTTCGGCAAGTGCGCTCCCTATACATGGCTCATGAGCATGTTTCCGGGGTTGGGGGCTCGCGTTCGCGGCCTGTTCAACGACACCAAAGGCCCGTGGGGGCCGAAGAGTTCGGGTGACGAGCCGCAGGAGCCGCAGGCGGGTCCATGGGGCGAGACTCCCAAGCGCGGGAAAAGACCGCCGCAGCAAGGGCAGAACGTCACCTCGCTCGACGAGTTCATCCGCAAGAGCCGCGCGCGCTGGTCGACAGGCGGCGGCGGCCTGCCGGGACGGCCCAACAATTCAATGATCGTCTGGGGTCTCGCGGGCCTTCTTGTCCTTTGGCTAGTCTTCACGAGCTTCCACAGCATTTCTCCGGCGCAGCGCGGCGTCGTCACGCAGTTCGGACGCTACAGCCGCACGCTCGGACCGGGCGTCGGGCTCACGCTGCCGTCGCCGATCGAGCGCGTTCGCAAGATCGACGTCGAGAATATCCGCAACACCGATCTCGGTTCGGAAGGTCCGAACGACCTGATGCTGACCGGGGACCAGAACCTCATCGATATTTCCTATTCGGTGCGATGGAACATCCGTACGCCGGAACTCTACCTGTTCCAGCTTGCGCAGCCCGACGAAACGATCCGCGAGGTCGCCGAGAGCGCCATGCGGGCGGTGATCAGCCAGGTCAGCCTCATCGATGCGATGGGCGACAAGCGCGCGGACATCGAAACGCAGGTCGCCGAGCGCATGCAGGCGATCCTCGACGCCTATCGCTCCGGCATCCAGATTCAGGGCATCGCCATCAAGCAGGCCGACCCCCCGGAAGCCGTGAACGATGCGTTCAAGCAGGTCACCGCGGCCCAGCAGGACGCGCAGACCTACATCAACAATGCCAATGCCTATGCGCTTCAGCTCAGCCAGAAGGCGCAGGGTGAGGCGACTGCATTCGATAAGGTGTACGAGCAGTACAAGCTCGCGCCCGACGTCACCCGTCGCCGCATGTATTACGAGACGATGGAGCAGATCTTGTCGAAGGTGGACAAGACGATCGTCGAGGCGCCCGGAGTGACGCCGTATCTGGCATTGCCGGAGGTCAAGAAGCAGCAGCAGCAGGCGCAGTCGGGAGAGGGCCAGTGACCGACCTCGTCCGCCGTCATCCGCTGCTGAGCGGCTTCGCCGCGCTGGCCCTGCTGTTCCTCGTGCTGGCGAGCTTTCCGATCGTCCCGGAGACGAAGCAGGCCGTGATCGTACGGTTCGGCAAGCCAGTCCGCGTCCTCAACCGGTTCGAGGAGGGCCGGCCGATCGGAGCTGCCGGCGCCGGCATTTCGTGGCGCCTCCCCTTCGCGGAGGAAGTCGTCTGGATCGACAAGCGGATCCAGAATGTCGACATGCAGCGTCAGCAGGTGCTGTCCACCGACCAGCGCAGGCTCGAGGTTGACGCCTTCGCCCGCTACCGAATCGTCAATCCCGTCTTGATGTACGTGCGTGCGCGCACCGAGCAGCAGCTCACCGAGCAGCTGCGCCCGATCCTTGGCTCGGAAGTCCGCAACGAGCTCGGCAAGGTGTCGTTCGCCTCGCTGCTGACGCCGGAGCGGCAGGGCGTGATGTCGGACGTGCGCAATTCGCTCAACCGGATTGCCAGCCAGTACGGAGTCCAGATCATCGACGTGCGAATCAAGCGCACCGACCTTCCCGACGGCACGCCGCTGACCGCCGCGTTCGACCGGATGCGGACGGCCCGCGAGCAGGAAGCGCGCTCGATCCGGGCCGAGGGCGCCAAGCGCGCGCAGATCATCCGGGCGCAGGCGGACGCCGACGCAGCCCGCATTTACGCGGCGAGCTTCGGGAAGGACCCAGCCTTCTACGACTTCTATCGCGCGATGCAGTCGTACCAGACCACGTTCATCGGCGACGGCACCGACAAGC
>JAEZHP010000118.1 GCA_023416515.1 Pseudomonadota bacterium | reverse complement strand
CCCCCCCCCCCCCCCCCCCCGCGCCGATCGCCTGTCCGTCCATGGTCAGCTTCCGATCAGGCCGTGGGCGGTGAGATCGTCGATCAGGGCCTTCACCCGCTCGGCGAGCTGCTGAAGCGTGACGCTTCCCGTCGCAAAGCCTGCCCTGGTGGCGGTTCCCGTCGGCTGTCCCCAGCCGGTCCGGCGGGTCGTCACCACCGGCACCTCGTTCATGAGCAGCTGCGGCACCCCGCCATTGTTCGCGACCGACAGGCGCACCAGCCCCGTCGCCGGATCGATCGCTGACAGCAGATAAGCGGCGCTCGCTCCAAAACCCCCGCGCAGGGTTCCGCCTTCGAGGAAAGCGACCTTGATGGTGTTCCCGTTGGTCGAGTCCACGAACAGCGGACAACCCGCGGATGCCAGCGTCTGACTCGCGCTCCAGCTGTTGACGGCGTTCAGCTTGGGCACCACGGATCCCGACGTCCCGACCGCTTCCCGAGCAGCGCTCCCGAGGCCGAGCGTCGCCCGACCCGCTGCCGCGTCGGCATCGTCGATCAGGCTGCGTCCGAAGGGCGTGAGAGCCGTCAGCGCCGCGGCGCCGGGTCCACTGAAATAGGGCAATCGGTCCGCCGCACCCGTCAACGCGGCGATCGCCGTCAACTCGGCGTCGAGCGGCTGGTAGCTGCCGTCATGATCATGACCGGCGGGCGCGGCGTCCTCGATGCCGTAGCCCGACAGCGTCGTCGGCCTGTCCGTCAGCGCCGCGAAACTGTGTCCATGAACCGCCGGCGCATAGTCGGCATCGTGGTCGTGGCCGAGCGGCGCCTTGCCGTCGATCTCCGCCTCCAGTGCCGCGAGGTCGACGTTGACCGCCGCGTCCTGCTCGGCAAACCACGCAGCGCCGACCGTCAGTGCTACCGTCTTCAATCCCGCGGAAAAGGCGACCAGCCCACCACCGGCCGAGGAAGTGAGCGGCGAACGTACCAACGTTCCGCCACTGCCCAGTTCTCCCTCGCCCGTCTCCCATTCGGAGGGATTGGTCACTCCGGCGATCGCATAGTGAAAGCGCGCGCCCGCTGGCACCGCGTCCCCGAACCGCCGGTGGCCGGGAAGGGCTCCCTCGAGCGCAAGGTCGGCGGGCCCGACGGAGTGCGAATACTCCCGGACCAGGTCCGCGAAGAACAGGGCCATGAAAGCCTCCAGGCAAAGGAAAACCTTCTCCCCCGCGGGGGGAAGGATACGTAGCCTTGGCAGCTCGCTGCCCCGGCCGACTTGGATGAGGGGGCCCCGACCCCAGACCGAAGCCCCCTCACCCCCTCCCTACGGAGAGGGTTACGCCGCGAACTTCAGCAGCTTGATCGCCTCGGAGTTCATCACCTGCCCGCCGACACGCCGCGTCGCATAAAAGTGGACGAACGGCTTGTTGGTGAAGGGATCGCGAAGGATCTGAGTCTCCGCCCGCTCGGCGATCAGGTAACCCGCCTTGAAGTTACCGAACGCGATCGACAGCGAGTCCGCTGCGATGTCCGGCATGTCCTCGGCCTCGACGACCGGATAGCCGAGCAGCGTGTCCGGCTGCCCCGCGACGAGGCCCGGCTGCCACAGGAAGGCTCCGTCGGCCGTCTTGAACTTGCGAATCCGCGCTGCCGTCGCCGAATTCATCACGAACACCGCGCCCTGGCGGTACGGGGAGCGCAGGCTCTGGACGAGGTCGATCAGCTTGTCCTGCGGGTTGCTCGCCGGGAAACCGCCGGCGAGGCCGGTCTTCAGGAACTGCAGAGTCCCGAACGGGCGAACGCCGTCCGCCGTCTCGGCGCTGGCCGAAGCCAGGAACCCCTTGGGCCGGTTGACCCCCGATCCCGACACGAACGCGGCCCCCTCGGACCGGGCGAACTCCGTCGCGATCTCGCTCGCCAGCCACGCCTCGACGTCGAATGCGGCGTCGTCCAGCATTGCCTGGCTCGCCGCCGGATTGGCGTAGAGTTCGCCGAACGGCGGAGCGATCTCGTTGAACACCGGAGTTGCCGTCTCCGCACGACCCGCCGTCTCGGCGACCCATCCGGACGGAGTCCCGCCCGAGGTCACCAGCTTGCGGTAGCCGGCCGTTCCAACCTTCACGACGCTCGAGATCGCGCGGATGGGCGAGATCGAAGTCAGCGTGCGTTCGATGGCGGAGTCGATCTCCTCCGGCACCGCATAGCCGCCGGCGGCGTCCGTCGCTCCCGACATCGCCTTCAGCTCGACCCCATGCTCGAGGCCCTTGCGCAGATAGCGGTCGACGAAGGGCGAACTCTCGCCCTTGGCTCCCGACAAGGCCGGCCGGTCGGACGCCGCCAGCCGAGCCTTCAGCTGTGCCACCTCCGCCCGCAGGCCCTCCGTTTCGACATGCTCCTGCTCGATCGCCTCGAACGAAGCCTCCAGCGCATCACCCGCAACCACGTCCGTCATCGTCTCTTCTCCCGCTCCAAACAAAAAGGGCGCCGAAGCGCCCTGACCAATTCGCCCGCCACTCTCGTGAAGCGGCTAATCTCCACCCTCCAGCGCATGCACCCGCGCCAGCGGCTGCATCGGAAACGTCACCAGGCTCACCTCCACCAGATCCAGCTCGGTGAGCTCGCGCGGCTCGCTCCCCTTCGCCTCCCGTACCCGGTAGCCGAAGCTGAGCCCGGTCACCGCTCGCGCCTTCAAAAGCGCGGCGACCTGGGCATCCACCACCCGCGCGATCACCCGAAGACCGCGCGAATCCTCGCGCAGATAGTCGATCCGCCCGATCGGCCGCCCTTTCTCATGCTGCCACAAGAGCGGCACTGTCCCGGCCGCAAGGGAGCGCTCGAACGCCCCTTGCCGAACCACATCGCCGCCTCGGTCCGGGCGGTCGAACACCGCCGCATAGCCAGCGAACCTCATCCGGCGATCCGCTCGAGAAGCCCCAGCTTCACCGCCATTCCGGCGACGAGCACGGCAAGGCCGATCCGGACCACCCAGGTCACCACCGCCTGCCACGCCGATTTCTTGGCATCGCGCCACGCCTGGAGAAGCTCGCGCAGCTCATCCATGTCGCGGCGCGCCGCAGGCCCGGTGAGCCCCAGCAGCGAAAGCGCCCGCTCCGCTCCGACTTCGCTCGCTTCCTCCGCGAGCGCTCGAAGCGTCACCAACGCCGCGCCTTCCATCTCCGCCTGCCGCATCAGCTGCGCCAGCATCGCCGCATTGTCGCTCATCGCGTTTCCTCCCGGGAGAAGCCGAGCATCTCCCTCTTCTCATCCCTCGTCAGGAAGTCCGCGGCGCTCACCGCCGCCCACAATTCGGCACGGTCGCCGTGCAAGGCGCTGATTTGGTCGACATCCACCATGAGCCGGAGCCCAGGCCGCCAGGCGCCCAGGCCCTCGCTCAGCGCGCCGAGCACCTTGTCGGCCAGCGGCAGCACCGTCAGGCGCCACAGCGATCGGACCGCCTCGCGATAATTGGCATAGGTGTTATCGCCCGGCAGCCCGAGCAGCATGGGGGGCACCCCGAAGGCCAGCGCGATTTCCCGGGCCGCCGCTTCCTTGAGCGCCACGAAATCCATGTCGGCCGGAGTCAGGCTCATCGCCTGCCACTTCAATCCACCGTCGAGCAGCAGCGGCCGCCCGGCATTGCCAGCGCCTGCGAACTGCGCTTCCATCTCCTCGCGCAGCCGGTCGAATTGCGCGCTCGACAACACCGTGCCGTCCCCGGGTTGATAGACCAGCGCCCCGGAAGGCCGCGCCGCGTTGTCGAGCAACGCCTTGTTCCAACGACCCGCGGCGTTGTGAACGGCGACCGCGGCCGCTGCCGCGCCGAGACAGCCCAGCCCATAATGATCGTCGAGCGGATGCTGCCCCCGGACATGCACCACTTCCGGCCGCCCCAGCCCGTCGCGAACCACGAACCGGCGCTTCGCCTCGCCGGCGCGGTACAGGTAGGCAGCGGGCCAGCCGCCGGCGTCCGGCTCCACCTTCACCCGCTCGGGCCGTAGCGCGAACAGCCGCGCCGGCATTCCCTCATTGTCCTGCGCGACATGCACGAAGGCGTTGCCGTGAAGCAGGAGATGCGTTGCAATGGTCTCGAGCAGATCCGGCGTGATCATTCTTCCCGGGACCGCGTGAGAGATCCTCTGTGCAGCAGATGATTGGGAACGCTCCTCCGCCGAACCTTCGTCGACGACGACCGACGCGACCGCCTCGGCCACCACACGCACCGCTCGCTGCGCGACAGGATTGTCGAGATAGGCGGCGCGCACCTGGGCCTCATAGGAACGCGGCAAGGGCTCGCCTGGCTGGCCCCAGAGTCCCCGCAACAAAAAAGGCCGCGCGGTCTCCCGCACGGCCTTGCCGCCAAACCATTTCATGCTTCACCTCTTATGCAGGTCGTAGCCGCTTCGTTCGCTCTTAGGCCGCAGCCGGAACGGGCCGGCGGCCCAGGGCGTTCGATTCGCGCAGCGTTCAATCCTCGAGGGACGTCCGATGGGGCCGAGCGGCCGCAGCGACGAAGTCATCACCAGCGACAACCGAATTGTCGGCTGCCGCGGACGCGTGCTCGTCGCCGCCCTTGTCCTGGCGGCTCTCGCCCTGATCCTGACTGCGACTCTGGTCTACCGGCTGTTCACCTGGACTCCGCCGGTTCCGAGGCGCGCAGAGATGGATGCCGCGCCGTCGGTCGCCGCCACCATCCCTCCTTCCAATCCGGGTACTGCTCGGTTGAAGCCGAACCGCCGATCGAACGCCCCAGCCTTGTTCGAACCACCGTCTCGGGAAGGGTGAAGCGAATCAGCTACACTTCCTCAGCGTTCCCGTTTAGTGCCATATTAGCGTGACGCTGTCAAGCGAAAAGTGCCCATCTGGTTCAATTAAGTGTCCAGCCCGTTTTCCCCTGGGTATCGCCGGGATGGTCGCCGTTCACGACAAGGACCTCTGCCGCGTCCCTTGCCTCGGCGCCAAACAACTGGGCGTCCAGCTCCTCGTCGAAAAGTATGCCGCCCTGGCTGTCCTCCATCCAGGCCATGACCCCGAACACTGCTACCTCGCCGCGCTGAAGGCAGACGATCGTGCCCGGCGCAGGCAGCCTTTCCGCCTCGATCCGGGCGCCAAGCGCCGACAAGTCGTGAATGTGCACAAGATAGCTTCCGAGCGCAGTCCTCAGCTGCGCGGTCAGGCGCCTCAAAGGCGTTCTTTCCATCCCCCCGTCGCGGATCAGCCCCGCCGCGCGGTTGCTGCCCAAGGGTACCTCCTTTTCGTTCCGTTGCCGTCCCAATGACCGCGCCGGCACCATGGTTCCGCGCGAAGAGGGTTAACGCCTTGGCCCACTGCTCCAATCCGGTCGCAAGATTCCGCTCGCATCGTCCGCTTTTTGGAGAACAGCCTTGCTCGGCACGTTCGCCCCGTGACCGTTTCTCGCCAATTTCTCCGGGCGAGCGACGTCATATTGAATGCCCTGCCCAGCCTCTGCCATTCAGGGCCGGCCATTCACAAACAGGGAAACACAATGCGTATTGCTGCACTTTCGCTGGTCTCGGCCGGCCTGCTCGCCCTCACCGCTTGCGGCGGCGGCACTGAAGCCAACAACACCAGCGTCAACACGCTGGGCACCGAGACCCTGCCGCCGCTCGACAATGGCCTCGATCTCAACACCAGCACCTCCACCGATCTCAACGCCAGCGGCAACGCGACGCTCGACACGGATGCAAACAGCTCGGCGAACCTCAGCACGACCAACGCGAGCACCAGCACCAACAGCCTCGGCAATAGCCAATAAGCCGAATTCCCCGAGTTCGCCGCTCGAAGTCTCCCTAGATAGAAGCGGTCGATTGACCCCCGGCTTTTCGAAGCCGGGGGTTTTCTTATGCGGCGGCCTCCCCGCCTTGTTCATCGCCGGCCATGAAACCGACGCGCGCCTCGTTCGCTTTTGTTCGTATGGACGAGGACAATGCCGACTTATCGCCTGCTATTCTTTCGCGCCAATCTCCTTGACCGCTGGGAGGAGATCGACGCGCCCGACTATGTCGAGGCCGTTCGGCAAGCCGCCGAGCGTCCGAGCGACGACCGTGTCGAGCTTTGGAGGGAAGGCCATCGTCTCGCCTCCTTCCGTCCTCACCCCACGACCAAGGCCAGCTAGCGGCCTGCGCGCAGCACCTACAGTAGGGCGACCGCGGCGAATCCGCCGAACAGCGCGATCAGCACCGCCCAGCCGATCAACGTCAGCCGCCGCTCGATGAATGCCTGCACCGGCTCGCCGAAGCGCTTCAGCAGGAACGCGATCAGGTAGAATCGGAAGGCCCGCGTGATGACGGCCGTCAGGATGAAGATCCCGAAGCTGAATTGGGCGATCCCGCTCGCGATCGTGATTAGCTTGAACGGGATCGGAGTCAGGCCCTTGGCGAGGATGATCCAAGCGCCATAGGAGTCGAACGTCTGCTGGAACTGGGCGATTCCGTCGCCCATTCCATAGAGCCGGATCAGCCACTGCCCGACGGTCTCGAGGAGGGCGTAGCCGATGAAATAGCCGAGTATGCCGCCGAGCACCGAGGCGATCGTGCAGATGCCGGCGATCGTATAGGCACGGTCGCGGTTGGCGAGCACCACCGGCACCAGCACCACGTCCGGCGGGATCGGGAAGAAGCTCGATTCCGCGAACGACACGGCGGCCATCGAGCGCACCGCATGGCGATGGTGCGCGAGCCTCAGTGTCCAGTCGTACAATCCGCGAAACATTCTGCGGCGCTTAGGCCATCCGCCCCTCTCCCGCCAGCGGAAGAGGAGGCCTGTCGCGAAGGGGGACGCTCAGGCGGGCATTTGTGCCCGCACTTTTTCGAGGAATCGCGACTCCTTCTCGAGCACGGGCTTGAAGCTCGGGCGGTCGAGAATGGCCTGAATGTACCGGGTCACGCGGGGATAGCGCTCGGCGTCGATCGCGATGTTGAGGTGGCGGGTAACATTCGCGAACGGGCTCGCGACGGCGAGATCGGCCAGGGTGATGCGGTCTTCGACGAGGAACCCCGAAGCGGGAATGACCGGCTCGAGATAGTCGAGCAGCCGCGGCAGTTCCTCGCACTCCGCCTTCATCGCCGCCGCTTCGTCTCCCGGCCTGCCCATGAACAGCGGCGAGACGACCCGGTTGAAGAACATCTTTCGCCCGCAATCCATCAGGATCGTGTCGGCGAACTCGTCCCACCAAAACGTCCGCGCCCGCGCCCTGGCCTCGGCCGGGATCAGGTTCGGCTCGGGTGCAATCGCATCGAGATACATGATGATCGCAGTGGAATCCGAGATCGCGAAGTCGCCGTCGCGGAAGCCCGGAATCTTTCCGAACGGGCTCGCTGCCCTGAATTCCGGATCTTGATCGCCGAGGCCCACGGGCTTGTTCTCAAGCTCGAGCCCCTTCTCGGTGCCGAACGCCAGCACCTTGCGGACATAAGGCGACATCGACGCGCCGTAGACGATCATTGCGGTTCTCCCCAAAGCCAGTTTCCCTGTGCAACTGGTCTATGCCTTCGCCCAGCCCCAGGCAACAGCCGCGGCGCTGGCCGGAGGCCCGATTGTTACTCAATCGCAATGAGACTATACCTGACGGCTCAGGGGCAGGAGGGACATCCATGAAAAAGTTGGCAATTCCGGCGCTGCTGTGCGCGACCTCGCTTGCTGCGTGCGGCGGAGAGTCCACCGTCCTCGAGCCTGGCCAGTGGGACATGAATCTGGCCGTCACCAAGATCGAGGCTCCCGGCCTGCCTCAAGGCGCCAACGTGCCGCTGCCTCCGCCGCAGACGGTCAGCCAATGCCTTACGCCGGAGCAGGCGCGCAATCCCGGCGCGGACTTTGCGGGCGGCGGTCAGTCGGGCGGCTGCACTTCGAACGACTATCGAATGGTCGACGGCCGCATCAGCGGAACGCTTCAGTGCAATCAGCAGGGCACGACCATGCGCGCGACGGTCAGCGGCAGCTACACCCACGACACCATGGACATGACGATGAACTCCGAGACTCAGGCCGCTGGCCACAGCATTACTACGGAAGTGCACGTCACAGGTCGTCGCAGCGGCGACTGCCGCAGCTGAATCGGTCATCGGCATTGGCGTCCGATCACGCCCCATGCCGCTCACCAGAAAGCGACTTCTCCGAAAGTTACCAGGAGCAGCCACGCGGCCAGCCCAAGCAGCACGAGTCCGAGAATGATCTTGCGGCGCATCGCACTTCTGCTGCCACGCCTCGTCCGCGCCGTCGAGTGCGATCATTTCATTCCATAATGGTCGGCGAGCCGATCGAGCGCCAGGCACAGGACCAGCTTGCCCGCGCGCGCCGGCCAGCCGAGCGCCTGCTCCGCCTCGCGCATGCCCTCGCCGGAGCACACTACCCGCCACAGGATGTCGGTGAGTCCGGCGCCGACCGCGGCGATCGCCGAATCGAAGCGCCGCCGCGCCGCGATCTGGGCCTCGGTCGGCCCGAGCGCGGAGTCTGACGCGGTGCGTCCGCCTGGCGCCGCGTCCCACCGCATGGTCACCGACGGCGCCAGCTGTGCCCGCTCCCAGTCGGCGCGGAGCTGCTCGCCCGCATCGAACTGCCGACCGCTCACGTGACCCCTCGCTCGCAGCCAGCCGAGCGGCGATTCGGCCAGATTGACCGTCACCGAGCGCCCCAGTCCCGCGGTACTCGAGTCACCCTGTACGCGGGCCGTGGACGGTCTGGCGCTTGCCATACCCGTCACCACGACCCTCTTCTCCTTCAACAGCCGTCCAGCCATCGCGCCGCTCCTTTTGCGAATCACCGAAGCAGGCACTTGCCATTCCGGCATATCTGTAGGAAAGTTGTTTTACCTTATTGGTTCGTTATCGGAGGTTCATCGGCATGATCACTCGCATTCGGGACGTGCGCCGCGCCCGCGGCATGACGCTGGACGACGTCGCCCGGCGATGTGATCCGCCGACCACTCCGCAGACCATCGGCAGGCTCGAAACCGGGACCCGAACCGTCTCCGTCGGCTGGCTCAACCGGATAGCCAAGGCGCTCGGCGTCGATTCTGCCGATCTCGTGGATCTTCCTCAACGGGAGGATGTGCCGATCGCAGCGATCCTCGGCGCGAACGGCGCCCACGCCCCGCGTCGGGAAGGGGTGCTCCTCCCGCCCCGGCCCGAGCCCGGACAGATCGCGATCCGAGTCGAGGCAGGCATTGGCGACTATCGTTCGGGCGATGAAATCTGGCTCGACCGCCTGGCGCCCGACGACTTCGCCCGTGCCATGAACCGCGATGTCTTGGTTCCTCGGCCCGCTGGCCGTTTCCTGTTCGGGCGGCTGATCGGTCGAGACCCGGGCAAGCTCCACATCCTCCCGCTGGGGGCCGGTGCACGCCAGACCGTCCTCGCCGACCCGCCATGGGCCGCGGTTGCCGTGAAGCTGATCAGAGGCCTGTAAGGACCCGCCCCGCGGCGCCGGCGTTCACCAGCCTATGTTCCTGTTCTTCTCCAACCGCGCCGGCTGCGCGGGCTCGCTCCTCGTCACCGCGATCGGCACGATCATTCTGCTGGTCGTGATGGGATGGCTCTAGTTGGGCTTGCCGCGCCCCAGGCAGCATGGCAGTGCGGCGCGAGCAGGGGCGCTTAGCTCAGTTGGTAGAGCATCTCGTTTACACCGAGAGGGTCGGCGGTTCGAGCCCGTCAGCGCCCACCATCAAATCCCCGCCGGCGCGATCCGCTGCACCGCAGCGAGGTAATTGCCCATCGCCTTGGCCGCCGCTTCGCTCAAATCGATATAGATCCGGCGGCCGTCCTGAGGGTCGGCCTGACGAACGAACAGGCCACGATCGGTCAGCTGCTTGATCCACCTGAGCGCCGTCGTCGCCGGCACTGCTGCGGCGATGCACAGGCTCGACACCGCGACCCGGTGCCCCTCGAGCCGCGCCGCGTAGAGATCCAGGAGCATGTCGAAGGCGGGATCGGCGAAAATCTCCCCTCGGAAAAATTGGTCGCGCATCCGCCGGGCGCGGATGATCGCGCGAACCTGGGCGGCGCTGACCTGCTCCCCATCCTGTTCGTCATTCTGGTGAGCGGGAGAGACCACCAGCTCGCCTTCGGACAGGGAAGCGAGGGTATCGGCAATCCTCGCCGCCTCCTCGCTCAGCTGCGCCAGCACCGCCATTCCGTTGGCGCTGCGCGGCTCGGCCACTCGATCGGGGCGGGACGCGCTCGCCAGCGCGAGACACGCCGATTGCCTCTCTTCGCTCTCGTCGATCAGATGATGGACCAGGCTGTCGAACGCCCGCGCCGCGATCGCGTCGGTCATCGCCGCCGGGGCCGCGACCACGCTCATTCGGCGCTCGGCGCGCGCCATCGCCTCGATGCGGTCGAGAATCAGGTCCAGCGCCGGCGACCCCTGCTCGGGAGCGACGAAGATCGTGCTCGCCGACACCTGCGCTTCGAGCCTTTCGACCCCGGCCGAGATCAGCGCGGAGTCCGCCACCCGGCAGCCGGCGCGTTCTGCCGCACGACGTGCCCGGACGAGGCCCTCCTCGCTGTCCCCGAACAGCAGAACGGCGGGTTCGTCCGAATAATGGATCATTTCCAACACCTGATGCGCGAATGCGAGCGCCACCGACCTCTCCCCCCAATCGATCCGAAATGGAGGTTGCGTCGTTCGCGAAGCGGAGCAAATCGGGACTGACTCCGGAACGGAGGCAGTGTCGTCGCGCAAGCTTTTATGATTCCAGGAAAATCGCCGCCGATGCCTGGGCCGCACGCTCTGCGCCCGGTCGCCGAGGGAAAGGTCCGGGTCAACGGAGCTATGGCGCGCAAACCCTGTTTAGTCTCGCCGCGGCTTGCCGCCAGTCGCCAAAACGACTCCGTTTCGGACCAATCTGCCGGCGGCTGCGCGAAGGCCGTCACCCCATCGACTTCACGATGTCCTCGACCATCTTCTTGGCATCGGCGAGGAGCATCATCGTATTGTCTCGGTAGAAGACCTCGTTGTCGACGCCCGCATAGCCGACTCCGCCCATGCTTCGCTTCACGAACAGCACCGTCTTGGCCTTCTCCACGTCGAGAACCGGCATTCCGTAAATGGGCGACGTCTTGTCCGTCTTGGCGGCGGGGTTGGTGACGTCGTTGGCGCCGATCACGAAGGCGACGTCGGACCGTGCGAACTCCGAATTGATGTCCTCGAGCTCGAACACTTCGTCATAAGGCACGTTCGCTTCGGCGAGCAGCACGTTCATGTGGCCGGGCATCCGGCCCGCTACGGGGTGAATCGCGTATTTGACGGTGACTCCCTCCTTCTTGAGGAGGTCGCCCATCTCGCGAAGCGCGTGCTGGGCCTGCGCGACCGCCATTCCGTATCCGGGAACGATGATGACCTGCTCGGCCTGCTTCATCAGGAAGGCCGCGTCCTCGGCGGACCCGCGTTTCCACGGCCGGTCGATGGCCGTCCCGCCGCCGCCCGCGACCGCGTCTCCGCCGAAGCCGCCGGCGATGACGCTGATGAAGCTTCGGTTCATCGCCCGGCACATGATGTAGGACAGGATCGCGCCGGACGCGCCGACCAGCGCACCGGTGATGATCATCGCCGTATTGTGAAGGGTGAAGCCCATCGCCGCCGCGGCCCAGCCCGAATAGCTGTTGAGCATGCTGACGACGACCGGCATGTCCGCGCCGCCGATCGGGATGATCAGAAGAAAGCCGATCGCGAAGGAGAGCCCGGTGATCGTCCAGAACACCCACGGATTCTGGTCCTGGGTGAAATAGGCGATGAGCCCGAGGATCGCTGCGAGAGTCGCCAGGTTGATGAGATGGCGGCCGGGCAGAAGGATCGGCTTGCCCGACATGTTGCCGTTCAGCTTGAGGAACGCGATCACCGATCCCGAGAAAGTGATCGCTCCGATCGCCACTCCGAGCCCCATCTCGATCCGGCTGATCGGGTTGATCACGGTCAGGGCGCCGCCGGTGATCGGCCCGCTTCCCGGTTCGGGCACGATCCCCCGCGCCAGCACGTCCACGATCCCGAATGCCTCGGGGTTGAGATAGGCCGCGGCTCCGACCAGCACCGCGGCAAGACCGACCAATGAGTGGAACGCCGCCACCAGCTGCGGCATCGCGGTCATCGCGATCCGCTTCGCGATGACGAACCCGATCGTTCCGCCGATCGCGATGGCAATTCCGATCTCGAGCAGCGACGCCACTTCGTGAGTGATCAACGTGGTGACCACCGCGATCAGCATTCCGGCCATTCCGAAGCGGTTGCCCGCTCGGCTCGACACCGGGCTGGACAGCCCCTGCAGCGCCAGGATGAACAGGACGCCCGACGCTAGATAAGCAAGCATCACCCACGGGCTGACCGCTTCCTGCCCGGCTGTTTTCGCGAATGCGGGGGCCGCCGAGCACAGCAGCACCAAGGCGGCGGCAGAGCGCATCGAAGCCGGCGCGCCCATCATTTGCGCTCCTTCTTCTTGTACATCGCTAGCATTCGCTCGGTCACCGCGAACCCGCCGAAGATGTTGACGCTGGCAAGCACCACCGCGGCGAGGCCCAGCCACTTGGCCGAGGGCGAACCCGCCGCCGCCGCCGCGATCAGCGCCCCGACGATGATCACCGACGAGATCGCATTGGTCACCGCCATCAGCGGCGTGTGAAGCGCCGGAGTGACCGACCACACCACGAAATAGCCAACGAAGCAGGCCAGCACGAAAATCGACAGGATCGAAATGAAGTCCACGCACCGGCCCCCTTGCCTGTTCGCGCGGCACTTTGGCGGCGGAACATCGGCCTGTCGAGACGCCTTGTTCCCCGGCCTCCCGCGCCGTAGCGAGGAGGCAGGATCAACAGGGGGGCGACCGGGTGAGGCTCGCAATCTTCGGCGCCGGCGGCATGGGCCGCGAGCTCGCCGACATCGCCAGGCGAAGCAGCGACTGGCCGATCGTCTTCGTCGTCGACCAGCCCGACGCGGCTGAAGTCCAGAACATTCCCCTGATCTCGCCCGACTCACTCCAGCCCGACGACCGGCTCGTCGTCGCCCTCGGCACGTCCGCTGGCCGCAAGGCCGTCGCCGAGCGCTTCGCCGGCCGAGCATTCGGCTCGGTGGTCGCGTCGAGCGCCATCGTCTCCCCGTCCGCGCGCATCGGCGAAGGCGCCCAGATCTGCGACTTCGTCGCGATCAACAACGCCGTCACGATCGGCCGCCATTTCCAGGCCAATGTCTTCGCCCAGGTCAGCCACGACTGCGTGATCGGCGACTACGTCACCTTCTCGCCGCGCACGACCTGCAACGGCACCGTCCATATCGGCGACGGAGTCTTCGTCGGCGCCGGCGCGGTGATCCGCAACGGAAGTGCCGAGCGCCCCCTCGTTATCGGCGAAGGCGCGACCATCGGCATGGGAGCGGTGGTGGTGAAGGACGTGCCTGCGGGCGCCACCGTCTGGGGCGTTCCCGCCCGGGAAATTGAGGGCTAGCGCGGCCCGAACACGCCCCGCGCAAGGATCTGCTGCACTCCGACCGTGTTGCTGCCCCGCCCGATCTTGACCTCGATCGGAGTCGCGGTTCCCGACATCCAGATCTTGAGGTCCGCATCGAGATCGAACGTTCCCGCGGTCTCGACGCTGTAGCGGACGATCGACTTGTACGGGATCGACTGAACCTCGACCTTGCGCCCGGTCAGCCCCTGCACGTTGGCCAGGGCGAGCCGGTAATTGGTCAGGAACACCAGGTCCCGGACCGTCTTGAACGCGACGAGCACATTCTCCCCCGGAATCAGGATCGGCGCATAATCGCGCTGCACATCGTCAACGCTGGTCTCGGTCGCTGAGAAGAAGCCCACTATCGGGCTCCCCGCCGGATCAGACTCTCCGCCTGCTGTAAGTGGCGGTCGGCGGTCCGTAGCGATCTTTCGAATCTTCGCCAGTGCGTGCGCCTCAGGCAGGAATTGACGTAAACGGCCGTGGCTGGCCGCCGCCCCAGAATGCCTTCCGCATTGTCCATGGCGCGGGTGAACCTCTCCCATAACGGCCCATAGCGCTGGCGCGCTTCTCGGCTGCTGCACGTATGAGTTCCAGCCTCGTTCAGCGCAGCCCAGGCGCGATCCAAATGGCTATCCAGGCCCGTCCGCGCTTCGAATTCGTTGGTATCGCTGGCAACCGTGTTGGCACTCGCCTGTCCGATCGCGGCAAGCCAGAGAAGCGATGCAGCGACAGAGTTCACGCCCCCAGCAGCCTCGCGTTCACCACCTGGCCGCCGCGGGTGAGGCGGACGCCCTGGACGATCTCGTCGTCGTCGGGGAGCACCGGCCGCTTGGTCTCGGCGTCCCAGAAGGCGCTGAGGAAATTGTAGAGGTTCCGAGAGAAGAGCGCCGAGGAATCTGCGGCCAACCGGCTCGCGACGTTGCGGTGGCCGACGATCTTGACGCCGTGCCGCACGACAACCTCGCCGGGGGCCGATCCCTCGACATTGCCGCCCTGCTCGACCGCCAGATCGACGATCACGCTTCCCGGCCGCATCGTCTGAAGTTGAGCGTCGCTGATCAGCCGCGGCGCCGGCCGGCCCGGGATCAAGGCGGTGGTGATGACGATATCCTGCTTGGCGATGTGGCTGGAAACGAGCTCCGCCTGCGCAGCCTTATATTCGTCGGACATCTCGGTCGCGTAGCCGCCCGCGCCCTCGCCCTCGATCCCGGCGACATTCTCGACGAAGATCGGCTTGGCTCCTAGCGACAGGATCTGTTCCTTGGTCGCGCTCCTGACGTCGGTCGCCGACACTTGCGCCCCGAGCCGGCGCCCGGTCGCGATCGCCTGTAGCCCCGCGACTCCGACGCCCATGACGAACAGCTTGGCCGCAGCGACGGTGCCCGCCGCGGTCATCATCATCGGGAAGGCGCGGCCATATTCCGCGGCGGCATCAAGCACCGCCTTGTACCCGGCGAGGTTGGCCTGGCTCGACAGGATGTCCATCGACTGCGCGCGGGTGATGCGCGGCATGAACTCCATGGCCAGCGCCTCGACGCCCTTGCCTGCATAGCCGTCGATCCGTTCGCGGTTGCCGAACGGGTCCAGCGCCGCGACGACCAGAGCGCCCGGAGCGATTCCGTTCAGTTCGGCGGGGTCGGGACCCTGCACCGCAAGCACCGCCTCGGCGCCGGTCAGAACTTCGTGCCGCGGAGCAACCGTCGCGCCGGCCGCGGCATAATCCTCATTGGAGATGGAGGCGCTCGCGCCCGCTCCGGCCTCGACCGCGACGCTCGCTCCGAGGGCGATGAACTTTTTCGCGGTCTCCGGAGTGGCAGCGACGCGGCGCTCCCCGTCGGCCGTTTCCTTCAGGACCGCGATTTTCATCCCCCCGAAGCCCCCTTTAGCTGACGATCAGCCAGATCACGATCGCGGCGGCGACGACAGCGATGATCGTGCTCCGCGCCATCAGCTTGGTGAAGAAATTATAGGTCCCTTCGTGAGCCTCGAATTCCTTGCGATGGTCGATCTCGCCAGCCATTGAATCCCTCTTATGCTTCGATGTCGGCGCCCTTCTAACAACCTCCTCGGGGGGAGGGAAGGCATGCGCTCCGCGCCGGCTTAAGGCCGCTTTTACCAGTCGCGAGTAGGACGATGCCTTCCACGGAAGGTTGATGATGCGTCCAGACCCGACACGCTGCCTGCTCCTGATCGACGACGAACCGGCGCAGCGGCGGCTGGTCAGCGCCATCGGCGCCCGCGCCGGCTGGTGGGTACGCGGCGCCTCCGACGTCGAGACCGCGCAGAAGATGTTGGCCGACCCCCAGGAGCCGAATTTCGACGCGATCGTGCTCGATCTGTGGCTTCCCGGCGCGGAAGGCGCTGCCCAGATCCGCGAGATCCGCGCCCTTCGCCCCAATCTCCCGCTCCTCGTTCTGACCGCCCAGACCTCGGTCGCGACCGCGGTCGAGGCGATGCGCGCCGGCGCCAACGACTTCCTCGTGAAGCCGCTCGCGCCCGACCGGCTTCTTACCGCCCTCGACGCTGCCACCGACCGCCGCAAATCCTCTGGCGAGCTCCGCCCGCTCTCGGAAAAGATCAGCAAGCCGCTGGGCTTCGACGAGATCGTCGGCTCGGCGCCGCTATTCCGCTCGGCCCTCGCGGTCGCCGCCAAGGCCGCCCGCGCCCGGGTGCCCGTCCTCATCGAAGGCGAGAGCGGCACCGGCAAGGAAATCATCGCCCAGGCGATCCACGCCGCATCGCCGCGCGGCAAGAAGCAGCTTCACATCGTCAATTGCGGCGCCATTCCGCAGAACCTCGTCGAATCGGTCCTGTTCGGCCATGAGAAAGGCGCCTTCACCGGCGCGTTCGACCGCCATATCGGCCGCTTCGAGGACGCCGACGGCTCGACCATCTTCCTCGACGAGGTCGGCGAGCTTCCGCTCGACACTCAGGTCAAGCTTCTGCGAGCGATCGAGAGCGGCGAAATCCAGCGCCTCGGCAGCCGGATCACCAACACGGTCGACGTGCGGATCATCGCCGCCACCAACCGCCGCCTCAACGAGGAGGTGGCCGCAGGCAATTTCCGCGAGGATCTCTATTACCGCCTGAACGTCGTCCACGTCGCGATCCCGCCGCTTCGCGAGCGCATCACCGACCTTCCGGGCCTTGCCCGCCACCTGCTCTCGCGGATCGCCGAGCAGCCCGGGATGCGCCATCTGTCGATCACCGACGACGCCCTCGCGGTGCTGATGTCCTACGGCTGGCCGGGCAACGTCCGCCAGCTCCAGAACGCCCTCTTCCGCGCCGCCGTCCTGTGCGAGAGCGACGCCCTCACCGCCGCCGACTTCCCGCAGATCGCCGCGGAGGCGACCTATGGCCGCCGCGTCGACGACTATCATGCCAAGCGCCTCAACGGCGCGTCCGCGACGGCTGCCATGGCGCACGGGCCCGGAATCACCCTCTACGAGCCCGACGGCCACCTCCGGAAGCTCGACGACATCGAATCCGACGTCATCCGCCTCGCCATCGGCCACTATCGCGGCCGGATGACCGAAGTCGCCCGCCGCCTCGGCATCGGCCGCTCGACCCTCTACCGAAAGCTCGGCGAACTCGGCATCGAGAACGCCGCTTAGACGGGCAAGCTTCCGCGGTCTGGGCTCGTCCCGTGCGAACGAAGCGCGCTCCAACTCCGTGTAAGCTGCCCTCGACTTCGCTCGGGACGAGCGGGTATCTGGGCATATGTCCGACCTTTCAGACGCCACCATCCTCGTCACCGGCGCCGCATCCGGCATCGGCGCGGCCACCGCGCGCCTCCTTGCCGAGCGCGGCGCGAAGCTCATCCTGATGGACCGGGACGAAGGCGGCTTGTGCGCCTTCGATGCGCCCAAGCTCATCGGCGACGTCGCGGACGAGCAGCTCTGGCGCGACGCCGATCTCACCGGCCTCACCCACGCCGTGATCAACGCAGGCATCGGCGAAGGAGGCACGCCGATCGCCGACCTCTCCTTCGCCGAGTGGCGGCGGGTGATGAGCGTCAACCTCGACGGCGCTTTCCTCAGCCTCAGCGCGGCGATGCGCGCCATCAAGGCGACCGGGCGCGGCGGCGGCATCGTCGTCACGGCCTCAGTCGCCGGTATCAAGGCGGAGCCGGGAATCGCGGCCTACGGCGCGTCGAAAGCGGCTGTCCTCCAGCTCGCTCGAATCGCCGCCAAGGAAGGTGCGCGCGACAAGATCCGGGTCAACGCGATCGCCCCAGGCGGAGTCGAGACCCCGATCTGGTCCAACCTCGCTTTCTTCAGGGACCTGGTCGCTGCCCATGGCAGCGAGGAGGCGGCCTATACCGCCATGGCGAGCATGGCGACTCCCCTCGCCCGCTACGCAAAGCCCGAGGAGATCGCGGCCCAGATCGCCTTCCTCCTCTCCGACGCCGCCGGCTTCAACACCGGCGCAACCCTGGTCACGGATGGCGGCTATTCGCTCTAGCCGACGCGCTGCCACCACAGCCCTGCTGATCGCCGCTGCCGGCGGTGCGGCATGGCTGTTGTGGCCCCGATCCGAGCCCGCGCCGCAGCCGCGAGCCCTCGACGACCTGCTGGCCCCGGCCGAGAGCGCCTGCGAGCGGATCGAGTTCGAAGGAAGCCGCTTTACCGCCTGCCGCTACCGGCGCGGCGAGGACCGCATCGAGCTTTTCCTCGATCCCGGCCGCCGGCCCCTGCGCAGCCTCGCCGCTCTGGAACGCCATCTCGGCGAGCGTGCGGGAGCGCTTCGCTTCGCAATGAACGCAGGAATGTACGACCGCGGCGGCCGTCCAATCGGCCTCTATGTGGAAGACGGGAACGAGCGCCGCGGCCTCAACACCCGCAACGCCAGCGGCAATTTCCATTTGAAGCCCAACGGCGTCTTCACGGTCGACCGGGAAGGACGTGTCGCAGTCGTCGCCAGCGACGACTACCGGCCCTCGGCCGGCATTCGCTGGGCCACCCAGTCCGGTCCGATGCTGGTCATCGACGGCCAGCTCCACCCGCGCTTCAGCAAGAACGGTGCCTCCCTCCACGTCCGCAACGGAGTCGGCGTGGCGGACGCGGACACCGCCTGGTTCGCCATCAGCGACGAGCCGGTCTCGTTCGGCCGCTTCGCCCGCCTGTTCCGCGACCGCCTCGGCTGCTCCAACGCCCTCTTCCTCGACGGCGCCGTCTCCAGCCTCTGGGACCGCCCAGCCGGCCGGATGGACGCCTATCCTTCGCTCGGGCCCCTGATCGCAGTCTTTTCCGAAAGGAATTAGGCCGCGGGGCTGAGCGCTCCGCCGGGCTCGCGCACCGCCTCGGCCTGTTCCCGGCATTCGTGCTCGTCCGGCCGAGCCTCGGGCGCCATCCGAGCTCGGCGCCAGCCGCCGTGGAAGTAGAGCGCCGTGGCCATCAGCATCGTCGCGACCATGCCGATCGGGAAGCTCAGCCACAAAGCATCGGTGCCGAGCCAGGCATAGGCGCCGAACACGAAGCCGAGCCGAACCGGGTACATCGTGATGAACAGGATGATCAGCGGCCACACCACCTCGCCATTGGCGCGCACCGTTCCGAACAGGACGAGGCTGACTCCGAAGAACAGGAAGCCCCAGGTCGCGACCAGATGGATATGTTCGGCGATCGGAAGCGCCGGGCTGTCCCCGCCGAGGAACAGGCCCAGCGCATAGCGGTCCGCGAAAGTCAGAAGAACGATCAGCGCTCCGGTCATGAATAGATTGTAGATCACTCCGGCGCGGGTGATCCGCGACACGCGATCCCACTTGCCGGCGCCGATATTCTGGGCCGCCATCGCGCTCACCGCGGCGCCAAGAGCCATCGCCGGCATCTGCACATAGGTCCACAATTGCTGGGTCACGCCATAGGCGGCGGCGGTGTGAACGCCTTCTTGGTTGACCAGGCTCAGCATTGCGAGCGCAGATGTGGTGATGACGATCATCTGCAGGCCCATCGGGAAGCCTTTGACCAGCAACGTCCTGAGAAGGGCAGGGTCGGGCCGAAGGAAGGACAGCTCCCTCCCGCGCAGGCGCAGCGGCAGGTCGCGCGCATAGATATAGGCCAGCATCGCGGCGAGGCTGACATAATTGGCGATGGCGGTCGCCATTCCGGCACCCGCGATGCCCAGCTCCGGCGCCGGCCCGAGGCCGAGGATGAAGACCGGATTGAGCCCGGCGTCGAGGATCACGCTCAGCCCCATGAACCATAGCGGGGTCAGGGAATCGCCGCTTCCCCTCAACGCCATCATCAGCATCGTCAGCATCAGAGCGCCGGGCATCGCGACGAAGATCACCCGCAGATAGGACTGCGCGAGCCCCATCGCCTCGCCCGGAGTGCCGAGGAGTTCGAGAATCCAGGGCGCCAGCAGCCAGCCGGCGGCCGCGATGAGGGCAGCGATCGCGACGAACGATCCAATCGCCGTCCCAAGCACCCGCCGCGCCTCCTCGACATCGCGGCGGCCGAACGCCTGGCCGATCAGGATGGTCGAGGCCATTCCGAAGCCGAACACGAAGGCCATCAGCATGAACATGATGATGTTGCCGTTGGTCGTCGCGGCGAGCGCGTCCTCGCCGAGGAAGCGCCCGACCCAGATCGCGTTGATCGACCCGTTCAGCGACTGAAGGATCGAGGACCCGAGCGTCGGAAGCGCGAAGGCGAGCAGCGTCGGGCCGATCGGTCCGCTCGTAAGGTCCCGGCCTTGGCGTCCGGGACGGGCAGATGCTGTCGCCAAGTTGGTGCTCCCGATTGAGCCTCCCCAACGCCGCAGCGCCGCATCGGCTTCATCGCGCGCGCAATTGCGCCCGGCTCAACGCGCGCTCAGAGCCGCGTCCCTGAGGCCGCGCCACACCCGCAGCGCCTGCACCGTTTCGAACACGTCGTGGACCCGGATGATCTGCGCGCCCTGCTCGACCGCCTTGAGGGCCAGGGTCAGCGAGCCGCCGAGCCTCTGGTCCGGCGGCGCCTCGTTGGACAGCGCCCCGATCGTGCGCTTTCGGCTCGCGCCGAAGAGCAGCGGGCAGCCGAGCCCGTGGAAGATCGCTAGGCCGTTGATGATCTCGAGATTGTGCTGCACGTTCTTGCCGAAGCCGATGCCCGGATCGACGACGATACGTTCGCGCGCAATCCCGGCCTCGACAGCGGCCTCGATCCGCGCCTCCAGCCAGTCATAGACCTCCAGGAGCACCGGCCCGTCATAGGTCGGGTTCTGCTGCATCGTCTCGGGGCTGCCCTGATGATGCATGAGCACCACGGGGCACGACGCACCTCCAAGCACTTCCACGGACCGATTGTCGAACGTCAGCGCCGACACGTCGTTGATCATCGCCGCGCCCGCCTCGATCGCGACCGCCATGACCACCGCCTTTCGCGTATCGACGGAAACCGCAGTGCCCGCGCCTGCGAGCGCACGAACTACAGGCTTCACCCGCTCGACTTCATCGCCCTCCCAGACCGGCTGAGCGCCAGGCCGGGTCGATTCGCCGCCCACATCGATGATCGCCGCGCCGGCCGCGGCCATCGCCTGCCCGGCTTCGATCGCCGTCGTAGCATCGGCAAGCCGGCCGGCATCGGAAAAGCTGTCGGGCGTCACGTTGACGATGCCCATCACCTGCGGCTGGTCGAGCGGAACCGTTCTTTCGCGCAGCTTCAGTGGAGAGCGCGGCGCGGTCAGTCGCTGCCAGGCGAGCGCGGCGGCTTCGCCAAGGTCCGGAAGCCGCCCTGCCATGTCGCCGACGGGCACGAATTCGCGGGACACGGCCGTGCCGCTGCGCCGAATGATCTCGACCGCCGAAAACCAGTTGAGGCCGCAGGCGAGACGCTGCGCCGCCTCGTCGAGCCCGACCGGGCTGTCGACGAAAGCCGTCGGCCGAAGATAGACTCGTTCCACCTTATCCTCCCGCCTTCGGGAGAAGAGTGATCTCACTCAAGCCCCGTCAGCATCTGGTAGCGCTGCCGGAGCGTATCGAGCGGCTCCAGCGTCTCGCCGTCGACATGCCAGAAGGTCCAGCCGTTGCACGACGGCGCGTCCTGGAGCGTGGCCCCGACCTTGTGGATCGAGCCTTGGGTACCTCCGCTGACGATCGAAGCGTCGGCAAGCACCGTCGCCTGCCACCGCCGCCTGGCGTCGGTCAGAACGGTGCCCGGCGCGATCAGCCCGGCCTCGATCAGTGCGCCGAACGGCACTCGCGGCTGGCTTCGCTTCGAAGCCATCACCTTCATCGCGCTCTCGTCGAGCGGCAGGGCGGCGGCGATGCGCGCCTTGGCCACCTCGACATAGCGATTCTCGCGCTCGATCCCGATGAAATGACGCCCGAGGCGCTTGGCCACGGCGCCGGTCGTGCCGGTGCCGAAGAAGGGGTCGAGAACCACATCGCCCGGATTGGTGCAGGCGAGCAGCACCCGGTAGAGCAAGGCCTCCGGCTTCTGGGTCGGGTGCGCCTTGTGCCCCCCGTCCTTGATCCGCTCCTGCCCGGCGCAGATCGGGATCACCCAGTCGGAGCGCATCTGAAGCTCGTCGTTGAGTGCCTTCATGGCGCGATAGTTGAAGGTGTAGCGGCTGTCCTCCGACCGCGACGCCCAAATCAAAGTCTCGTGCGCGTTGGTGAAACGGGTGCCGCGGAAGTTCGGCATCGGGTTGGTCTTGCGCCAGATGATGTCGTTGAGGATCCAGAAGCCCTCGTCCTGGAGCGCCGCGCCCACCCGGAAGATGTTGTGGTAGCTTCCGATCACCCACAGCGTGCCGTTCGGCTTCAGTATCCGCCGGGCCGCCGCCAGCCAGGCGCGGCTGAAGCCGTCATAATGGGCGAAGGTCTCGAACTTGTCCCAATCGTCGTCGACCGCGTCGACCCGGCTTCCCTCCGGCCGGAACAGGTCGCCGCCGAGCTGGAGATTGTAGGGCGGGTCGGCGAAGATCATGTCGACGCTCGCCTCGGGCAGCGCGTTCATCGCGGAGACGCAATCCGACTGAAGGATGGTGTCGAGCGGGAGCTCCGGGGCCAGTGCCTTCGGAGCGTCAACCGTCTTCAATTTTAGGCGCTGAAACGCCGTCATGCCCTGCCCCCTGTTGCCGGCCCAAGAGGTCCCGTGTGGAGTCCCGCGGACTCCCCGGTCAAGCGGACTGTGGATCAATTTGGTTAACGCGCCGCTAACCGACCCGCGGAACGAAACGAGTCCCGCACCACATCTTGTAGCGGATCGGCCGCGAATGACTCCACTAAAGGTGGTGTGGCCGCGAAGACTCACCGGCTCGAAATCGCGGCGGCCTCATTCCGCTTGGGCAGGTTCCTCGTCAGTCTGCGCGGCCGGAGCGGACCCCGTCGGCTGTTGCGCCGCTGGCGCCGGTAGTTGCGCTGCAGGGGCCGACGGCGCGGGCGGAACCCTGAACAACGTATTCCCTGCCTCGTCGGCAAGCTCCTGCCCGCGCTCGAGAATCTTGACGCAGCGGTTGGCGTTGCAGGCGATGATCGTGCCGCTGTCGGTGTTGACCCGGAACACTTCGCCGTCCGCCGCGAAAGCCTGATATCGCTGCGCCTCGTCGCCGCTGTCGCCGCCCCAGAATAGGCCTAGGCCGATCAGCGCACCTCCGAGGACGAGCGCACCGCCGATACGGCGCCCGAGCATGTCGATCGCGCCAAGCGTGTCGACCGGAGCGCGGTCGCGTGTTCCGGATCGCCCGGTGCCGCGGTCGTCATCGCCAATGTCCCGCATCCCATCCCCTTCTCTCTTACCCGCCAGCCGGATCACTCCGCGGCGATCAGCTCCAGCTGCATCTGCTCGCGCACCCGCGCGAAGCTGCGCCGGTGGAGGGGCGTCGGCCCCAGTTCCTTCAAAGCCCTGCAATGATCCGGCGTCGGGTAGCCCTTGTTCGTCTCCCAGCCATAGCCGGGCCATTCACGGGCGTGCTCGGCCATGATCCGGTCGCGGGTCACCTTGGCGACGATCGACGCCGCGGCGATCGACCGGCTCTTGGCGTCGCCGGCGACGATCGCGACCGACGGCCGCTCCCATTTCGGGCAGCGGTTGCCGTCGACCAGGACCATCTCGGGGTCGACGCCCAGCGCCTCGACCGCTCGAGTCATCGCCAGCATCCGCGCCCAATAGATGTTGATGCTATCGATCTCCTCGACCGACGCGATACCGACCCCGACACGAGCCACCTGGTACAGCTTGGCGCAGATCCGCTCACGAAGCGGCGCCGGCACGACCTTGCTGTCGTCGATCCCGCGCGGGAACTTCGACCGGTCCAGGATCACAGCCGCGGCCACCACCGGCCCGGCAAGCGGCGCGCACCCGGCCTCGTCGACGCCGGCGAGCGGCTCGGGATAAGGCTTCTCGATCTTGAAGCAGGGCGGCATCGCTTGAGGTTAACCGCCGAAGCTTGGAGAGACCAGTCGGACCAACGACTTAGCTGTGGATATCAGTTTCGGCAGAATGGTCAGCCCTTCACCCGCCACGGCGGGTAGCGCCGCGCTTCCCCGGCGCGGTAGAGGCACACGACATTGCCCGACGGGTCGAGCAGCCGCGCCTCGCGCCACAGCCACGGCTGGTTCATCGGGCCATGCTCGAAGCCCAGGCCTTGCTGGCTCAGCCGCTGGACCTCCTCATCGAGGTCGTCGCACTCGAAATAGACCGTCGCGCCGCTCGGCGCCTCGTCGCTTCGGCTGATGGACAGGGTCGCGCCGCCGGGCGCCTCGAACCGCGCATAATCGGGCGCATTCTCGACGATCAGTGCAAGTCCGAGCGTCCGGTAGAAATCGCGGGTCGCCTCGAAGTCGCTGCACGGCAAGGTGATCTGGTTGAGCCTCGGCCCGTCGCCGGAGTCGAGCCGGACCCGCTGCTGGCCCATCGGTCCATGGCCCTTGCCGAGGCCGGGCGCCTCTCGAAGCGACAGTCGGACGAACAGCCGCGCCCGGTCCACCGCGACCGGAAGCGCCAAGCCCTGAGCGAGATGGACCGCGATCGCGCTCGCCAGGGTGCAGCCGGTGCCGTGCGTGTGCTGCGTGTTGAGCCGGCTGCCTTGCCAGCTCGTCATATTGTCTTCCTCGATCAGGGCGTCGACGAGCGCCTCGCCCTTCTCGTGCCCGCCCTTGATCAGGACCGCGCAGCGATGCTCGGAGACGAGCTTCAGCGCGGCATGAACCGGGTCGTCACCCCAGGACAATTCGGCCAGCTCGGGGATGTTCGGGGTGACGATGGTCGACACGTCCATCAGCTTGCCGAACGCAGCGACCGTCGCCTCATCGGCGAGCTCGGCGCCGCTGGTCGCGACCATGACCGGATCGAACACGATCGGCACCCCATCGAGCCGCGCCAGCCGCTCGGCCACCGCCTTGGCAGTCGCCGGCGACCCGATCATTCCGATCTTCACCGCATCGACCCCGATGTCGTCCACAACCGCATCGATCTGGGCGATGACCGTTTCGGTCGGCACCGGATGCACGTCGGTCACGCCCAAGGTGCTCTGCGCAGTGATCGCGGTGATCGCCGTCATCGCGTGGCCGCCCATCATCGTGACGGTCTTGATGTCGGCCTGGATCCCGGCGCCGCCGCCGCTGTCCGACCCGGCGATGATGAGGATTCGCGGGGTCATTGCGGGCCCTTCCGCTCGGTGCCGGCGGGAAAGCGATCGAGAAGATGCGCCGCACGCGCCGGCCTTGGCTGAAGGTCACCGCCGCATTTCGGGCAGGTCCCGCTCAGCGGCCCGCCGGTGCAGGCCGCGCAATATGTGCATTCGAACGAGCAGATTCGCGCCTCGGCGCTGTCGGGCGGCAGGTCCACGCCGCACCGCTCGCAATCCGGCCTCAATTCAAGCAACGAAAGCCTCCCCGCTCCCCGATTACGCTGCCTGCACTGCCGCGCAGATGCTGTCCACCACTTCGGCGACGATTCCCTCGTCCTCGCCCTCGGCCATGACCCGGATGACCGGCTCGGTGCCGGACTTGCGGATCACGACCCGGCCGCGGCCGTCGAGCCGAGCCTCGCCGTCGGCGATGGCCGCCTGGACCGCGGCCTTCTCGAGCGGCGGCGCGCCACTGAAGCGGACATTCTTCAAAAGCTGAGGAAGCGGCTCGAACAGGTTCATGAGCTCGCTTGCCGGCTTCCCGGCGACGACCAGAGCCGCCAGCACCTGCAGTCCCGCGACTAGGCCATCGCCCGTCGTGCCGTAATCCGTGAGGATGATATGGCCGGACTGCTCGCCGCCGACATTGTATCCCTGCTGCCGCATCGCCTCGAGCACGTAGCGGTCGCCGACCTTGGTTCTCACCAGCTTGAGGCCCTGGTCCTCGAAATAGCGTTCCAGGCCCAGGTTCGACATGATCGTCGCCACCACCCCGCCGCCGCGCAGCCGCCCGCTTCGCTTCCACGAGGAGCCGATCAGCGCCATCAACTGGTCGCCGTCGACCACTCGCCCCTTCTCGTCGGCGACGATCAGCCGGTCCGCATCGCCGTCGAGGGCGAGGCCGATGTCCGCGCCGGTCTCGACCACCTTGCGGCACAAGGCGTCGACCTCCGTCGAGCCGACTCCGTCATTGATGTTGAGGCCGTTGGGCTCGACCCCGAGCGCGATCACTTCCGCCCCAAGCTCCCACAAGGCCGACGGCGCGACCTGGTAGGCGGCGCCGTTGGCGCAATCGATGACCACCTTGAGACCGTCGAGCCGCAGATGGTCCGGGAAGGTCATCTTGGCGGCGTGGATGTAGCGGCCGCGCGCGTCCTCGATCTTCTTAGACCGACCGATCTCCTCGGCCGCCACGAGCTGCGGCTCCTGCTCGATCAGGGCCTCGATCGCCGCCTCGTCCTCGTCGCTCAGCTTGAAGCCGTTCGGCCCGAACAGCTTGATGCCGTTGTCGGCGAACTTGTTGTGGCTGGCCGAGATCATCACGCCGAGGTCGGCGCGCATGGAATGGGTCAGCATCGCCACCGCCGGGGTCGGCACCGGGCCGACCATCACCACGTCCATGCCGACGCTGGTGAAGCCGGAGATGAGCGCGGTCTCCATCATGTAGCCGGACAGGCGCGTGTCCTTGCCGATCACCACCCGGTGGCGGTGATCGCCGCGACGAAAGTGAGCGCCCGCGGCCTGGCCGACCCGCTGCGCCATCGCAGCGGTCATGTGCGCCTCATTGGTGCGCCCCCTGATCCCGTCCGTGCCGAAATATTTGCGGCCCATTGTGACTCCTGAACTCTCTTGAATCGCTGATAGCGCGCCGCGGCGGCGCTTTCCAATCCCGGGGCCGTTAGCACAAGCTTTGGAATGATCGGGTAAAAAGCGCCCATGGGGAACCGGGGACAGACCATCCGCTGGGGCGCGCTCGCACCGCTCGGGCGGCTCGGTCACGCGCTCGGCTTCCGCTGGATCTTCTTCTTCACCTTCCCGATCCCGTTCCACCCCTGGCTCTACCGCGCGATCCCGGTGGCGGTGATCGCCTGGCTCGTCTGGCTTGCGATCGGCGGGGGCGACGTCGACTGGTACAGCCCGCTCATCCTTGCGTCCGTCCTCGCGGGCCCGCTGTCGGTGCCGTTCCTTCAGTGGATCCTGTTCGCCTTCCGAATTCACTTCGTGCAGGCGGCGATGCTTCCGGCGGCACTGGTCCTGCTGTTCGTCGCGGCCGTCAAAGGCGAAGAGCCTCTGTGGCTGGCGCCTCTTCCCGTCGCCCTGTTCGCGATCCACGCCGCCGCCGCATTTCGCGGCCGTCAGAAGATCAAGGCCTGGCAAGCCCATAACGCCGCCGTCGATTCGCTGCCCGACCGAACCGGGCCGCTGCCCCCGCTGCTGCTTCGGGGCAGAGCGGGCATCGCCTATACCGCCAGCGCCCTGCTCGACCGCCTCTCCCTTCCCGCCATCCATTATGAGGATGATCAAGGCTGCCACCTGCTCCTGCGCACGGACGACCCGGCCGCGATCGAGCGGCTGACCGAGCTCAGACGCTCCGGCCTCGGCATCAGTCAGTTGGACAAGCGCAAGGAACGCCGAACCATCAGCGTCCCATCCGGTCCGCCCGCCGGCGCAGTGATCCTCGAACCCGCTCCGAAACCCGATGGTTCGGCCTTGCTTCGTGGCGGAGTGGCGGGCGTCCAGGCCCTGGCCCCCGACGCCCGGCCCGTCATCTACTGGTACGGCCGGCCTTCGCCGCTGTCCTGGTTTCCCGGCTTCTACTTCTTCATGCACCTGCAGCTGGGCTCGACTGCCAGCTATTCGCCGGCCCTCGGACTGACGCCGGCGCAGCCGAGGCCGCTCGGCAAGCATGGTGACGAGCAATCGGCCTTCGCTGCGCTTGCCAATGCGAAGCGGCTGGATGGCGATCCGCCCGAGCCCTTTGCAGATCCGGAGGAGGTGCAGGACAAAATCCAGGCGGTGGTCGACGCCCGCCTCGGCCCCGATCTGGAGGCGCTCGATCGCCTCATCGCCGCGCCGGAGAGGTGGATGCGGCGCGATCTGAAGGAGCTCCTCAAGCTTCCCCAGCTCTATGCCGACCGAGCTCCGGAGCTGGTCGCCGCCCTTGGCGTCGCTCACGACGCCCATCATGTCGATTCCGCCATCCTCCTGGCGACGCTCATCTCGAAGCTTCCGCAGGATGCTTACCGGGGCATTGGCGATGCCCTCCTCGAGCTGCTCGATTCGAAGAGCCTCGCAGGCCGCCTCGTCTGGGATGATCCCATCGACGAGAACGGCCGGCCGAAGTTCGAGGGCTTCCGGCTGCTCGCCCTGGTCCCCGCGCTCTACGCGCGGCTCGGCGAGCTTGGAGAGCGGGCGCGGCCCTTGGTCACCGGCCTAAGCGCGGTCTTCCCGCACATCGAGGCGATCCAGGCCGCGCGGGAAGCGCTCGATCAGGACCTGCATCCGAAGGGCTGAGATCGGCAAGGTATTATTTTACCTCTCACGAAACCCGCAGCTTCATTGACTTTCCGGGCCTTCGCTGCCATTTGGCCGCTCGCAGCGCCGCCTCCCGCTTGTTCTCAGGTATGGGCGGCGCCTTTCCGTTTCTAAGAAAAGGTCCAGGGCCCATGAAGGCGCTCCTCAAGACCACCAAGTCGGCGAAGCCGGCCGAGGTGGAAAAGAAGTGGCATTTGATCGACGCCGACGGTCTCGTCGTCGGGCGTCTCGCCACGATCGTCGCGAACATCCTGCGCGGCAAGCACAAGCCGTCCTACACCCCGCACGTCGATTGCGGCGATCATGTCGTCATCATCAATGCCGACAAGGTCCGCTTCACCGGCAACAAGCTGCAGGACAAGGTCTATTACCGCCACACCGGTTATCCGGGCGGTATCAAGGGCATCACTGCGGGCAAGGTCCTCGATGGCCGCTTCCCGGAGCGCGTCCTCGAGAAGGCGATCGAGCGCATGATTCCGCGCGGCCCGCTCGGCCGTGATCAGATGCGTGCCCTGCACCTCTACAACGGCACCGAGCACCCGCACGGCGGCCAGAACCCGCAGGTCCTCGATGTCGCGGCCATGAACCGCAAGAACAAGGTGGGTGCGTAAGCAATGACCGATAATCGTCAGTCCCTTTCCGATATCGGCGCCGTCGTCGAGGGCCAGGCCGCCGCGCCGGCTCCCGCCGCTTCGGGCGGCCGCGGTCGCCGCGAGCAGCCGGTCGACGACCATGGCGTCTCGACGCAAGGTCCGCAGATCGCCGCGGTCCTTCGTGAGCAGCAGCTCGACGCTCATGGCCGCGCTTATGCGACCGGCCGCCGCAAGGACGCCGTCGCCCGCGTGTGGCTGAAGCCGGGCACCGGCAAGATCACCGTCAACGGCCGCGACCAGGAAGTCTATTTCGCGCGTCCGACTCTTCGTCTGGTCATCAACCAGCCGTTCGACGTCGCCGAGCGCCGCGAGCAGTATGACGTGGTCTGCACCGTTTCCGGCGGCGGCCTCTCCGGCCAGGCCGGCGCGGTCAAGCATGGCATCGCCCAGGCGCTGTCGCGCTTCGAGCCGGCGCTCCGCACCGCGGTCAAGCAGGCCGGCTTCCTGACCCGCGACCCGCGCGTCGTCGAGCGTAAGAAGTACGGCCGCGCAAAGGCGCGTCGCAGCTTCCAGTTCAGCAAGCGATAAGCGAGCGCAGCGCCGCCGACGCGAAGCGTCGTCGAAGCAGTGCGAAGACTTATCGCTGCCGGCCGACCGGCGGCGGAGCCGACCGGATCGACGTCACGGGATTTACTCCCGTGACGGCTGCCGAAAGCAAAGTGAATCACCAGAGGGGCGGTCCGGCAACGGGCCGCCCTTTTGCGTTTGAGCGCAAGATTCGGCTGGCCTGATGCGGCGCGGCTCCGCACAGAGCGCGAATGAGCGAAGGTGATTACGTCCTCGGGACGCAAGAAGACGAGATCGAGCGGCTCGGCCTCCAGCATCGGGTGTGGCGCCGCCACGTCCTCGACGGCTGGACCGCGGCCGGGATCGCGCCGGGAATGACCGTGATCGACGTCGGCGCCGGGCCGGGCTTCGCCGCCACCGACCTCGCCGAGATCGTCGGCCCCACGGGCCGAGTCATCGCCCTTGAGCGCTCGCCCAACTTCCTGGGATCGCTGCAGGACCGCGCCGGCCGCCAGGGTCTCGCCAACATCGAGATGAGAAGCCACGACGTCTCTGAGGCAGGCTTTGGCGAGGATATCGCGGACGCCACCTGGTGCCGCTGGCTGCTCTCCTTCGTCGCCGATCCCGCCGCCACGGTTCGCCACATCGCCCAGGCGCTGAAGCCCGGCGGAGTCGCGGTCTTCCACGAATATGCCGACTACGGCGCGTGGCGGACGATGCCGCCCAATCCGGATGTCGAGCGCTTCCGCGACCTCGTCATCCGAAGCTGGCGCGACAGCGGCGGCGAGCCCGACATCGCCCTCCAACTCCCCGACATGCTCCGAGCCGCGGGCCTCGAGATCGTTGCCACCCGGCCTCTGATCGAGATCGTTCGCCCGAGCGATTTCACCTGGCGCTGGCCGGCCGCCTTCATGGCGGTCAACGCCGCCCGCCTCCACGAGCTCGGCTATGCCGAAGCCGACGAGGCGGCGCGCTTCGCCAGGGCCCTCGACAATTGTCCCGAGGATACGCTGATGATCACCCCGCTCGTCGCCGAGATCATCGCGCGCAAGGCCTGAGTCGGTCAGCTTGAGTCAATCCAGCGGAAGGCAAGAGCGTCTCACTCGAGCGGGTCCAGCTTTGCGCAAATTCTTCCTATTCCTCGCCCTTGCCGTCGCCACGCCAGCCGCCGCGCAGGGCGCCCCAGGGCCGCGCGTGCAGACCCCGGCCGAGGCGCTCACCCAGGACGCGACCGCCTACGCCAATCTCTTCGCGGTCGCTCCGAGCGAGGCCCTTCGCCGCCTGCGCGCGCAGGAGCTCAGCGTCGCTCCGCTCGACCGCCTTCTTCGCCGCCATTCCGAGCGGGTTGCAGGCATCGCCATCGAGCATCGGCCGGCCTACCGCATCGTCGTCCGCCTCACCGGCGATGAGCCGGCGCTCGACACCGCCCTGCGCGTCGGCGGCATGGACGTGCCGGTCCATTTCGTCACCGGAGCCGCCGCGACCCGCGAGCAGGTCGTCGCCGCCATGCGCCGCCACCGCGACGCCATCGTCGCCGCGACCCCGGGCAACGAAGGCATGGGCTTCGACCCGCGCACCGGTGAGCTTGTCGTGCTCGGCAACCCTGCCCGTTTCCCGCCCGAACGGGTGGCCGAGACCAAGGCGCGTCTGGAAGCGCTGACCGGGGTCCCCATCCGCTTCGGCCTCGCGCTCGGCGAAAGCCGCAACTCCGACGCTTCGGGCGGCGGCCGGGTCGAGGGCATCAACCCTGCCAGCGGCCGACGCACCTGGTGCACCGCCGGCTTCACCGTCACCGACGGCGCCCGCACCGGCCTCACCACCGCCGCCCATTGCGCCGACGACCTCACCCTCCTCCAGCCCGGCGGCCGAAGCCAGAAGCTGACCTTCGTCGCCGGCTGGGGCGCAGGCAGCCAGGACGTCCAGGTCCATGTCAGCGACGAGCCGCTGAGCCCGCTCTTCTACGCCGACGCCGACAAGCGCGCCGCCCGCCCAGTCACCGCCGCCCGCGGCGGAGCCACCTTGCGCGCCGGCGACATCGCCTGCCACCGCGGAGAGAGCAGCGGCTACGGCTGCGCCGAGATCCAGCTCACCGATTATGCCCCGCCCGGCAACATGTGCGGCGGCCCGTGCGAGCCGACCTGGATCACCGTCAAGGGCCCGACCTGCGCCGCCGGCGACAGCGGCGGCCCGATCTTCATCGGAACCACGGCACTCGGCCTCAACAAGGGCGGCAACTGGACCCGCTCGGGCAGCTGCAACTTCTACTATTTCATGTCGACGGACTTCCTGCCCGAAGGCTGGCGCCTGCTCACTCGCGACCTAGCGGAACGTCTCGGCGTCGATTCGAACATGAGTTCCGCGCGGGCGCACGACGGCCCAGAACGCCAGGCCTCCAACCGAGCCGGCTAGCGCCATCTGAGCCATTGCGGTCATGTCGGATCCACCGAGCAGCGAACCGCCAACGCTCCCGATGACGGCGCCGCTCAGCCCGGCATTCCACCATCGGACATACCAGTGCCGGCGCATCAAGAGATAGGCCGGCAGGGCCATGACCAGGATGGCGATAAGGGCGATCGGGATCCCGAACAGGAACGCGAAGACGGCAAATCCGAGCATTCCCTCGAGCTCCATGTCCCCAGCAGCGCCCTCCATCATCACGATCGCGGCCGTCACCGCTGCGAACGCCGCCGCAATGAATCCCAGCATGACCCGCGCCGCCGTGGGCCTTTCTTCCTCCGGTATCGCCATTGCTCCCCCCTAGGCTGCGGTCTTGAGGCTCCGATCCGTTGCGGCCTGGCCGGCCGCGCCCACCGGCCGAAGCCAGCCCGAATAGTGGATCAACTCGCCGATCAGGGGCATCGTGATCCGATCGTCGAAGAGGAATCGATCGTCCTCCTGCCACTCCCGGGCGTTGACGCGGGGCGCAAGGAACAGCGGCAAGGGCACCCCGGCCGCGCTCCACCGCACCAGCCGCATGCGCAGCGCACTCTCGTCGCAGGGCAATTCGAAGCCGAAGCGAAGCAGCCCGAACCGCTCGTAGAGCAGTCCGCCCCGGATGCTGAACCAGCTCCAGAAACGATGAGGGCCGAAATGGCGGATCCACCGCTCGCGCCCGCCCTGCTCCAGGAATTCGACATGGACGGGGTAGGTGCCAGCGGGTGGGAAGCCGACGATGGCGCCGATCAGCCGGCCGAGTAGACCGCCGCCTCGCTTCACCTCACCTTCGCCCGCGGCCCCGGCATCTCCATGGACTTCGTGCATTGATCTCACCGACGCCGGCAGCCTGTCGAAGCTCTCGCCGAGCAACCGCCGATAGAGCGGCTCACTTGTCTCGAGCTCGACCGTCTCCTGCCGAACCGCGATCCGGCCGAACAGCGGCTCGAAACGGTCGAGGCTAAGCAGGCCCGCTCCATGGCGCGCTCCGGGCGCGACGCGTCCGGCGAGCAGATCCTCCGCCAAAAGCTCGCCGGCCAATGTGGGGATTTCCGGGCCGTCACCCTGCTCCGCAACGATCGTCCAGCGCTTCGTCACCGGGCGGCCGTCGCTCCAGCCCTTCATCGTCATGGCCATCGCGGAGCGATCACTGCTCCACCGTGCGAGCCGCTGCTGGAGGGGCAAGAACCATCGTGCCAGCCGGTGCGGGGAGCGCAACCAGCCCCAGCGGACCGGCCAGCTGAGAAGCCACAGGACGACCATCTGGGCGGAAGATTCGTTACCGGCGCGAAATGTGACCGAGGGCTGCCCGGGCAGCGACGCCGGTAGAAGCTGCAGGTCGGGCACGTCGCACAGGGCGACGATACGATTGAGGGGTTTGAAGCCTGCCGCCGCGTAATTCTGGCGCCGCAAGTCCTGCCAGCCGGGCCTCTGCTGCCAGAGGCCGCCGCGCCATAGACGCACCGGCATTCCGACGTAGCTGAGCACGGCTTGAACCACCGATCTTCCGGCAGAGGAGCGGCTCGAGGCGCTCAGCGCCGTCTCGACCGAGGTAACCCGGTCCAGTCCCTCAGCCAGGTGTCGAGCGACGGCTCCCGACAATGCGGGGACGCTCGAAGCTCCGCTCACCACCGCCACTCCGGCGGTTTGGGCGGCGCCGTCGAGAACATCGATCCCGCACACGAATTCGCGTGCATCGGCGAGATCCAGATAGGGGATGCCGAGCGAGATGCACGCTTTGGGCACCCGATAGCCGCTGCCCTGAAACGGCCCGGCGGCGTCCACGACCAGTTCCGGCCTGACGTTCACCAGCACTGCGCCGACATCGCCGTTGCGATCGATCACGACCGGCTCCGCCCCGTCGATAGTGGCTGCCATGGCGGCAGCCTTGTCCGCGCTTCGTCCCCCGACCAACACCCGGTGACCGTTGGCCGCCAGCCGCCGCGAAAGCCTGGCGCCGAAGCCTCCATAGCCGCCGATGACGAGGATCCGGCTCATGACAGCCGCCTTTCCCTGAAGGTCGCGACTTGCCTGACCAGCTCGCCGAACCAATGGTGATGAAGATGGAGCTCGAAGGTGAAGGACCCATCGCCGCGGTCGACGTGGCTTACGGTCAGATCCCCGGGCGAAAGCCAGCGCGGCAGGCGCATTCGAATACCGAGCCCTCGCCAGAAGATATGATCGCCGACGAAATGGAGGGCCTCGGCGTCAGCAACGACCTTGAGCGCGATTCCGAACCCGAACCCGAGATATTCCTCAAGGCCGGTCGGACCGGCGAACGCCTTGCAGCTGCAGATAATCTGCGGGAAGCCGCGCGCCCGGCCGTAGATCCGCAACCAATGCTGGCCCCCGCTCACCGGGTCCTCGGTGACGCTCACCGCCGCGGGCACCCCACAGGCGCGGCTCAGCGGCAGAGGCGATCCGATCAGGCGAGCGGCCTGGGCCAGGCACATCCCGGCGCGGCTCATCCTGCAGTCGACGACCTCGCCGCTGTAAAGGATGGTTCGGCATCCCGCGACGCGATGCCCGAACCGCTCCCGCACGGCCGCGGGAAGCCGATCCCATCCCTCCTCGCCAACCAGCCGACGAAAGCGCAGGTCGCCGAGCGGGTTCGGCTCTCGCTCGGGCCACGCGGGCGCTTCCTGAAGAGCAGCTTTGCGACGCGGTGCGATCATAGCATCCTCCCCCTCTGCTCGGGCGACGGGGCCCAGCAGGTCTGCCTTTTGCCGAACAGCCGGTAACGGTTGCGGGCGACCAGCCGGTAAAGGGGGTCGCGGATGAAACGCGGGACCATTCTGAAGGCGCAGGCCGCCCGCCAGGGCCAGCCGAGGCCGCGAGCGATTGCGAACACGGCGTCGCTGTAGCGCGCTGCTTCGTCACCGCTGACGACGATCAGAGTCTCGGGGTCGGCTGGATCGATGCCGAACCGGCGATAGAGCGCGGCTCCCGCCTCGCTCTGTTGGGCCGCGAGCCGAAAATGGCCGCGTCGGTCATGCTTCAGGACGAACTTGGCATTGGCGGAGCAAAGGACGCATTCGGCGTCGAAGACGATGACCGGGGCAGCACCCTCATTCACCGCTTCTTGCCGAACCGCCATGGTTCACACCTTCCCCTTGCGGCCGAGCCTCAGCAGGTCGACGACCTTGGTGCCCATCTTCATCAGTTGCATGAGCTTGGGCGCCGGCACGCTGATCATCTGGCCGTACCAGCGCTCGATCTCCCCGACGAATCGGCCCATTTCCTCCAGCCGCCGCCGCGCCACAGGGTTCACCGTCTCGTCCCCCTCGGCCTCGGCGATGCAGGCCCGGATCGCGCTCGCGGCGGGATCGAGCTCGCGCTCCTTGCGGCCCTGGGCGATGCGGGTCAGCATCTCCCACAAATCGGTCTCGGCCTCATAATGGTCGCGGCGATCGCCCATCACCGGAATGCGCCGGATGAGCTTCCAGCCGAGCAATTCCTTGAGGCTGTTCGACACGTTCGAGCGCGCGATCCCCAGCGTGTCGGCAAGATCCTCCGCGGTCAGCGGCCGCTCGGCGAGGTAGAGAAGCGCGTGGATCTGGGCGACCGACCGGTTGACTCCCCAGCGCCCGCCCATGTCGCCCCAGTGAAGCACGAACCGCTCCACCGCGGGCGCCATCCGGGCTTGCGACCTATGTTCCTCTATTTCTGTCATGACAGAAATTGTTGAACACAGCTTGTCGGAAGTCAAGCCCGGGCCGGCGTTTCGTTCACGCCCGCGCAACGCATTCCTGCTAGGCCGCTGACGATGCGCGCGCTGATCCTTCTCGCCCTTCCAGTCGCCCTCTCGGGCTGCATCGCTAAGACAGCGCTCGACGTCGTCACCCTGCCCGTGCGTGCGGTCAGCGCCGGTGTCGATGCCGTCACCACGAGCAGGTCGGAGGCGGATCGCGCCCGAGGCCGCCAGCTTCGCGAGGAAGACGAACGCCGCGGGCGCGAGGCGCGCATCGCTGAAGAGCGAGCCCGCCGCGAGGCCCGCGAGCGCGGCGAATCTTATCCCGAGCAACGCCCCGACCGTTGATCGCGCGGGCCACCCGAGCTTGGCTCAAGTCGGCTCATGGATCACGGATCGAACAATAGTCTCTCCGTCCGTCCCGACACTTTCGTCTCCGATCCGGTTGTTTTCGACGCAGCCGCGTGCGTCGGGCCCCTTCTGGCTGTATTCTCTGCGCGCCGGCCAAGCGACTCCGGCGCCAGGAAGGGAGAAGAACATGCTCGAACCGCAAAAGCCCAGCGAGACGGATCCTAGCACTCTCAAGAGCGGCACGACTCAGCAGACGACCGAGAAGGGCGGCAAGAAGAGCAGCACCGACTCGACTCAGACGAAGAAATAATAGCGGGTCGGCCCCGGCCGCCTTTCAGGCGCCGGGGCTATCCATCCAGCGGTGCATCACTTCCAACGCGCCGCCCTCCCCGACCCTGATCTCGTTGAACGAGGGCGGCGCCTCGCGCACCCGTTCCGACAGGGTCCCGGCACCGATCTTGCGGATGGTGGCGCCCCCGGCGACCGGCACCTGAAGGTCGAACGGCGTGTGGACGTGGCCGGACAACACTGCATGGGCTCCGGCCGCCGCAAGCGCCTCCAGCGCCTCGCGTCCCCGGATGGTCTTTGCGGTCGACTCCCCGCCTTCGCGGTCGATCAAGGGATGGTGGCAGGCGACCAGCTTCACCTGGTCGTCGCCGACGCTTTCGAGCAGCGCCAGGGTCTTCGCAAGCGACCGCCGCCCGACCACGCCCCACGACCAGTTGCGCCGAAGCTGGAAGCGAGCGGTCGTCTTGAGCGGAACCACCACGACGTTGGCCACGTCCAGCGGCCGCTCGATCATCCGCTCCAGCCGGCCGTAGCGCCGATACGGGCTGAAGAAGCGCTCGAACGGATTGAAGTAGGGCAAGTCGTGATTGCCGGGCTCGATGGTCACCGGCACCGGCAGCGTTTCCAGGAAGCGGGTCGCTGCCTCGAACTCGGCGCTCCGAGCGCGCTGGGTGAGGTCGCCCGTGCAAATCACCGCCGCCGGCCGCTCGGCATGGACCGTCGCGGCGAACCAGTCGATCGCGGCCTGGTCCTGGCGGCCGAAATGAAGGTCGGAGACATGGAAGAGACGGATCATGGAGCTTCAACGGTCGCGATGAAGGAGAGGTTGCTCACTCCCGAGCTGATCCGCGCCGGCGACTTCAACATCACCTCCTCGCCGTCGAACAAGGCATGGATCGCGCGCGGGCCGGTCACCGTGACGTGCGCCGACCGGACATTGTCGACTGTCGGCGCGTCCTGCCAGTTGCCGGTCAGCCATTCCCAGCCGAGCTTGGCCGCGTCCATGAAGCCGCGCGCGGTGAAGGCGGAAATCTTCAGCCAGCCGTCCTCGGGACTGATCAGCAGGGCCTTGTAGGCGCCGCGCACCTTGGTGCCGTCGAACAGGCATACGCCCTTCGCCCACGTCCGCGCCCACGCGACGCGGACCGCCCGCCGAAGCCGGGTGAATGCCCGGTAGCGAACCGCCTCGCGCGCCTGTGCCCAAGCCGCGGCGGGGCCGATGATGAGCGAGCAGAAAGCCCGGTGAGGCCCCGACTCGACGAACGGCATCGCCCGGCCCGCCCCCTGCTCATGCGCCTTGTGGACGATGTCATGCGGGTCGGCGGCGCCGTGGAGGCGTTTGGCGAGGATGTTCATGGTGCCGCCCGGCAGCACCAGCACCTCGCCTCTCCATCGGTCATATTTGCAAGCGGCCGCGTTGACGGTCCCGTCCCCTGCGAACAGCACCACCGTGTCGACCTGGGCCTCGATCAGCTCCTCGACCGCCGGCAGCCCGTCCTCGGGAAAGATCGTCCGGCCCCCAAGCTCGAGCCCACGCTCCTCGAAGATCGCCTCGATCGCCGCGCATTTCTCGGGGCTCGCGGATCCCGACGACGGATTGGTGATCAGCCACAGCCGGTGCATCAGTAGGCGGCCGCTCTGAGCGGCAGGCGCATCACCTCGCGATGGTCTTCGTCCTCCACTTCGATCCAGGCGTCGACCACCTTGTTGAAGAAGAGCTGCTGCTCGACGATCGAGCTCGCCTGGCGAAGCGCCTCCTTGAGCGCGGCCAGGTCGTCGGGGCAATGCTCCCCCACCAGATCGGTCTCCTCGAATTCCTCTGAGCAGATGTTGAAATAATAGCGCGGCACGGCTCGCCAACGCGCCGCATCCGAAACGTTTCCCCTTGGAACCGCGCTGCGCCGCACCAGATCAGCCGCGACGTCCGGGTTTGAGGAGAATGACGATGAGCGACACCGACAGCTACACCCCTCCCCGCGTGTGGACCTGGGACAGCGAAAGCGGCGGCAAGTTCGCCAACATCAACCGCCCCATCGCCGGAGCGACCCACGACAAGGAGCTGCCGGTCGGCAAGCATTCCCTGCAGCTCTATTCGCTTGGTACCCCCAACGGCGTCAAAGTCACGATCATGCTCGAGGAGCTGCTCGCGCTCGGCATCAGCGAGGCCGAATATGACGCCTGGCTGATCCGGATTTCGGAAGGGGACCAGTTCTCCAGCGGCTTCGTCGCGGTCAACCCCAACTCCAAGATTCCCGCCCTCCTCGATCGCAGCGGGCCGGAACCCGTTCGGGTATTCGAATCCGGCGCCATCCTCATGTACCTGGCCGAGAAATTCGGAGCGTTCCTTCCGAGCCAATATCCCGCACGCGCGGAAGCCTTGTCCTGGCTGTTCTGGCAGATGGGCAGCGCGCCCTTCCTCGGCGGCGGCTTCGGCCATTTCTACGCCTATGCACCGTTCAAGATCGAATATGCGATCAACCGCTACGCGATGGAGGCGAAGCGGCAGCTCGACGTCCTCGACCGCCGCCTCGCCGAGAGCGAGTATGTCGCGGGCTCCGACTATACGATCGCCGACATGGCGATCTGGCCCTGGTACGGAGCGGTCGTTCGAGGCGAGGCCTATGACGCCGCCGAATTCCTCAGCGTCCACGAATATCCCAATGTCATCCGCTGGGCCGACGCCCTCGCCGAGCGTCCCGCGGTCAAGCGCGGCCGAATGGTCAACCGCGTTACGGGCGACTTGTCTGAACAGCTTCACGAGCGCCACGACGCCGGCGACTTCGACACCAATACCGAGGACAAGCGCCAGAGCGCCCCCGAGCCAACGGCCTGACCCGCATTTTGGCTCTTTTCGGCAGCGGTTTTAATCGACTAGGCAGTTTTCGGCCGGGGGGCCGACTCCAGTACAAGGCAAGACTGCCGTGAGCGATTCGAACCGGCTGCCCGATCCGCAGCAATTCCTCGCCGGCGGCGGCGACCTCGGCGCCCTGATCCGCGGCACCGACTGGACGGCGACTCCGCTCGGGCCTCCGGATACCTGGCCTCAGTCGCTTCGTTCGGCTCTGTCGATCTGTCTCCACTCGGCCTTCCCCACCGCCATCTATTGGGGCGACGAGCTCCGCCTCTTCTACAACGACGCCTGGGCCCCGATCCCTGCCGAGCGCCATCCCTGGGCTCTCGGTCGCCCCGGCGCCGAGGTGTGGCCCGATATCTGGGGGGTCGTCGGGCCCCAATTCCAGGACGTGATGACCAGGGGCGAGGGTTTCTCCACCTTCGACCAGATGCTCCCGATGGAGCGCAACGGCCGCGTCCAGGAAACCTATTGGAACTACAGCTTCACGCCGATCCGCGGCGAGGACGGAGCGGTCGTCGGAGTCTTCAACCAAGGCCACGAAGTCACCGACAGAATCTTCACCGAGCGCCGCAACCGCTTCCTGCTGGAGCTGAGCGATCGAATTCGCACCCTCTCAGACCCGCAGGCGATCATCGCGGCGGCAGAGGAGGCGCTGGGCCGCCATCTCGGCGCAAGCCGCGTCGGCTATGGCGAGGTCGAGGAATCGGCCCGCTACTTCACCACCGAGCGCAATTGGACCGACGGCACCGTGCCCGGCCGCGAAGGAACCCATGACCTCGCCGGATTCGGCCCCGACGTCCATTCGAGCCTGAAGGCCGGAATTCCTCTACTGATCCCTGACGTCGCCGAGGATCCGCGCACCAATTCGCCCGAAAGCCTTGCGGCGTTCGACGCAATCGACACCCGCGCAGCGATCACCGCGTCCTTGGTCAAGGACGGTCACATGCGCGCGGCTCTCTATGTTCATGCCAATTCCCCGCGGTCCTGGACGGAGCGTGATGCCGATCTCGTGACCGAAGTCGCGGATCGCACCTGGGCCGCCGTCGAGCGGACGCGCGCCGATGCGCGGCTCAGGGTCAGCGAAGCTGAGGCGCGCGCCGCCTCCGAGCGGCTCCAGCTGGCTCTCGATGCCGGCGCCATCGTCGGCACCTGGGTCTGGGACGTTCCCGGGGATGTGTTCACTGCCGACGAGCGCTTTGCCCGTTCCTTCGATCTCGATCCGGAACTCTGCCGCACGGGACTGCCGCTCGACCAAGTCATGGAATCGATCCACGTCGACGATCGTGGCCGCGTTTCGGAGGCGATTGCCGAGGTGCTCGGCCGCGGCGGCGACTATCGCTGCGAATATCGCGTCCGCCGCCACGGCGGCGGCTGGCGTTGGGTCGAAGCGAACGGGCAGGTCTCATTTTCCGCGGACGGCGCACCGCTCCGGTTTCCCGGCGTCCTCCTGGACGTCACGGGGCGGCGCGAGACGCTCGAGGCCCTCCGCGAGAGCGAGGCTCGACTGCGCGCCGTGTTTGACGCGGTTCCGGTCGGAGTCGTGCTCGCGGAGGCTCCTAGCGGCCGTATCATCGGCGGCAATGCCCAGGTCGAGGAGGTGTTCGGCCATCCGGTGCTTCCGTCCGAGGACGTCGATTCCTACGCTGACTGGGTCGCCCATCACGCCGACGGCCGGCAGGTCGCGCCGGAATCCTATCCGCTCGCCCGCGCCTTGGGCGGCGAAGAAGAGAGGCCCGAGCTCGAAGTCCTCTATCAGCGTCGCGACGGCCGCCAGGCTTGGCTCCGGCTGATCGGAGCTCCGATCCGCGACGAGATCGGAGCGATCACCGGCGCCGTCGTTGCCTGTCTCGACATCGACCTGGAGCGCCGGACCGAAGAGGCCCTTCGCCGACTCAACGAGACTCTCGAGGCTCAGGTCGCCGAGCGCACCGCGGACCGCGATCGCATGTGGCGACTCACCACCGACATGATGGTGGTCGCCCGCTTCGACGGCATTATCAACGCGGTCAATCCGGCCTGGACGACCCTTCTCGGCTGGTCGCAGTCGGACCTTCTCGGCGACAACCTCGTCACATTCATCCACCCCGACGATATCGCCCCGACCGAGGCCGAGCTCGGCAAGCTTGCCGAAGGGGTCACCACCTTCCGCTTCGAAAATCGCTACCGGGCGAGCGATGGCTCCTATCGCTGGATTTCCTGGATCGCGGTCCCGGACGAAGGACTGGTCCACGCCGTCGGCCGCGACATCACCGTCGAGAAGGCGCATCGTGAGGAGCTCGAGCGCACCCAGGAGGCGCTTCGCCAGAGCCAGAAGCTCGAATCCATGGGCCAGCTCACCGGAGGAGTCGCCCATGATTTCAACAATCTGCTGACCCCGATCATCGGCGCGCTCGACCTGCTCCAGCGGCGAAGCGTCGGCGGCGAACGCGAGCAGCGCCTCGTCGACGGCGCCCTTGCCTCGGCCGAGCGGGCCAAGGTCCTGGTTCAGCGGTTGCTTGCCTTTGCCCGCCGACAGCCGCTTCAGGCCGTGGCCGTCGACCTTCGCACCCTGATGGCGAACATGATCGAGCTGGTCGACAGCACGTCGGGCCCGCAGGTCAAGGTCGGCCTGGACGTCGCCCCGGGGCTGCCGCCGGTGAAGGCGGATCCCAACCAGATCGAAATGGCGATCCTCAATCTCGCCGTGAACGCGCGCGACGCGATGCCAGGCGGGGGCACGCTCACAGTGTCTGCCCAGGCCGAGCAGCTCGGTCGCGGCAACCCGCCCGGGCTTTCGCCGGGCGCTTATGTCCGTCTCTCGGTCGCTGACACCGGCGTCGGAATGGACGAGGCGACGCTGAAGCGTGCCATCGAGCCCTTCTTTTCGACCAAGGGCGTCGGCCGCGGCACCGGCCTCGGCCTGTCGATGGTCCACGGTCTCGCCGCCCAGCTCGGCGGAGCGCTCACCATCAAGAGCAAGCCCGGCGTCGGAACGGTCGTCGAGCTCCACCTCCCGACCACGTCGGAGCAGGCCGAGCAGCAGGCGAGTGAATCCGATCTCGACGGAAGCGCCGGTGCTGGCACTATTCTGCTGGTGGACGACGAGGAGATCGTCCGCGCCACCACCGCCGACATGCTCGCCGACCTCGGTTACATCGTCGTCGAGGCGGACAGCGCCGAGTCGGCCCTTCGCCTGCTCGACAGCGGCACCCGGATCGACCTTCTCGTCACCGACCATCTCATGCCGGGAATGACCGGCACCGAGTTGATCCACGAACTTCGGGGTCGGCGGGGCGACATGCCCGCCTTGCTCATTTCCGGCTATGCGGAGAGCGACGGTGTCCCGACCGACTTCCCCCGCCTCACCAAGCCGTTCCGGCGAGCGGAACTGGCCGCGTCGCTTCAGGATGTCGCCGGACCGATGAATGTCCGTGAGGCTGAGGAGCGGGTGAAGGGAATCGAACCCAGCGCGTAGCCGCTTGCGGCGGAGCGCCAGCGAAGAATCAGAGGGTTCCCCTGCACTGAGCGCCGTGAACTGGAGCGGGTGAAGCCGATTGGCCGTTACCGTGCCTTGGGAAGCGGCGACGTCTAGCCCTCTCTGAAATTGCAGTCAGCGTGCCCCGCCAGCGGCGGCGGGCGCAGCACCAGGTGCTTCGCCTGGCGAAGGTTCTGAATCACGATGTCGGTGCCGATCGCCAGCGCCCGCTCCCTCTTGTCCGCGCTGCCTTGAAGATCCTTGATCACGCTCGCCGGTAACCGCTTGAGGCAGTAGCTGAACAGGATGCGGAGTTCTTCGTCGTTCAGGATATGATGCTGCGATTCGGCCATGGCGGGGAGAGAACATGCCGGGAACGAATGATCAAGATCGGCCGTCGTGGCAGCTGGTCGAGGACGCCGGCACCGTAATGCTCGATTGGCAAGGCTCGCCCGGCGAGAACATCCATCGGGTCCCGCTCGGTCCGCCCGACGAAGTAGCAGCAAGGATGGCCGACTGGCTCGCACAGCGCGACTTCGGCGAGTGATCGAGCTTCCGGACGATCTGATCGAGCGCCTCTACGCCGGCGCCTTCCCGGTGACGGTCTGGCGCAAGCATCTCGGGCTCACCCCGAACGAGCTCGCCAGCCGCGCCGGCATGTCGCCCTCCGAACTGAAGCGCATCGAGGAGGCTAAGCGGCTGCGAGGGAAGCAGGGCGAGCGCCTAGCCGCCGCCATGGGGATATCCGCCGACTGCCTGCGCCCGATGCGCGGCCGCTGGCGCGGCTGCGACGACGCGCTCAGCGAGGAGTTGCCGGACGAATGAGGCTCAAGATCGAGTTTGCGTTGATTATCGGCGCCCAGGCGGCGGTGTTCGCTATCATTATCTGGTCGTGGATTTGATCCAGCGTAACAGAACCGCCCAGCGAATTCTTTCTAAACCATGAATGCCTGTGGATGATGCGCGCATCATCACTTGCATCGGGCGATTCGCGACCGGATACTGTGCCGGTTGAATGGCCATTTGGCTTTTTGACACTGTAGCGAAGCCGGGGCCTTGCCGGGCCCCGGCTTCGAGCAACCCCTGCGGAGGGGCCGCCGTGGTCAACCGAGGTTCTGATCTAGGGATCCTCGTCGGTCAAGTTCCTCCGCAGGCAAACTGGAAGGAAATGAACGATGATTGGTACCCACTTCGAAATCTATCCCTCACCCCGCTTCGGCTTAGGGGCGGCGAATGCCCTCGCCCCGACGGAGTGGCGCTGGCGGCTCCGAGCGGCCAACGGCGAACCGCTTGCCCAAGGCGAGAGCTATAGGGATAAGCGTGACTGCGAGAGGGTGGTCGAACTGCTGAAGCAAACGCACGCCTTCACGCCGGTTCAATATCTCAGCTAACGACTCGGGGCTCGGGGGCCTTGGCGCCGGGGCCATATACGACAG